>NZ_NEVI01000014.1:0-477471 GCF_002261415.1 Bordetella genomosp. 7 | reverse complement strand
CGGCACAGTTCGGCCACCTTGGCCCCTGCCTCGGCCTCCTTCAGCACCCCGATGATCTGTTCTTCCGTAAATCGTTTCTTCATTGCCGTTCCTTTGTGAACGGACTCTACATCGATTTCGTACTAACCACGGGGAGCAGGTCACGGGTGGCGGCGACGGCAATTTCAAGCGGTGGGGAATCCGGAATTTCGTGGCCTTGGTGGATCTGTTGAAAGCGCGCCTTGGGCCCCATACCCGTTTTGCGTTTGTTTTGGGCCCGGCTGAATCCGCTGAACGGGCGGCTCTGCAGGCGCTGAATCGGCCCGATTTCGAGCTGGTGTCGGGGTGCTCGTTTCCGGAGTTGACGGCGCTTATGCTGCGCGCGCGCCTGGTGGTGGCGAACGATTGTGGGCCTTCCCATATCGGCCAGGGTGTCTGCGTGCCCTATGTGGGAGTATTCAACGACGCCAATCCGGAGTGGTTCTGGGACCGTCCATATTCCAGGCATGTCTGCCCATCGGACGGATCGTCCGATATACAGAAAGTCGATCCGCACAAGGTGGCGCAGGCGTGCTTCGAAGTAATGGCGGGCGCCTGAGGATCAGGGCACCCGGATGCCGACGTGGCGCAGCAATAGTGCTGTTTCGTGCACGGGCAGCCCCATTACGCCCGTATAGCTGCCCGACAGGTGCTCGATGAATGTGCCGGCGAGGCCTTGTATGCCGTACGCGCCTGCCTTTCCATAAGGTTCGCCGCTGTCGCAATAACGGGCGATTTCCGGGTCATCCAACTGCCGCATGCGAACTTCCGACACGGATACGGCTTCGTAGAGCTTGCCCTGGTGACAAAGCGCGAGTGCTGTATGCACGTGATGCGTGCTGCCGGACAGGCGGCTCAGCATCTGTATGGCATGTTCCCGGTTGGCGGGTTTGCCCAGGACTTCGCCACGCAACACCACGGTGGTGTCTGCCGCGAGTACCGGCAAGGCCGGCAGATCCTGTGCGACGATCCATTGTTCAGCGCGTTGCGCCTTGTCGCGGGCGGTGCGCTGCACGTAGATCTCGGCAGGCTCACCCGGGTGCTGCGGCTCGTCCTCTCCTGGGGGAGCCGGGACTTTCAGCACCGTGTGTGCAAGACCTATCTGGGTAAGCAATTCGTGGCGGCGCGGGCTGGCGGATGCCAGGTAAATACGGGGAAGCGCCAGGGCGGGGCTGGTGGCTTGTACCATCACGTTTCAGGCACGGTGGTAGGGATGGTTGGTCAATATTGCCCAGGCGCGATAGAGCTGTTCGCCAAGCACCACGCGCACCATGGGGTGCGGTAATGTGAGCGACGACAGGCGGATCTGGAGGTCGCAGCCGCGTTTCAGGTTTTCGTCCAGGCCATCTGGGCCGCCTACCAGGAATACGACATCGCGACCGCCGGCGCGCCACTGTTCCAGTTGGCGCGATAGCGCCATCGTGGTCAGGTCCCGTCCGCGCTCATCCAGCGCCACCCGTAACGCCGCGCCTGGTATGGCCGTTTCGATGCGGCGCGCTTCGGCGGCCATCATTTGCGCCGGCGTCTTGCCGGTGGTGCGTGGCTCGGGCCGGATTTCACGCAGTTCCAGCGCGCAATCCGGGGGTAGGCGCTTGGCATAGTCGTCCCACGCGGTTTCTACCCAGGCGGGCATGCGATTGCCAACGGCGATGATAATGAGCTTCACGCGGGGTCAGGATTCGGTGTCGCTGACCCAAGTGCCCGCCGCGGGCGCGCCGCCCGAGCCGGGCAAGAGTTTGACGCGCACGGGTTTGTCACCCCAGATTTCTTCCAGGTTGTAATACTGGCGGATGGCAGGCTGCATGATGTGGACCACGATGTCGCCCAGGTCCACGACCACCCATTCGCCCGTATCTTCGCCTTCGACCGTAATGCCCGACAGTCGCAGGGCCCGGCCACGGTCGGCCACACTGGAGGCCAGGGCGCGGGTTTGCCGATTGGAGGTGGCGCTGGCGATCACGACCCGATCGAACAGGCTGGTGAGATGCGTCGTGTTGAAGACCTTGATGTCCTGTGCTTTGACATCCTCGAGGGCATCGATGACGGCGCGCTGAAGTTTCTGAATATCCATGTTCGCAAATATAACCTTTCCGCACATGCGGAATGGGCCGAGGAGGGCGGCTACTGGTACAGGCCCTGGTCGGCGATGTAGTCGGCAACCGCGGGGGGAAGCAGCCCCGCCGTAGAGTCGCCGCCGGCCAGGCGCCGGCGGATGTCGGATGCCGATATGGCCAAGGGAGTAAACGGCAGTTGCAGAAGTGGCCTGCCCAGATCGTGCAGCCAGGCCTGCAGTTCGGCCGGTGCGGCAAGCGATGTGCCCGGACGGCTGGCCACGGCCAGGTCTACGTACCGGACGATCTCCTTCCACTGCCGCCATGTGCAGAAATTGGCCAATTGGTCGGCGCCGAGCAACCATACGTACTTGGCGTCCTGGGGCAGCGCCTTCAGGGTATCGATGGTGTAGGTGGGGCCGTCCCGTTCCAGCTCGATTGGATTCACGGCAAGCCGGGGATCGCCGGCGATGGCCAGTTCGATCATGCGCCGTCGATGGGAGCCCGCCGCACGCAGTGGCGCACGCTGCCAGGGATTGCCGGCCGGGATGAACTGGACCTGGTCCAGCTCAAGCTCGCTCAGTGCCGCGCGGGCCAGCGCCAGGTGCGCCTGGTGCACCGGGTCGAAGCTGCCGCCGAGCAGGCCGACGCGCTTCACACCCAGTCCCGGGGTTGGAGGAAATCGGCCAATGCCGCTTCGGGCGTGCCGGATTCGGGCTTCCAGTCGTAACGCCAGTGCGCGCAGGGCGGCATCGACAAAAGAATGGATTCGGTGCGGCCGCCGGATTGCAGGCCAAAATGGGTGCCGCGGTCGAATACCAGGTTGAACTCGACATAGCGGCCGCGACGGTATGCCTGGAATTGGCGCTGCGGGTCGGCATAGGGCATGTCGCGGCGGCGCTGGACGACAGGCAGATAGGCGGGCAGGAAAGCGTCGCCCACCGAACGCAGCAGCGCGAACGAGGCGTCAAAGCCGGGTTCGTTCAGGTCATCGAAAAAGATGCCGCCTATGCCCCGCATTTCCTGTCGATGCTTCAGGTAGAAGTATTCATCGCACCAGCGCTTGTAACGGGGGTAGTAATCGGCGCCGTGCGGCGCGAGCGCGGCCTGGCAAACCTGGTGAAAATGGCGGGCATCTTCTTCGAAGGGGTAGCACGGCGTGAGATCGAGGCCGCCGCCGAACCAGAATACGTCCGCCTCATCGTGGCCCGCACGCGCCGCCGCCAGGAACATGCGCACATTCATGTGCGTAATGGGCACGTAGGGGTTGCGCGGATGCAATACCAGCGACACGCCCATGGCCTGCCACGACCGGCCCGCAAGCTCGGGCCGGTGTGCGCTTGCCGACGGAGGCAGTTGGCTGCCGTGCACATGGCTGAACAGTACGCCGGCCCGCTCGAACAATTGGCCGCCCTCGATCAGGCGCGATACGCCGCCTCCGCCTTCGGGCCGCTGCCATGAGTCGGTACGAAACGTTTCTTGGCCGGCGTCTTCCAGGGCCTGGACGATGCGTGCCTGCAGGCCGGTGAGGTAGGCGCGGACGTCGGAAATGGGAACGGCGTTCATGGCAGAAAAGGCCTCAGGCTTGCGGCTTGGATTTCTGCTGCGAGGGACGCAGGGCGCGCCAGCCTATGTCGGCGCGGTACTGGCGTCCGGCGAACTGTACGGAGTCGACCATGGCATATGCGCGCTCGCGCGCCATGCGCACCGAGTCGCCCAGGGCCGTGACGCACAGCACGCGGCCGCCTGAAGTAAGCAGTTGATCGCCTTCGGCGCGCGTGCCGGCATGGAAAACCACGCAGTCCTCGGTTTCGGCGGGCAGGGGGGCAATGACGTCACCGGTTCGCGGAGTGCCGGGATAGTTGTGCGCCGCAAGTACCACACCGAGCGCCGTACGGCGATCCCAGATGATGTCGGCCTGGTCCAGTGTGCCGTCGACGGCGTGCTCCAGCGCGTCGAGCAGATCGCTCTTGACCCGCATCATGATGGGCTGCGTTTCCGGATCGCCCATGCGGCAGTTGAACTCGAGTGTCTTGATGGAACGGTCTGGATCGTCGCCGGGCGCGATCATCAGTCCGGCGTACAGGAAACCCGTATAAGGAATACCGTCGCGAGCCATGCCCTGTACGGTGGGCAGGATGATCTCCCGCATGATGCGATGGTGCAGTTCGGGTGTGATGATGGGCGCGGGCGAGTACGCGCCCATGCCGCCCGTGTTGGGGCCGGCATCGCCATCGCGCAGACGTTTGTGGTCCTGGCTGGTGGCCAGCGCCAGTACGTTACGCCCGTCGACCATGACGATGAAGCTGGCTTCTTCGCCCACCAGGCATTCTTCGATGACGACGCGCGCGCCGGCCTGGCCCAGGCTGCCGTCGCCGAGCATGGCGTCGACAGCCGCGTGGGCCTCTTCGAGGTCGGCCGCCACCACGACGCCCTTGCCGGCGGCCAGACCGTCGGCCTTGATGACGATGGGCGCGCCCTGTTGGTCGATGTAAGCGTGCGCCAGGGCCGGATCCGTGAAAGTTTCATAGCGGGCCGTGGGGATGCCGTGACGCACCATGAAAGCCTTGGCATAGTCTTTGGACGCTTCGAGCTGGGCGGCTGCCTTGGTAGGCCCGAATATCTTCAGCCCGCGGGCGCGAAACACATCGACAACGCCAGCCGCCAGAGGAGCTTCGGGGCCCACCACGGTAAGCGAAACGCCTTCGCGCTGGACGAAATCGGCGAGTTCTTCCGGGCCGGTAAGCGCCACGTTCTGCAGCAGGTCGCCATGTTCGGTTCCGCCGTTGCCCGGCGCCACATATACCTTGTGAACGCGAGGGGAGCGGGCCAGGCGCCAGGCCAGGGCATGTTCGCGGCCGCCGGAGCCGATTACCAGGAGTTTCATGTGTGGTTGATGCTTCATAAAGTAGCCATGGCGTCGCGGCACGGCACGCCTGGCGGGACCGTCGCGGCGGGTTCGCCGCGGTGCGGGTTTATTGTGCTTCGTCGAACACGACGTTGGTATAGACCTCCTGGACGTCGTCCAGGCTTTCCAGGGCGTCGAGCAGCTTTTGCATCTTGGCCGCGTCGTCGCCGGTGAGCTCGGTTTCGTTCAAGGGCTTCATGACGATGCCTTCGACCTCGGCCTTGAGTCCGGCCGTCTCGAAAGCTTTGCGTACCGCCGCATAGTCGGCGGGCGCACAGATGACCTCGATGACGCCTTCATCGTCGGTGGCGATATCCTCGGCGCCCGCTTCGAGGGCGGCTTCCATGACGGCGTCTTCGGCCGTGCCCGGCGCGAATACGAACTGGCCGCAATGCTTGAACATGAAGGCTACCGAGCCTTCCTGTCCGAGGTTGCCGCCATTCTTGGAAAAGGCGTGCCGGACTTCGGCCACCGTGCGGGTGCGATTGTCGGTCATGCAGTCGACGATGACCGCCGCACCGCCTACGCCATAGCCTTCGTAGCGGACTTCTTCATAATTGGCGCCATCGGCGCCGCCGATCCCGCGCTGGATGGCCCGCTGGATGTTGTCTTTGGGCATATTGGCGTCGGTGGCCTTGTCCCAGGCCACGCGCAGCCGCGGATTGCTGTCGGGGTCGGAGCCGCCTGCCCGCGCCGCGACGGTGATCTCACGGATGATCTTGGTCCAGAGCTTGCCCCGCTTGGCGTCCTGGCGCCCCTTGCGGTGCTGGATGTTGGCCCACTTACTGTGTCCCGCCATAATGTTCCAGAAGGTGATGTACGCAAAACAGGCATTTTACCGTGCTTGCGGGTACTCGGGCCGGGCAACGAGGGGCCGCACACAACATGCGCCGCACGCAATACACTTGTGCCACTATTTTTGCGCCCCGGAGAGCGAGCCATGCCAGATCCCATTGTCGTTGCACAGAACGCCCAGGCCAAGCTTACCCTGCTGCCGGCGCTGGCCAACCGCCACGGCTGCATCACCGGCGCCACCGGGACAGGCAAGACGGTTACGTTACAGGTGCTGGCCGAAGCCTTTTCCCGCATAGGCACCCCGGTATTCATGGCCGACATCAAGGGCGACCTTACCGGGATATCCCAGGCGGGCGCATCATCGCCCAAGCTGCAGGAACGCCTGAAAACGATAGGGGTGCCCGAACCCGTATGGGGGGCCAGCCCGGCGGTGCTGTGGGATGTATTTGGCGAACAGGGCGTGCCGGTTCGCGCTACCGTTTCCGACATGGGGCCGCTGCTGCTTGCCCGCATGCTCGAGCTCAACGACACCCAGGAAGGCGTCTTGACACTGGTGTTCCGCGTGGCTGATGACGAGGGCCAGCTGCTGCTTGACTTGAAAGACCTGCGCGCCATGCTGCAGAACGTCGCCGACCGTGCCGCCGAACTGAAAACGCAGTACGGCAACGTGTCCTCGGCATCGGTGGGCGCGATCCAGCGCAGCCTGCTCAGGCTGGAATCCCAGGGCGCGGACCGGTTTTTCGGCGAACCCATGCTCGATGTACACGACCTGATGCGCACCGATGCGCAAGGGCGGGGCATTGTCAGCATACTGGCCGCTGACAAGCTGATGCAGTCGCCGCGCCTGTACGGCGTCTTCTTGTTGTGGCTTCTGGCCGACCTGTACGAAAAGCTTCCCGAAGTCGGCGATCGCGAGCAGCCCAAACTGGTGTTCTTTTTCGATGAGGCGCATCTGCTGTTCGACGATGCGCCCAAGGCCCTGCTGGACAAGATCGAACAGGTAGTGCGGCTGGTGCGCTCCAAGGGCGTGGGTGTGTATTTTGTCACCCAGAACCCTCTGGATATTCCTGACGCGGTGCTCGGTCAACTGGGCAACCGGATCCAGCATGCGCTGCGCGCGTTTACCCCCCGTGACCAGAAAGCGGTGAAGACGGCCGCACAGACCATGCGCCCGAATCCGGGCCTGGACATCGAGGCCGCCATCACCGAACTCGGGGTGGGCGAAGCATTGGTGTCACTGCTCGACGAAAAGGGCAGGCCCGCGCCTACCGAACGCGCATGGGTCATGCCGCCGGGAAGCCGTATCGGCCCTGCCACCGACGCAGAGCGCCAGGCGTTGCGGCAGGATCCGACCATGGCGGCGAAGTATGCGCAGACCATCGATCGTGAATCGGCCTATGAGGTACTGACAACAAGGGCTGCGGCCGAGGCGCCTGCGACGGCCGGTGATGGCGCTTCCGCCAAGGTTCCTGACGCGCAGGCTCGGCAAGAGTCGGGCGGTCTGATGGATGGCCTTAGCGATGTGTTGTTCGGGTCCACGGGGCCGCGTGGAGGCCGCCGCGATGGCGTCGTGCAGTCCGTGGTCAAGAGCACCGCCCGCACCCTGGCGCGCCAGTTGGTACGGGGCATGCTCGGTTCGCTGCTTGGCTCGCGGCGGCGCTAGGCGCGGGCGCCGATCAGGCGCCCACAAACGCGCTGGTGTCGTCCAAGGTGGCCACAAAGCGTTGCACCATGTCGCGCACCTGCGTGGCCTGGATGATCAGCGGCGGGCAGAATGCCACGGTGTCCTGGATGCCGCGCACGATCAGGCCGTGCGCATGGGCCCGTTCGTAGGCATAAGCGCCGGCCTTGCCCAGCGGGTCGAATGGGCGCCGGCTGGCCTTGTCGGCCACCAGTTCGACGCCCGCGATCAGGCCCAGGCCGCGCACTTCGCCCACCAGCGGGTGGCCGGCCAACGCGCGCAACTCCTGCTGCATGAGTTCTCCCACTTCGGCGGCATGCTCGATAAGCCCCCGCTCGTCGATGATGTTCAGGTTTTCGAGCGCCACGGCGGTGGCCACCGGGTGGCCGCTGGCGGTGTAACCATGGCCGAATGTACCCAGCCGCCCGCTATGCGACGTCACGGCGTCTGCGACCTTCGCATTGAGCAGCACCGCGCCCAGCGGCTGATATGACGATGTGATCTGCTTGGACAGCACCATGATGTCCGGCTCGATTCCCAGCACATCGGACCCGAACCGCTGCCCCAGGCGGCCGAAGCCGGTGATGACCTCGTCGGCCACCACCAGGATGTCGTACTTGCGGCACACGGCCTGGATCTTCGGCCAATAGGTACGCGGAGGAACGATGACGCCGCCGGCGCCCATCACGGGCTCGCCGATGAAGGCAGCGATCGTGTCCGGACCTTCGCGCGTGATCAGGGCTTCCAGCTGCGCCGCGAGCCGGGTGGCGTAGTCTTCTTCCGATTCGCCAGGCAGCGCATTGCGATAATGGTGCGGGCAGTCGGTATGCAGCATGCGGGGCAATGGAAGGTCAAAACCGTTATGGTTGCCCGCAAGCCCCGTCAGGCTCGCGGATGCCACGGTGACGCCGTGATAGCCGCGCTGGCGCGCGATGATCTTCTTCTTGTCGGGGCGGCCCAGGGCATTGTTGTAATACCACACCAGCTTGATCACGGTGTCGTTGGCTTCGGACCCGGAGTTGGTGAAGAAAGCCTTGGCCATGCGTCCATCGGTGTAACCGATCAGGCGCTCGGCGAGCTCGATGGCGGGCGTATGCGATTTGTGGGTGAAGGTATGGTAGTACGGCAATTTCTGCATCTGGCGGGTCGCGGCGTCGACCAGCCGCTGCTCGCCGAAGCCCACCGCCACGCTCCATAGCCCGGCCATGGCTTCCAGATACTGGCGGCCCTGGTCGTCATATACATAAATGCCTTCACCCCGGTCGATCACGACCGGCCCGGTGCGTTGATGCACGACGGCATTGGTATACGGATGCAATTGGAAGCGCACGTCGCGCAACTGAGTGTCGTTCAGTGTTGTCATGGTTGTCAGGCCTGGAGAAGGGGCCCGGCGATGCGCCGGCCGCCAATGCGCTTGTTATATCATCATCAGATACATGCGGGGCGCCGGCCGAACTGCGGCGCTGCCGGTTCTTTCACTCTGACGTCTCCCGCGACCATGAAAATTGTCTTCGCTTCTACCCATGAAATCTCGCCCGCCGATTGGATAGACCCGCTGGAAGCAGCATTGCCGGGCTCCCGGGTCGTGATGTGGCAGCCGGACCTGCCGGCGCAGGATGCCGAAATTGCCGTCGTCTGGGGCCCTCCGGCGGCGTTGTTCGAGCGCGAGCGCAAGCTGCGGGCAGTATTCAATCTGGGAGCAGGGGTCGACGCCTTGTTCAAACTGCCCACTTTGCCGGCCGATCTGCCCATTGTCAGGCTCGAAGACGCCGGAATGGCGGTACAAATGGCCGAATACGCCGTTTGGGCCGTGGTAAGGGCCAGCCGGCAGTTTGACGACTATGTCCGCCAGCAAGGCCAGGGTCTATGGAATCCCTTGCCCGAACTCGACCGCGCTCAATGGCCCATAGGCGTGCTGGGCACCGGCGTCATGGGCACTCGCGTGGCCCAGACCCTTGCGTCACTGGATTATCCCGTTGCGGGCTGGTCGCGCAGTGGCGCCGTTCCGCCGGGGGTACAGGGTTTTGCCGGCACGGCGCAATTGCCGGCTTTCCTGGCTCGAACCCGCGTACTGATCAATACGTTGCCCCTGACCGACGACACGCGCAATATCCTGCGTCGCGACACGCTGGAGCAATTGCAGCCCAACGCCTGCCTTATCAACATGGGCCGCGGCGAGCACCTGGTCGAAGAAGACTTGCTGGCCCTGCTGGAAAACGGCCGGATGCAGGGCGCCACGCTGGATGTATTCCGCCAGGAACCGTTGCCTTCGGATCATCCGTTCTGGAGCCACCCACGCGTGACCATCACCCCGCATGTGGCCGCGCTCAGCCTCCGGCGCGAAACTATTGCGCAGGTCGCCGACAAGATCGGGCGCTTCATGCGCGGCGAGCCGCTTACCGGCGTGGTGGCGCGCGACCGGGGGTATTAAGTGCAAGCGCGCGGGCGTCGGTTCGCGGGCCGGCACGTTTGATCTCTGACAATGCGGCAGTGTAGGACTGACTCCTACACTGCCGCATGCAAACGCGTACCTCCAATCTAGAACTGGTCGCGCCCGCAGGCAGCCTGGCTGCCTTGAAAGCGGCGCTCAAAGCTGGCGCAAATGCGGTTTACCTGGGGCTGAAGAACGCCACCAACGCACGCAACTTCGCCGGCCTGAACTTCACCGAAACCGACGTTCGCGCAGGCATCGACCTGGCCCATTCCATGGGGCAGAAGGTGCTTTTCGCCATCAATACCTTCCCGCAGGCGGGGCGCGCCCACGAATGGCGGGCCGCGGTCGATGCGGCGCACGCCTTGCAGGCCGACGCCGTCATCATGGCCGACCCAGGCCTCATGGCGTACACACGCGATCGCTATCCCGACCTGCGCCTGCATATGTCCGTGCAAGGCTCGGCTACTCATGTCGACGCCATAGAACTGATGCGCGAGCAGTTCGGCATCAGCCGCGTGGTGTTGCCGCGCGTGCTCACGATGGCCGAAATAGGCAAGATATGCGCGCAGACCTCGGTGGAAATCGAGGTCTTCGGATTCGGCAGCCTGTGCGTCATGGCCGAAGGCCGTTGCCTGCTTTCGTCATACGCCACGGGCGATTCTCCCAACAACAAGGGCGTGTGCTCGCCCGCGCATGCCGTGCGCTGGTACGAAACCGAAAGCGGCCTGGACGCCCGCCTTAATGGCATCCTGATCGACCGCTACGCGCAAGGCGAACACGCAGCCTACCCGACACTGTGCAAGGGGCGCTTCGAGGTTGAAGGCCAGGCCGATTACGCAATCGAAGAGCCAGCCAGTCTCAACGCGCTGGGGCTGCTGCCGGCCATCTACAACATGGGGGTGGCGGCTATCAAGATCGAGGGCCGGCAGCGCAGCCCCGCCTACGTGCAGCAAGTGGTTGCGACGTTGCGCGCTGCGCTGGACGCCGTGCACGCCGACGTGGCTCGATATTCCGTCAAGCCCGAATGGCTGTCCACGTTGGCTAGCCACGCCGAAGGGTCTCAAGTTACACAGGGCGCCTTCGACCGCCCCTGGAAATAATGCTCATGCCATACCAGATTTCCCTGGGGCCGCTGCTCTATTACTGGCCCCGCCGCACTGTATTGGATTTTTACGCCACCATGCTCGACAGCCCGGTGGATATCATCTATCTGGGCGAAACGGTGTGCAGCAGACGCCACGAACTACGCGCGGCCGACTGGCTGGAGCTTGCATGTGCCTTGCGTGATGCCGGCAAGAGCGTCGTCCTGTCGACCCAGACGCTTATCGAGACCAGCGCCGATGCAAACGCGCTTCGGCGCTGGTGCGAACATGATGACTTCCTGATCGAGGTCGGCGAGGTGGGCGCCTTGCGTCATGTGAACGGACGGCATTTTGTGGCCGGACCGCATCTGAATGTGTATCACGGCGATACGCTGGCCTGGCTGGCCGCGCAAGGCGCCATACGCATGGTGGCGCCCGTCGAGATGGGTCGCGATGACATGCAGCGCCTGTTGCAGGAACGTCCGCGCGGCATACAAGTCGAGCTGATGGTGTGGGGCAGATTGCCTCTGGCATTCTCGGCACGCTGCTTTACCGCGCGGCACTTCCGTCTGAAGAAGGACGCGTGCGAATTCCGCTGCATCGAATATCCCGATGGCTTGCCCGTGAATACGCGCGAAGGCCAACCCTTTCTTGCCATCAACGGGATTCAGACCCAGTCGGCGGCCTGCCTTGACCTTATCGACCGGGCCGGCGAGCTTGTGGGCATGGGGGTAGACGTACTGAGGGTGAGCCCGCACTCGCAGAACACGCTGGCGGCGGTTCGCGCACTGGATGATATCCGGCAGGGCCAGGCGCCCGGCGAAGTCCGGCCGCCAGCCGGCATCAATCGATGCAATGGATACTGGCATGGCCGGCCCGGTATCGATTACGTGGAGTCTCTCTCATGACACGTTTTACCGCCATCATGGCACGCATGGATCGCGTGGTGCCGGCTCCGTTGGTATCGGCGCATTTTGCCGCGGGCCTAGAAATTGCCCGCCTGATGAAGTGGCTGCAGCCGCCGACCGAAATTGAGGGCAAGCGCTTTGCCATCAAAATCGATGATCTGGGCCTGCGCAGTTGCTTCACCTGCCGCCAGGGACGTTTCAGGCCGCTATGGAAGCGCGAGGCCGATCTTGAACTGAGCGCCAGTCTGGGCGATTTCATCGCGATGATGCGCGGTACGTGCGACGCCGATACGCTGTTCTTTCAACGACGGTTGCGCGTAGAGGGCGACACCGAACTGGGCTTGATCGTGAAAAACTGGCTGGATGCGACCGAGCGCCCGGCCTGGTTGCGTCACTCGGGCCAGGTCTGAACGATGAAGTCCGGGCGATCCGATCTGCCGCTGGTGTACTCGTGCTCCGGGTGCTCTAGCGTGGCACAGTTGGCCAACGATCTGGCGGTTCGGTTGGACCACGCAGGCCTGGCTGAAATGTCTTGCATCAGCGGCGTGGGCGGTGGGGTTCCCATGCTCGTAAAGCGCGCTCGCAGCGGCCGGCCCATCTTGGCCCTGGACGGATGCGTACTGGCTTGCGTGCGGGCTTGTCTGGCCAGTGCCGGCGTGCAGGCTTCATGCCATCTGGTACTGAGCGAGCATGGCGCGACCAAGCGATATCACAGCAACTGCACCGACGCCGAGCGGGCAGCCGCCTGGAATCTGGCTAGCGAGGCAGCCCAGCAATTGGCCGGGGCTGGCGGCCCGAGCAAATAGAAATAGCGCTGCGCCGGGATAAGATCGGCGGGGCTGGCGCGAGCCCCCCGCCTTCAAGGCAATGATCAGGTGAGTACGGCGGCGTCACGTTGCGGGGCGGCGTGTGGCATCGCATCCGGCATGTCGCCGTGCAGCAGGTAGTTGATTAGCTCGCGCACCGACCGTATGGCTTCTCCGAATGGCAGCTTCGAGGCGCCGCGGAAGAACAGCCCTTTGTCGACTTCTCCGCGCATGGCGGCGGCCAGCTTCAGGTCGATGCAGAACTGCCCGAAGCGGGCCAGACCATCACGCAGGCCGCATTGGGTCAGGCAGTCCATGCGTTGCGTGCACCGCCGCGGGTCGGGACGGGCATTTTGCTGCAGGCGTTGTTCCTGGCGCAGGTAGCGTGTCAGCCAGGGGGTCGCGACCGCACGGGCCGGCAGGCCGGCCACGCTGATGAATTCTTTGAGCCTGGCAGGGTCGGCATCGATGAGCACCTGCTTGAAGTTGGGGTGGGCGTCGCCTTCGGTGGTAACGGCAAAGGCCGTGCCCACCTGGACGGCGTCGGCGCCGTTGTTCAGCCAGTATTTGACCTTGTCGTGCGAGCCCACCCCGCCGGCCACGATGAGCTTGGGAGCGTCGCGATTCAGCCCCAGCTCGTCGAACAGCGCGCGGCATTCCGCCAGTACGCGGCCGAAGCTGAATCGCTCGTCGTGCAGGTCGGAAAGCTTGGTTGCGCCCAGATGTCCGCCCGCATGGCCAGGATGCTCGATGACCACGGCGGGGGCCAGGCGGCCCTTTTTAAGCCATTTTTTCAGCACGATGCCCACGCCGCGCGCTTCGGACAGAATGGGGATGAGCGCGATTTTCTGGTGGTCGGCTGTCATGTCGGGCAGGTCGATAGGCAGGCCCGCGCCCATGACAATGGCGTCCGCGCCGCTTTCGCAAGCCTGTTTTACCAGGGCGGCATGGTCACGTACCGCTTTCATGACGTTGACGGCGATGAGCCCCCGCCCGCCGGAGCGCTCGCGGGCAGCGCGGATTTCGCGGTCGAGCGCCACGCAGTTGGCTTGGTCGATGGCGGCGCGGTCGCGGCACTTGATGGTTTGCTCAAGCAGGTCTGGATGGTGATGGCGAAGGTCGACGCTGGCGATGGTGCCTACGGCGTTTTCGCTTGCGACGGCGCCGGCCAGGCGGTGCGCCGATATTCCTACGCCCATGCCGCCTTGGACAATGGGCAACAACTCGCGTCCGGCGAGAGACAGTGTTTTAAACCACATGGATACAGAATCCCTAGTTTGGGCAATGGCAAAACGGTAGGCGATCAGATGCCGTTACGTATTGCGCGGAATCAATCTGCCTAGCGATAGGCAAAATGCGGGAACAGCGCGGCCAGCTCGGACTGGGCGTTATCGCTGAGCACGGCGTCGGGCGCCGCGTCGGGGGAACGGCGATAGTTTTGCACTGCGTAATGAGATACGCCGCGGTGCGCGAGGTGGTCGGCAAGGGCAAGCAGTTCGGGTTCGGGCAGCCAGCGCGGGCTCCAGGTGGTTCGGCATTCGAACGCGACACCGCTGGCCAGCAATGCGTCCAGGCAGGCCTCGGTTGTGGCCGATGTACCCGGCCGACCTGTAAGTGCGTCATAGCCCTGGGCATTGCTCTTGACGTCGAACCCTATCCAGTCAAGGCGCGGAAGCAAAGCCTGCAGACGTGAAGGGTAGATGCCAGCCGTGTGCAACGCCACCCGGAAGCCGAGCGCCCGGACGCTGCGTATCATTTGTGCAAGCTGCGGCTCACTGAGCGGTTCTCCTCCCGAGAATACGACGGCATCGAGAAGCCCGCGGCGGGCTTGCAGGAACTCGAGCACGGCATGCCAGTTGTAATGGCCGGCGCGTGTCTGCAGGTGCGGGTTATGGCAGTACCCGCAGCGCCAGGGGCAGCCGGCGATGAACACCACGCAGGCAAGTGCCCCGGGCCAGTCGACACTTGAGAACGGGACGAGGCCGCCGATGCACGGCTCGCCCCGGGGTACCGTGGCAGCCGCGGGCGGCGCCGCGATCCACGAGACCGGTTGGCAGGCTGGATCAGGCGGCACGTTGTTCGCAGAAGAACTGTCGCTCATTGAACTCGCCTTGCTTGCCGATATTGAATGAGGTAACCGGCCGGTGATAACCCATGACGCGCGTCCAGATTTCGCAGCGTACGCGCTGGTCGTCGCTGATCGGTGCGGGGCCGTTGCCGACGGTGGGGGAATTCAAGGTTTGCATGGAAGCTCCTGTGGGAGAAAACAGGCCCGGCTGACCGGGCGGGCAATACCAGGCGCCGAAGCGTCTAGTCATGACTGCATGTCTGGGTCCGCGATAGCAGTTCGGCGTCGCATTTCGGGCAGAACTCGTGCCGGCCCGACAGGTAGCCATGATTGGGGCAGATGGAGAACGTGGGCGTCACGGTGATGTAGGGCAGGCGGAAGTTCTCGAGGGCGCGCCGTACCAGGGCGCGGCAGGCGTTTGCGGACGACACGGCTTCGTTCATGTAAAGGTGCAGCACAGTGCCGCCGGTGTACTTGCTTTGCAGCGCTTCCTGCATGGCCAGCGCCAGGAAGGGATCGTCGGTGTGCCCCACGGGAAGTTGGCTGGAGTTCGTGTAGTAAGGCTGCGCGTCGGTGCCGGCCTGCAGGATGTCCGGCCAGCGCTTGCGGTCCTCGCGTGCGAAGCGGTACGTGGTGCCTTCGGCAGGCGTGGCTTCAAGGTTGTAGAGGTGCCCGGTGGATTCCTGGAATTCGGTGATGCGGGCCCGGATATGGTCGAGCAGGCGAACCGCCAGCGCGTGGCCGCGTGGGGTGGTGATGTCATCGGTGTCGCTGCTGAAATTGCGCACCATTTCATTGATGCCATTGACCCCCAGCGTACTGAAATGGTTGCGCAGCGTGCCCAGGTAGCGCCGGGTGTACGGATACAGCCCTTGGTCGATATAGCGTTGAACCACCTTGCGCTTGACTTCCAGGACATCGCGGCTGAGGTCGAGCAGTGTGTCCAGGCGCCGCAGAAGCGCTGGTTCGTCGCCGGCATGCAGGTAGCCCAGGCGTGCGCAGTTAATGGTAACGACGCCCACGGAGCCGGTTTGCTCCGCCGACCCGAACAGCCCATTGCCGCGCTTCAGGAGTTCGCGCAGGTCGAGCTGGAGCCGGCAGCACATGGAGCGCACCATGTGGGGCTCGAGGTCGGAGTTGAGGAAGTTCTGGAAGTACGGCAGGCCGTACTTGGCTGTCATGTCGAACAGCAGTTCGGTATTGGGGTGGTCCCAATCGAAGTCGGCCGTGATGTTGTAGGTAGGAATCGGGAAAGTGAACACCCGGCCCTTGGCGTCGCCGGCCATCATGACTTCGATGTAGGCGCGGTTGATCATGTCCATTTCGGCCTGCAGCTCGCCGTAGCTGAAAGGCATCTCGGCGCCGCCGATATAGGGAATCTGCTCGCGCAGGTCGACAGGGCAGGTGAGGTCGAACGTCAGGTTGGTGAACGGCGTCTGCGTTCCCCAGCGGCTGGGCACATTGAGGTTGTAGATGAGTTCCTGCATGGCCTGCTTGACTTCGGCATACGACATATTGTCGCGGCGTACGAAAGGCGCCATGTAGGTGTCGAAGGAGCTGAATGCCTGGGCGCCCGCCCATTCGTTCTGCAGGGTTCCCAGGAAGTTGACGATCTGCCCGATGGCTGCCGACATATGGCGGGGCGGCGTGGCCTCGACCTTGCCCGGCACGCCGTTGAAGCCCTCGGTAAGCAATTGCCGCAATGACCAGCCGGCGCAGTAGCCGCTGAGCATGTCGAGGTCGTGGATATGGATGTCGCCGTCGCGGTGGGCCTGTCCGGCGGCCGGGTCGTACACATGCGACAGCCAGTAGTTGGCGGTGACCTTGCCCGCCACGTTCAGGATCAGCCCGCCGAGGCTGTATCCCTGGTTGGCGTTGGCGTTGACACGCCAGTCGCGCTGGTCGAGATATTCTTCCATGGAGCTTTCGACGTCGACCAGCGTGTGCCGCAATGTGCGCAGCCGCGCGTGACGTTCGCGGTACACGATGTAGGCGCGGGCCGTTTTCCAGTGCCCCGCCTCGACCAGTACTTCTTCGACGATGTTCTGGATGGTTTCTATGCCCGGGCAGGGGTGGCTGGACAGCCGTGCCGCCACGCGCGTGCCCAGGATGTCGGCCTCGGAAGGCTGGACTTCGCCGGTGGCGCGACCGGCGGCGGCGATGGCGCGGACGATGTTTGCGCCGTCGAAGGGAACCACGCGGCCATCGCGTTTGAGGATATGTTGTGGCGTCATTGCGAGCACTTCATGTAGTAGGGTTGCGGGTAGCCTACTACCACATCCTGTGGTCCGAAAGTCAAAGTCGTGGCCAATAGCCCCGGGCTTGATGTGGCGCAAGCGAATCGCTCGTTTGCGGTTTATTTGCGTTGAATCAAGTTGCTGCGCGGCCTCAGTTTGCATAATCGCAGCATGCCTTCGTCTCCCACGTTCTCGCGCGACGTTCTGGCCCGTCTCGATAAAAACGGCCCGCGTTACACCTCCTATCCCACTGCCGACCGCTACCATGGCGGGTTCGGGCCTCCGGAGTACAGCCAGGCGCTGGCGGAGCTGAGCGCGCGCGCCGACGCGCCGCTTTCGCTGTACGTGCATATCCCTTTCTGCGAGTCGTTGTGCTACTACTGCGCCTGTAACAAGGTCATCACCCGGCATCACGAGCGGGCGGCCCGTTATCTGGATGCGCTGCAGTCCGAGATGGCCCTGCATTCGCAAATATTCGGACGGGGCCGGCCGGTGTCGCAATTGCATTTCGGGGGCGGCACGCCAACGTTCCTGTCCGACGAAGAACTCAGCGGCCTGATGGGCGGCATACGCGATCATTTCCGCCTGCTGCCCGACGCCGAGCTTTCCATCGAGGTCGATCCGCGTACGGCCACGCCCGAGCGGCTGGAGCACCTGGCCAGCCTGGGCTTTAACCGCCTGAGCCTGGGCGTACAGGATTTCGACCCGGCCGTGCAGCGGGCCGTGCATCGCATTCAGCCTTATGAATGCGTGCGCGATCTGGTGCACAGCGCCCGGCGCCTGGGCTACGCATCGATCAACATGGACCTGATCTACGGCCTGCCGCTGCAGACCGCCGAATCGTTCGCGCATACGCTGGAACAGGTCTGTGCGCTGCGGCCGGATCGCATCGCGCTTTACGGGTACGCGCACCTGCCCGAACGCTTCAAGCCCCAGCGCCGCATCGTGCCGGCCGAACTGCCTACCGGTGAAACCCGGATCGAACTCCTGGGCAGCGCCATCTCGCGCTTTCTGGACGCGGGCTATGACTACATCGGCATGGACCACTTCGCCCTGCACGACGACACGCTGGCCCGGGCCAAGCGCGCCGGCCTGCTGCACCGCAATTTCCAGGGCTACAGCACGCAGCCGGACTGCGACCTGGTTGCGCTGGGCGTGTCGGCCATCGGCAAGGTGGGTGGCACCTACAGCCAGAACGCAAAATCACTGGATGACTACTATGCGCGCATCGAGCAGGGTACTTTCGCCGTGGAGCGCGGCCTGGAAATGAGCCACGACGACCTGCTGCGCCGCGACGTGATCATGGCGATCATGTGCCAGGGCGGCGTCGAGTTCGGCGCCATCGAGCAGGTTCACGACATCGCGTTCGACACCTACTTTGCCGCCGAGCTCCAGGCCTTGCAGCGCCTAGTAGACATGGGGCTGGTGCGCAATGAGCCGGGCGCATTGCGGGTTACCGACATGGGGTGGTATTTCGTGCGTGCGGTAGCCATGACATTCGACCGGTACCTGCGCGAGCGCAGCACGCAGGCACAATACTCGCGCATCGTATGACGCCTGCAGCGCGGCTTGGTCTGTCGCGAGTGCCGCGTTGCGGCACTATCGCGTCGGGGCCGGCCCGCTGCCGGGCGAGCGTGTCAGCAACGACATGCCGGCCACCACGATCAGTGTCATGCCTGCCATTGCCAGCAGGTCCGGCGGGCGGTTGAACAAGAAAGTGCTGAACGCCACCGCCATCAGCAGGTGGCAATAGTTGAACGGCGCCAGGGTCGAGGCGGGCACCCGGTTGAACGCCGCAATCAGCAAGATCTGGCCCACGCCATTGACGACGCCCATGAATATGATGAAGGCCCAGTCGGCAGCGTCCGGCCAGGGCTGGGGCAAGAAGAACGGTGCCGGCAGGGCCGTGACAATCAGGCAGATCACCGCCGTGGATGCATACTGAATGTGGCTCGGCACGCGCCCCGACAGTCGGCGAGTCAATACCTGGAAAATGGCGTAGCTGACCGCCGCAATGGCCATCAACGACGAACCCAGCCACGGAAGATCGCCTCCCGGACGCACGATCAGCAGCATGCCCGTGCAGCCCAAAGCCACGGCCGCCCACTGCCGCAGGCCCACGCGTTCGCCCAGCAGCCATGGCGACAGCGCCACCACTATGAGCGGCGAGGTGAAATAAATGGCTGTGGCCTCGGACAGGGGCATCCAGATCAGGGCTGTCATGAAGCAGGTGCCCACGCTGCCCAATGCCAGTCCGCGAGCCAGCAACAGGCCTTTGTCGGCGGTACTCTCCCAGCGCGGCCAGCCATGGCGTATAAGCAGGCCCACCCCGATGGTGGTCACCGAGAGATAACGCATTACGTTGAGAAAGGGCGCCGGATAGAAGTTCAGCAGATGCTTCATGGCGGCGTCGAAGCTGGCGAAGGTGACCAGTGCCGCGAGGTATAACGCGATCCCCGAACGGGGTGTAGGAGCCGACATGGTTGGAATGGGCCGGGTAGGGGCGGATACGGAGTCAGTCGGGTACGGTTTGCGCCATGCCCTGGAGGAATGCGTCCAGCGCCGGACCGATGGCTTCGACCAGGTAGCCCCCTTCCTGCACGATTACGGTGGGCAGGCCTAGCCCGTTGATCCGTTCGCCGATGTGGCGGTATGCGTCGATATCCAGAGCCAGCACGCTGATGGGGTCGTCGATGTAGGTGTCGAAACCCAACGATAGCACCAGGGCGCGGGGGCGATAGTCACGCAAAGCCACCAGGGCATTGTCGAGGGCGGCCAGGAACGCCTCTGTGTCTGTGCCGTGGGGAAGGGGGAAGTTCAGGTTGTAGCCGTGGCCGCTGCCATAGCCGCGTTCGTGGACGTGTCCCGTATAGAAGGGATAGTACCCGGCCGGGTCGGCGTGCAGCGACAGGGTCATGACTTCGGGACGTTGGTAGAAGATTTGCTGCGTGCCGTCGCCGTGGTGCGCGTCTACATCCAGGATGGCGATCTTGCCATAGGTCTGCAGCAAGCGTTGCGCGGCGACGGCGCCGCTGTTCAGGTAGCAGAAGCCGCTAGCCCGGTCGCGATGGGCGTGGTGTCCTGACGGCCGGCACAGCGCGTAGGCAATGCCCTGGTGCCGGGCCACCTGATCGGCAGCCGCCACGGCGCTGTGTGTCGATCGCAGCGCGGAACGCCAGGTGTGTGGGCCGACCGGGCAGGACAGGTCGCCCAGGTAGTATCCCGCCTGCGCCACGATGGAGCTGGACGGGCAGGGCCCGCGCTCGGCCTGCTCGGGGTGGCCGCTGTGGTAAGGCGCGAGGTTTGGCAGCACCTCGACGCCCGGGTCCATGCCTTGCGCTTTCAGGGCGAGCCAGCGCGTGTAAGCGTGCTCGAGAAAGTCCAGGTAGTCGGGGCTATGCACGCCATGCAACGGTGCGCGCCCGTAGTCCGGCGGCTGTTCCAGGGACACGCCGCGGGCCGCCAGCGCCGCTTGCAAGGCCCGGGCGCGGGCCGGAGTGTCAGTCGGCGCGCACAGCCGCCCCAGCCGCATGAACTGGCGCGGTTCGTGCAGCAGCTGTTCTTCGCAGAAAAAAGCCTTCATAACGACTCCTAGGCTTGCTTGAGTTCGATTTCCACGAAGACAAATTCGGTCTCGTTCGGGTTGATGACGTTATGTTCCACGCCGGCGGGCCGGAAGTACGAAATGCCGGTGCGCAGTTCGCTGGTGACCTCGCCATCGGGTGTTTCGAGCAGCAGCGCACCGGTGCTCTGGGGAACGATGACATAGGCCAGGCCATGGCGATGCCAGCCGGTTTCGCCGCCGGGCGGGAACCGCCACTCGGTAACCCGTACATGTTCGTTGTCGATCTGCACCGTGGGTGCCGCTTCAGGGCGCTTCATGGTTGTCTCCTGTTGATGGCCGCATCAGGCGGGCATGACTTGCGCAAGGATGTCCATCGCTTCGCTCATGGTTTTATCGGGGATGGTCAGCGGAAACAGGAAGCGGATGACATTGCCGTGCACGCCGCAGCTGAGCAAGAGCAGGTTCTTTTCGAGCGCCCGCGCCTGTAGTTGCCGGGTGTAGTCGGGCAGGGGAGTGCCGTCGGCGGGATGGCGGAACTCGGCGGCCACCATGGCGCCCAGCGCCCGTACGTCCGCCAGTTCCGGCACGCGGGGGCGCAGCGCTTCGAGATGGCGGCGCAGCCGTTCGCCATGGGCGGCGCCGCGGGCGGGCAGCTGGTCTGTCTGCATCACCCGCACCACTTCGAGCGCCGCCGCGACCGACAGCGGGTTGCCGGCGTATGTCCCGCCCAGTCCGCCCGGCGGTGGTGCGTCCATGACCTCGGCGCGCCCGCATACGGCTGACAGGGGCATGCCGCCGGCAAGCCCCTTGGCGATGGCGGTAAGATCGGCGGCCACGCCGTAGTGCTCCATGGCGAACATTTTGCCGGTACGCCCGAAGCCGGTCTGCACTTCGTCTGCAATGAGCAGAATGCCATGCTGGTTGCACAGCGCCCGCAACGCGCGCATGAACTCTGGCGGGCAGATGTTGAACCCGCCTTCGCCCTGCACGGGCTCGATGACGATGGCTGCAACCCGCCGCGGGTCGACATCGCTGTCGAACAGCGCCTGCAGCCCGGCAAGCGCGTCGGCGACGGAAACGCCATGCATCGGATTGGGATACGGGGCGTGATAGACATCGGCCGGAAAGGGGCCGAAGCCGGCCTTGTAGGGGATGACCTTGCCGGTGAGCGCCATGCCCATCAGGGTGCGTCCGTGGAAGGCTGCACTGAACGCGATCAGTGCAGGGCGGCCGGTTGCGCAGCGGGCGATCTTGACGGCATTTTCGACCGCCTCCGCGCCGGTGGTGAAAAGCGCGGTTTTCTTGGGAAAGTCGCCCGGGACCAACCGGTTGAGCTGCTCGGCCAGTTCGATGTAGCTGCCATACGGCACGATCTGGTAGGCGGTATGCGTGAAGCGCCTGACCTGGGCCTCGATGGCCTGCACGACGTCCGGGTGGCGGTGGCCCGTATTGAGCACCGCGATGCCGCTGGCAAAGTCGATATAGCGCCGGCCTTCGATGTCCCAGAGCTCGGCATTGTCGGCGCGGTCTGCATAGAAGTTGCACATGACGCCCACGCCCCGGGGCGTGGCGGCATCTTTTCGGCGCGTCAGGTCGGCATTGGTCATAGCGCGGGTTCCAGTTGCGGACCGCCCGGCGGGTTCCAGTGCTGGCCCGGAATGGCGGCTATCAGTTTCTGGGTATAGGCATGGCGGGGCTGGTCGAAGATCTGGCTCGGGCTGCCGTACTCGACGACCTTGCCCTGGTGCATGACCAGCACTTCGTCGCAGACCTGCGCCGCCACGCGCAGATCATGAGTGATGAAGATCAGGGCGATCTGCAGGCGCTGCTGCAGCCCGTGCAGCAACTGCAACACCTGGGCCTGCACCGAGACATCCAGCGCCGACACGGATTCGTCGGCAACCAGGATTTTCGGCTCGAGCGCCAGCGCGCGGGCGATGCCTATGCGTTGACGCTGCCCGCCGGAGAACTGGTTGGGATAGCGGTCGAATGCGGAAGCGTCCAGGCCCACGAGCTCGAGCAGTTCGCGCGCGCGGGCTTCGGCCTGCGCGCGCGGCTGCCCGCTGGCGACAGGGCCGTCGCTGATGATGCGGCCGACCGTGTGCCGCGGATTGAGCGATGCGAACGGATCCTGAAAGATCATCTGGATCTCTTTGCGCAACGGACGGAACTGGCTTTCGGTCAGCCCCGCGATGTCGCGCCCGTTGAAGATCATCTCGCCGCCATCGATGCCGACCAGCTTGAGCAGGCATTTTCCTATCGTGGACTTGCCCGATCCGGACTCGCCCACGATGCCCAGTGTCTGGCCGCGCCGGACAGCGAAGCTGACGCCGTCGACTGCGCGCACGGTGCGCTTGCGCCCCAGCCAGCCCCGGCCGGTGACGTAGGTCTTGTAGAGGTTGCGCACTTCGAGCACCGGCTTATCGGTGTCGCGCGATTCTTGCGCATGGGCGCGGCGGCGTGGCACTGCGCTGATCAGGCGCTGGGTGTAAGGGTGCCTGGGCGAGTTGAGAATCTGGTCGGCCGGCCCTTGTTCGACCAGTTCGCCGCTTTCCATGACTGCGACGCGATGCGCAATTTCGGCAACGACGCCGAAGTCATGGGTGACGAACATCACGCCCATGCCCTTTTCTTTCTGGATGCGCGCAATCAGGTCCAGGATCTGCGCCTGCGTGGTGACATCCAGCGCGGTGGTGGGCTCGTCGGCAATGAGCAGCGCGGGTTCCAGCGCCAGGGCCATGGCAATCATGACGCGTTGGCGCTGGCCGCCGGACAGCCGGAACGGATAAACGTGGTAGAGCGTGGCGGGGTCGGGCAGGCCGACGAATTCCAGCAGCTCGAGCACGCGCTGTCGACGCGCGTCGCCAGGATAGGCCTGATGCACGCGCATGACTTCTGCGATCTGTTCGCCGACCGTCATCAGCGGATTCAGCGCCGACAGCGGCTCCTGGAAGATCATGGCCATGTCTTTGCCGCGCATGGCCTGCAGCGTGGCTTCGTCCTGGGCAAGCAGGTCGGATCCGCGCAGCAGGATCTGTCCGCTTTGCGGGGTCAGGTAATCGGGCAGCAGGCCCATGATGGCGTTCGCGCTCATCGACTTGCCCGAGCCCGATTCGCCCACGATGCACAGGATCTCGCCTTCGTGCACGTCGTAGGAAACGTTATGTACGGCGTAGCGGCGATCCCCACCGGAGGGCAGGGGAATGGTCAGGTTGCGCACTGACAGCAGCGGTGTCTTGTCGCTCATGCGGCCTCCTATTCGCCGCGCTTGCGCAGCTGGGGATTGAGGGCGTCGTTCAAGCCTTCGCCGATCAGGTTGATGGCCAGCACGGTGAGCAGAATGGCCACCCCCGGCCACACGCTCATCCACCAGGCTTCGCGTATCATCGTGCGGGCCGCGCCGATCATGAAGCCCCAGCTCATCAGGTTGCGGTCGCCCAGCCCCAGGAACGACAACGCCGATTCGGTAAGAATCGCCGTGGCCACCATGAACGACGCCGACACGATGATGGGCGACATGGCGTTGGGCAGGATCTGGGTGCAGACGATGCGCGAAGGCGTCTGGCCTATGACGATGGCAGCCTGCACAAACTCGCGCTGCTTGAGCGTCATGAACTCGGAGCGCACCAGGCGCGCCGCCGGAGGCCACGACACGAGTGCGATGGCCCCCATGATCGAATACACAGACGGGCTCAGCACCGCGACCAGCACCACGGCCATGGCCAGCTGCGGAATGGTCTGGAAGAATTCGGTGAACCGCATCAGCGCGTCGTCGATGCGGCCGCCGCAGTAGCCGGCGATCGCGCCGATGACAATGCCGAACGCCAGCGCCACGCCTGTGGACAGCAGCCCCACCAGCAAAGAAACCCGGGCTCCCCATACCAGGCCCGCCGTGATGTCGCGCCCCAGCATGTCGGTGCCGAACGGATAGGCCGGGTCGGTGAACGGCTTGATGAGCGGCTCGGCCACCATCATCCAGGGCGATTCGGGATAGAGCAGCGGCGCGGCCAGCGCAATCGCCACGACCAGCAGCATGACAGCCAGGCCGCCCACCGCGCCATAGTTGCGCATATAGCGCTTCAGGAATGGCTTCATGCTGCGGCCCCCTGTGAATCGGCCGAGATACGCGGATCGATCAGGCGGTAGAGCATGTCGGTAAGCAGGTTGAAGGCCACCACCATGACGGATGTCACCAGGAAAATGCCCAGCAGCAACTGATAGTCGCGTTGCAGCAGTGCGTCGAACATCAGCCGGCCGATGCCGGGCCAGGCAAACACAGTTTCGGTGAGCACGGCGCCCCCTGCCATCTGGCCCAGCTGGATGCCGGCGAACGTCACCACCGGAAGCAGGGCATTGCGCAGCACATGGGTGCGAATGACGCGATTGGGGCTCACCCCTTTTGCGCGGGCGGTCTTGACGAAGTCCATGCCGATAACTTCCAGCATCGAGGCCCGCGTCAGCCGCACGTAGACGGCCATGAAGAAGCAACCCAGCGTGACGGTGGGCAGGATAAGGTGCAGGGAGATGTCCTGCACTCGCGCCCAACCGGTGTAGCCCGCACCCACGGTTTCCATGCCGAACGCCGGCAGCCAGCCCAGCAATACCGAGAACAGCAGGATACCCATCAGTGACAGCCAGAACAGCGGCGTTGCGTAAAGCAGCAGCGCACCCGTCATGACGCTGCTGTCTATCCAGCGGCGCTTGTTGTTGTAGCGCGCTTTGGCAGCGATGACCCCCAGCAGCACGCCGAACACAATCGAAAACACGAAAGCGCAGAACATCAGCAGGAAGGTGGCCGGCAGGCGCTCGAGTATCAGATCCAGCACCGGCACGTGATTGCGATAGGAGTAGCCGAGGTCGAGCTGCAGCACTCCCTTCAAGTACAGGCCCAGTTGCGTCAGCAGCGGCTTGTCCAGGCCGAATTCGGCGCGCAGGGCGGCGAGGTAGGCCGGATCGCCCGCGCCCGCCTGGCCGGCCAGCACGGCCGCCGGATCGCCCGGGGCCAGCCGTATCATGAAGAAGTTCAGGATGACCACGCCCAGCACGACCGTGAGGGCCTTGCCCAGGCGCGATATGAAAAAGGACAGGAATTTCATGCAAAGCATCTCCGTCGGAACACCGCGGGCCGGCGGACCGCGGGTTGCGGCGGTCCGCCGGGGCGGAAACCCGCGGCGGACCGGGCGCGCCAGGCGCGCCTGCTTTTACTTCTGGATATAGACGTCGGCGAACGTTTCGTTCAGCCCGATGGCGGTCTGGACCAGGTTCTTGACGTTGCTGCGGTACAGCGTGGGGAATTCCATATCAACCAGGAATCCATTGGCAACGTCGTTGACCAGGATGGTCTGGATCTTGGAATACAGCTCTTGCCGTTTGGCGGGATCGACTTCCGAGGCGGCGGCGGTCCAGAGCTTGTCGGCCTCGGGGTTGTTGTAGCCCTGCACGTTGGCAAAGGGCGAGCCCTTGACCATGTTGGCCGCGGCGTACAGGCGCTGCACGCCCAGTGCCGGGTCGCCGTACTGGTAGGTGTAGTTCAGCGTCAAGTCGAAGTCCCAGTTGCCGGTACGGCTGGCCCAGCCGCCTGCATCGGTGGCTTCCATCGTGATCTTGAAGCCCAGCTGTTCCATTGACTGCTTGATGTACTCGCCCAGCCGGTCCCAGGTGGGTCCGTACGGAAAGCCCAGGAAGCGCAGGTTGTACGCGCCGGGGTCGATGCCGGATTCCTTGATCAGCGCGCGCGCCTTCTTCATGTCGAAGTCGATGGGCGGCATGTTCTTGTCGTAGAACATCTCGGTGGTGACAAACGGGCTGGTGGCCACTTGCCCCAATCCGAAGAAGATGTTGTTGACGATCAGCTTGCGGTTGAGCGCCGCCATGACGGCCTGCCGCACCTTGACGTTGTCCAGCGGCGGCGTGCGCATGTTGAACATCAGGTAGGCCTGCGGTGAGAACATTTCCCAGCCCTGCGTGGTGTATTCGACATTGGGCAGGGAACGCAGGCGCTTGACGTCCACGTTGTCGACGTCGCCGCCACGCAGCGCGTCGACGGTGCCGCGTTCGAAGGCGACCGCGCGCGAGGCCGAATCGGGAATAATGTTGAACACCAGCTCATCGAGGTACGGCTGGCCTTCCTTCCAGTAGTTGGGGTTGCGCACCAGCTTGATGTATTCGCCGCGCTTCCAGTCGTCGAACATGAACGGGCCAGTGCCTACCGGTTTCTGGTTGGCCGGATTCTTCATGTAGTCGGTACCCTCGTAGATGTGCTTGGGCATCATCGGAGCGAACCCTGGTTCGAACATCAGCATGAAGGCGGGAAAGGGCGTCTTCAGGCTGATCTTGACCGTGTGGTCGTCGATCTTTTCTACCTTGTCCAGGTATCGGCCCAGAATCACGCGGGCCCGGGCGTGCGTCTTGGGCAGCAGCTCGCTCAGCGAAAAGACGACGTCGTCCGCGGTAAAGGGCTTGCCGTCGTGCCACTTGACGCCTTCTTCGAGCTTGAAGGTATAGGACAGCCCATCGGGCGCGACTTCCCACGACTTGGCCAGGCCAGGTTGCGGCTTGAGGTCGAACGAGTACGTCAGCAGGCTTTCATACATTTTGCCTGCCACAAACTGCGTGGGCGCCTGCTGGTTCAGCGCCGGCACCAGGATGGGTGGTTCGGGCTGCACGATCATGCGCAACGTGCCGCCGCGCGTCTGTGCCTGTGCTTGTACCAGGGCCGTGGGTACGGCGGCGATCAGGGCGAGCGCGCCCAAGGACAATTTGAGGCGTGTTGTTAGTTTCACTGTGGACCTCCGGGCATAGTAAGAAATACGGGAGGGCAGCGCAGGGCTCCTGTGCTCTGGCAACCATGCCTTCCCGCGACTCAGGTGCTACGGGTGGAACAGGTACAGCGTGGCGCGGCACGGGGCCGGCCTGGGCACAACAGTGGCAAGTGACGGTAAGTCCGGTTGCATGGTTTTCCCCTTGGCATTTTTTGGACATTTTCTGCTTGCGCTGAAGCAGCGTATCGAATATTTGGTACTCTCAATAGGTCCAAATCGTTTTTAGTTTCTGGTGCCACTTTGAAAGAACTGATTCTGTCCGAGTGCTTGCTACAGCGATTGGAGCGTCGCGCAACGGTGCCCTTGTCCAGGCAAATCTACGACATTCTGCGTGGATTGATCCTGAATGGCGATGTGCCCGCGGGCACGAAGCTGCCGGCCACGCGGGCGCTGGCTGTCGACACAGGGTTATCCCGTAATACGGTGCTGCATGCGTACGACCAGCTGACCGCCGAGGGGTACCTTGTGTCGGTATTCGGAAGTGGCACCTTTGTTTCGGATACTGTGCCCGTGGTGCCGCAGCCACCCGAAGCCGAGCGGCCGGCCGGGGCCGCGCCGGCCCCGCATTTTGCGCTGTCGCGGCGCGGCTCGCAGCTGGTGCACGAAGCCTCTGCCTCGGACCGGCAATGGGGGGCGTTCGTGCCAGGCGTGCCCGACGTGGCGCTGTTCCCGCGCGCGGTGTGGGCCCGGCTGCAAGGGCGGCGCTGGCGCCAGTCGACGCCCGAACTCCTGACCTATGCACACGGGGCGGGATACCTGCCACTGCGCCGTGCGCTGGCCGAGCACCTGCGGCTGTCGCGGTCGGTAAAGTGCGAAGCCGACCAGATCGTCCTGACCAGTGGCATTCATCAGTCGCTGAGCCTGCTGGCCCGTCTGCTGGGCGACTACGGAAACACCGCCTGGATGGAAAACCCGGGCTACTGGGGCGCGCGCTCGACGTTGATGGCATGCGGCATCACGCCCGTGCCGGTTGATGTCGACGACGAAGGCATGGCGCCCAGCGCCGAGCAGATGCGCGATCCACCGCGGTTTATTTTCGTGACGCCATCGCACCAGTATCCGTTGGGCATGGTGATGAGCCTGGCCCGCCGCCGCATGCTGCTCGAATATGCCCATACGCGCGGCGCGTGGATCATAGAAGACGACTACGACAGCGAATTCCGCTTCGACGGCCGGCCGATTGCCTCATTGCAGGGGCTGGACCAGCACGATCGGGTCCTGTACCTGGGTACGTTCTCGAAAACCCTGTTTCCCGGGTTCCGGCTGGGGTACATGCTTTTGCCCAAGCCCCTGGCCAGTCACATGGCGACGGGATTGTCGGAGCTGTACCGGGAAGGGCGGCTGATGGACCAGGCGGTGTTGGCCGATTTTATCGAAGGCGGCCACTATGCGAGCCATATCCGCCGCATGAAGCAGCGTTACGCGGCGCGGCAGGCGCTGCTGCGTGAAGCCATCACGGCGCGCTTCGGAGCCGACTGGCCGATATCGACGCATGAAGCCGGCCTGCACCTGGTGATGCATTTGCCCGATGGCACCGACGACCTGGGGATTTCCATTGCGGCGCGTACGCTGGGCCTGCACGCGCGACCGCTGTCCCGTTACTATGCCAGCGAACGCGACGCCCGGCCGGGCGTGCTGCTGGGGTATGCGTGCGTGCCTGACGAGGAAATCCGGCCGTCGTTCGACCGGCTGGTACAGGTGATCACACCGGCGCTTGAACACGTGCAGCGCTCGCAGCGGCGGCCGGTGTACAGCGATAAACTGAACGCCGAGGCATGGAGCGGCGCGTGATGAAGGCGTGATACATATTCCCTACGTCCTTGCCGGCAGGGCCGGGCAGGGCTGACCTTTACTGGAGAACATCGGTGGCAGGAAACCAACACAAGATCGCAGTCATTCCCGGCGATGGCATCGGCAAGGAAGTGGTGCCCGAAGGCTTGCGCGTGCTGGACGCCGCGGCGCGGCGCTTCGGCATCAATTTTCAGTGGGACCACTTCGACTGGAGCTGCGATTACTACGCCAAGCACGGCAAGATGATGCCCGACGACTGGGCCGCGCAGATCGGCGGCCATGAAGCCATCTTCTTCGGTGCCATCGGCTGGCCGGACACGGTGCCCGACCACGAGGCGCTGTGGGGGTCGCTGTTTCGCTTCCGGCGCGATTTCGACCAGTACATCAACCTGCGCCCCGTGCGCCTGATGCCCGGTGTGCCATCCCCGCTGGCCGACCGCAAGCCCGGCGACATCGACTTTTTCATCGTGCGCGAGAATACCGAGGGCGAATATTCCAACAGCGGCGGAAAGCTGTTTGCGGGCACCGAGCGCGAGGTCGTCATCCAGGAAAGCGTGTTCACCCGGGTGGGCGCCGACCGGGTGCTGAAGTTCGCGTTTGAACTGGCGCAAAAACGCGGCAAGCACCTGACCGCCGCCACCAAGTCAAACGGTATTTCGATTTCGATGCCGTGGTGGGACGAGCGCGTGGCGGACGTGGCCGGCCAGTATCCGGATGTGCGCTGGGACAAATACCACATCGACATTCTGTGCGCCCACTTTGTGCAGCATCCCGACTGGTTCGACGTGGTGGTGGCGTCGAACCTGTTTGGCGATATTCTTTCCGACCTTGGCCCGGCCTGCACCGGCACCATCGGCATCGCGCCTTCGGCCAACCTGAACCCCGAGCGCAAGTTCCCGTCGCTGTTCGAGCCGGTGCACGGTTCGGCGCCCGACATCTATGGCAAGGGGATTGCCAATCCTATCGGCCAGATCTGGAGCGGTGCGCTGATGCTCGATTTCCTGGGCTACCCGCAGGCCTCGCAGGCCGTCGTGGCGGCCATCGAAACCGTGTTGGCCGAGGGCCCGCGCACCCGCGACATGAAGGGCACCGCGTCTACGGCCGACGTAGGCAAGGCCATCGCCGAGGTGGTGGCAGCCGGCTAGGTGCGGCCGGCTAGGTGCGGCCGGCCAGGTGCGGCCGGCCAGGTGCGGCCGGCGAGGTGCGGCCGGCGAGGCGCGGGGCGCCGCAAACAGATCAGTGCGGCGCCTTGCGCAGCCCCGACCACACGATGGCCGCCACGATAAGGGCAGCCCCGGCCGCCATGCGCAGTGTGGGCTGCTGCGCAAACAGCATCCACGCGAAGGCGATGGCATAGACGGGCTCCAGCGCTATTACCAAGCCGGCGCTTCGCGCATTCAGGCGGGTAAGGCTGGACACGAAAAAGAAATGGGACAGCCCCGTGCAGAAGATGCCCAGCAGGGCAAGCCATAGCCAGTCGAGCGCGGGCAGCATGGGCAACTGACTGGCCGCGAAGGGCAGCATTGCCAGCACCACTACGATATTTTGCCCGCAGGCCACTTGCATGGGGTCGAGCCCCACCGTGGAGCGCCGGTTGGTCAGCGCTAGCAGCGCGAACGACAGGCCCGACAGAAGTCCCCATGCCAGCCCGACGGTGCCTTGATCGGCGAAGTCGAACGAAGGCGTCACCAGTACCAGGCCGGAGGTGACCAGCGCCAGCAGCAGCCATTCTGCCATGCGCACGCGCTCGCGAAACAGCAGCGCCTCGAACAAGGTGATGAAAGCCGGGAAGCTGGCGAAGCCCAGCGTGGCGATGGCGATGCCGCCGGTTTTTACCGAAATGAAGAACGTGACCCAGTGCGCGGCCAGCAGGCCGCCGGCGACGATCAGCATGAACAGCTGCGCTGGCGTCAGGGCGCCGAACAACGGGCGGCGCTGCATGCGCGCAAAGCCGGCCAGGGCCGCCACCGCGAAGGCGGCGCGGCCCAGGGTGATTACCGCGGCGCTGGCCTGGATCAATTCGCCGAACACGCCGGTAAGCCCGAAGAGCACGGCGGCAAAATGGATGTAAACAAGGGCGCGTTGGCGTGTCATGGAAGCAGGAAGGCGGCGTGCCGCGCCCCGGACGGGCGGCGGAAAATATAAAATCATCGCATGAATCGCCCCGCCAGGTATTGGCCCACGACCGTCGTCTCGCCCCGTATATTGGGTTTCATCCTGGCCACGCTGGGCGCCGTGCTGTTCGCGGCCAAGGCGATTGTGGTCAAGCTCACGTACCGGTACAACATCGATGCCGTCACCCTGATCGCGTTCCGCATGCTCTTCGCGATGCCCTTTTTTGCTGCCGTGGCCTGGCGCGAATCGCGTCGGGCGGCAAGGGGCGAACTGCCGGTGCTGACGCGGCGTGAACGTGCCCAGCTTTGCCTGCTGGGCCTGCTCGGGTATTACCTGTCCAGCTTTCTGGATTTCCTCGGGCTGCGCTATGTAACCGCGAGCCTCGAGCGGCTTATCCTGTTTCTGTCGCCTACGCTGGTGGTGCTGCTTTCGGCCTGGTGGCTGAAGCGCCCGGTATCGTCGCGGCAATGGGTGGCCATGCTGGCGTCGTATCTGGGCGTGGTGCTGGTATTCGCCCAGGACCTGAGGCACGGCGCCGGTTCCCACGTGGCGCTTGGGGCTTTCTTTATTTTCGGATCGGCGCTCAGCTATGCTGTGTACCTGATCTGCACGGGTGAGCTGGTCAAGCGGGTAGGGGCGACACGCCTGGTGGCGTACGCCATGCTGGTGTCGTGCCTGGCCTGCATCCTGCAGTTCTTCCTGGTTCATCCGCCCGCCACGCTGGTTCAGCCGGCGGGGGTGTATGGCTATTCCCTGATTCATGCCACGCTCAACACCGTGCTGCCTGTGTTCATGCTGATGTGGGCGGTGGCCCTGGTCGGCGCGCCCACGGCGTCGCTGCTGGGCATGGTGGGGCCGGTGTCGGTGCTGTTCCTGGCGGCGTGGCTGCTCGACGAGCCCATTACCGTGTGGCAGCTCGCCGGCACCGCCCTGGTTCTGTTTGGAGTTTTTGTGCTGATGGGGCGCGGCGCCGGCAAAGGCTGAGCCGGGCACGGGCCGCACCTGCGTCAAGCATGGTTGTCTTGAGGTTCAACACATAAGGAGGCCGCATGGCCAGCAATCTCGTCAAAGCTATCCGCATCGAACAACATGGCGGTCCTGAAGTCCTGAAGCTTGTCGACGTCGAGGTTCCTCCACCAGCGTCAAATGAAGTCACCATCCGGCAGCATGCCGTCGGCCTCAATTTCATCGATATTTACTATCGCACCGGTTTGTATCCGCATGCCCTGCCGCATGGGTTGGGTTTCGAGGCGGCGGGGGTGGTAGAAGCCGTGGGGGCCGACGTAACCAGCCTGAAGAAGGGCGACCGGGTCGCTTACGGCCAGAGCCCGATAGGCGCGTATGCCCAGGCGCGCAACGTGCCTGCCGCACAGGTTGTCAAGCTGCCCAAGGGGGTCAGCTTCGAAGACGCCGCCGCGCTGATGCTCAAGGGGCTGACCGTGCAGTACCTGTTCCGCCAGACCTACCGGCTGCAGGGGGGCGAAACGATTCTGTTCCACGCAGCCGCGGGCGGCGTGGGCCTGATCGCCTGCCAATGGGCCAAGGCCCTGGGCGTGAAGTTGATCGGTACCGTCTCCAGCCCCGAAAAGGCCGAAATTGCCCGCGCCCACGGAGCGTGGCAAACCATCGACTACTCGCGTGAAAACGTGGTCGAGCGCGTGCTTGAACTGACAGGGGGCAAGAAGGTGCCCGTGGTGTACGACGGGGTGGGCAAGGACACCTGGGAAGTTTCCCTGGACTGCATCGAGCCGCGCGGCTTGATGGTGAGCTTCGGCAACGCTTCCGGGTCCGTGACTGGCGTCAATCTGGCCACCCTGAACCAGAAGGGCTGCCTTTATGTCACGCGCCCGTCGCTGGGGCTGCATGTGAACACGCCCGAAAAACTGAACGCGGCCGCGGCCGAGATGTTCGGCCTGGTGCAGAAGAAAAAGATCAAGGTGCGTATCGACCAGCGCTACAGCCTGGCGCAGGCAGGCGAAGCCCAGACTGCGCTGGCTGCGCGCAAGACGACCGGCGCCACGATCCTGACGGTGGATTGAAGTGGCCGGGGCGGCCAGCCCGCCCGGGAAATGAATACGGGCATGCAGCGCGCTGCATGCCCGTACTTATTGGTATCGGCCGTGCCGGTGTGCTTACGCCACGCGCATTTGCTGCAAGGCGGCGATGCGCGAGGGAATGGGCGGGTGCGAGGCAAAGATCGCGGCCAGCCCGCCCTTGCCGGCGATACCCGAGGCCTCGAACGATTTGGGCAGTTCTCCCGCTTCCAGGCCGCCCAGGCGCGCCAACGCCCGAATCATGGGTTCGCGCGAGCCCATCAGCTGGGCCGAGCCGGCGTCGGCACGGTATTCGCGCTGCCGCGAGAACCACGCCACGATGATGGAGGCCAGCATGCCGAAGATGATTTCACAGACCACCACGGTGATGAAGTACCCCGCGCCCACGCCGCGCTCGTTGCGGAACACCGTGCGGTCGATAAAGTAGCCGACCAGCCGCGCCAGGAACACCACGAACGTGTTGACCACGCCCTGGATCAGCGTCAGCGTGACCATGTCGCCATTGGCGATGTGCGCGACCTCGTGGCCCAGCACCGCGGCCACTTCTTCTTCGGTCATGCTGTCGAGCAGCCCGGTGGATACGGCGACCAGCGAGTCGTTCTTGAATGCGCCCGTGGCAAACGCATTGGGAGGGCCGTCGTAGATGGCCACTTCGGGGCGGCCGATGCCGGCGCGGTCGGCCAGCTGGTGCACGGTATCGACCAGCCAGGCCTCGCGATGGCCTTGCGGCGCGGCCGGGTCGATGACGCGCGCGCCGGTGGACCATTTTGCCATGGGCTTGCTGAGCAGCAACGAAATGATCGCGCCGGTAAAGCCGATGACGGCCGACAGGATCAGCAGCGCCTGGATATCGATGCCCTGCGCGGTGATGTAGCGGTCGACACCCAGGATGCGCAGGGTGGCCGACAGCACGACCAGTACGGCCAGGTTGGTAATGACGAACAGGAAAACGCGTTTCATGCTTTTCGGGGTCCTTTGCGAGCAATGGCGCCTTTTTTGACCGGCGCGGGGCACAGCGGTTCCCTCGCGCCCGCAGGCGTTCCGGAGCGGGAGTATAGTATCGCTTTCCCCTATTTCAGTTCTTCTTTCGTTACCTGGCCCCTCGATGCAGGCTCTTTGGATGTTGGTGGCGTCCGCCATGTTCGCCATGATGGGGTCGTTTGTGAAGCTTGCCACAGAGCACGGCGCTTCGCTTCCCCAGATCGTACTGTTTCGCGGCTTCCCGTCGGTTGTGCTGCTGCTGATATGGGCCCGCGCGGCGCGCCAGTCCATTGTGCCGACCAGCTGGCGGTTGCACCTGTGGCGCAACCTGTCGGGCGTCACGTCCATGTGGCTGGGGTTTTTCGCCATATCGCACCTGCCCCTGGCCACGGCCACCAGCCTGAACTACACCGCGCCGCTGTTTATCGCCTGCTGGATGCTGGGGTGGGGCGGGGCGCAACGCGACCCGGTGCGCATTGCGGCCGTCGCCCTGGGCTTTCTGGGGGTAATCGCCGTGCTGCGCCCCAGCATCAACCCCGACGAATGGCTGGCTGCGGCCCTGGGCCTGACTGCCGGCGCCATGTCGGCGGTGGCCATGATGCAGATCCGCCAACTGGGCCGCATAGGCGAGCCCGAATGGCGCACAGTGCTGTTCTTTTCGCTGGGCGTATGCCTGAGCAGCACCGTGGGCTTGCTCATCGAAGGCTGGGGCCACGCCGACCTGCTGGGCTATGCCGCGCTGATCGGCGTCGGCATGGCGGGGCTGTTCGGCCAGCTGGCCATGACGCGCGCCTTCGGCGTCGGCTCGGCCCTGTTGACGGCGGCGTTGCAGTACTCCACGATCATATTCGCCGCGCTCCTGGGCATGGGCTTCTGGGGGGACCATCCCGATGCCCTGGCCTGGGCCGGCATGGGCCTGATCATCGCGGCCGGCCTGCTGTCGGTATGGCGCACCATGCGCATGCCGCCCGAAACTTGAGCATTTCCGTAGGAGCTTGCATGACCCACACGCTGATATCCGCCGCCGCCCTGGCCGAACGCCTGCAGTCGGGCGGCCTGCGCGTATTCGATGTGCGCCACGATCTGGCCGACCATGCCGCGGGCCGCCTTGCCTTCGAGCAGGGCCACATTCCGGGCGCCCGCTACCTCGACCACGAAACCGAACTGTCCGCGCCCCGCACCGGCACCAACGGCCGCCATCCGCTGCCGTCCCGTGATGATCTGGCCGCGCTGATGCGCGCGCACGGCGTGCAGCCCGATACACTCGTGGTGGCGTATGACGCCAGCGCGGGCATGTTCGCTGCGCACCTGTGGTGGATGCTGCGCTGGCTTGGCCATGAGCGCGTGGCGGTGCTGGACGGCGGCTGGCAGGCATGGGTCGCTGCCGGCCTGCCCATCAGCACCGAACCTGCGGCCCCCGGTACGCCGGCGGCGGCGGCGCCCCTGCCTGCGCCATTGGTCGAAACCGTAGATGCCCAGGCGGTGCTCGCCAATCTGGCGCAACCGGCCTTCACGGTGCTTGATGCGCGGGCGGCCAACCGCTACCGGGGCGAAGTCGAGCCCATGGATCCGGTTGCCGGGCATATCCCCGGCGCGCTCAATCGGCCCAATGGCGAAAACCTGCAGGCAGATGGCCGCTTCAAGCAGCCCGAGCAGTTGCGGGCCGAATTTGCGAAGCTGCTGGGAGATCGCGATCCGCGCGCAGTCGTGCATCAGTGTGGCTCTGGCATTACTGCGTGCCACAACCTGCTCGCCATGGAAATCGCCGGCCTGTCGGGCTCGCGCCTGTATCCGGGCTCTTGGAGCGAGTGGTGCAGCGATCCGGCACGACCGGTGGCGCGCGGCGCATAGCACGCCAGCGGGCAGGGCGGCGCGCTGCGGCGTGGGCGCGCGCATAAAAAAACGGCCGCCGCGGCGGCCGTTTCGGTCGGGCGTGACCAGAGTCAGTCCTGGTGGGGCTCCTGCATGACGCGCCGATACCATTCATGGAAATGCTGCATGCCGTCTTCCATGGGCGACTGGTAGGGCCCGGACTCGTTGACGCCGCGCAGCATCAACGCCTTGCGGCCGGCGTCCATGCGTTCGGCGATCTCGTCGTCCTCGATGGCGGTTTCCATATAGGCCGCACGCTGCGCTTGGACGAATTCGCGCTCGAATGCCACGATTTCCTCGGGGTAATAGAACTCCACCACGTTGACGGTTTCTTGCGGGCTCTTCGGATAGAGAGTCGACAGCACCAGCACGTGCGGATACAGCTCGATCATGTGGGTGGGGAAGTACGTTACCCATACCGCGCCGAAATCCGGCGCGTCGCCAGCCCGGTAATCGAGCAGTCGATCGTGCCATTGCCTGTAGACGTCGGAACCGGGCTGCGCCAGCGCCTTGTGCACGCCCACGCGCTGCAGGCTGTACCAGTCGGAGAATTCCCAGCTCAGGTCGTCGCAGGTGACGAAGCGACCCAGGCCCGGATGGAAGGGGCCGACGTGGTAGTCCTCGAGATAGACCTCGATGAAGGTCTTCCAGTTGTAGTTGCACTGGTGCACTTCAACGTGATCGAGCACATAGTCGCCGAAGTCGAACTCGGGGCGCGCAAAAAGCGGGGCCAGGTCGGCTGCGGGGTCGCGCGGGCCTTCGAACAACAGCCCGTGGCAATCGCGCAGGCGGAAGCGCTGCAGGTTCATGCAGGGAGTCGATTCGAACTGCGGGGCCCCCAGGAGCTCGCCACGGTTGTTGTACGTCCAGCGGTGCAGGGGGCAAACGATGTTGCCCCCGGTTTCCTTGAGGTTGCCATGCCCGGCGGTATGACTGGTGACATTGCCTGCGTGTCCGCCCAGCATCACGGCCTGGCGGTGGCGGCAGACGTTCGACATCAGTTCGACGCCCTGGGCATTGCGCACCAGCACACGTCCGCCGTCTTCGTGCGGCAGAGTGCGCCAGTCGCCGATTTCGGGAACCAGCTTTTGGTGACCGACGTACAACGAGGATTGCTTGAATATGAGTTCTTGCTCGCGCTGGAAGCGGGCTTCGTCAAAGTATGCGCTGACGGGGAGCTGGGTGCGAGCCGGCACGACATGCGCCATCCGACCAATGTCGGTCATGATTCCCTCCGCTCGGATAAAAAAGCCAGGACGGCAGAGTTTCCGTTCTGGCGCGAAGAAAAATCGGGCTGGCCGATCAAACCGTGAATTGTACCCTATCCCTTATTTCCCGGGACGGCATTTGGCTAGACCAGGCGCCGGGTCATGGGGTGGCGGCGCAGCAGCCAGCTGCTGGCCGCCGAAAGCGTGAACACCGCCACCGCCAGCAGCGGCACATTCCAGGCGGCGCCTGTCGCGTGCGGCGTGCCGGCGAGGTCGGCCAGGTCCAGGAACAGCGGATGGATCAGGTACACCCCGAAGGTAAGAGGGGCCAGAGCAGAAAGCGTGGGCAGCCGCGGCGTGTCGAGGATAAGCTGGAACGCGGCCAGCGACATGAACGGCACCGTGATGCTGAAGTAATCGTAGAAATACAGGTTCAGTTGCCCGCTTTCCGACAGGGTATACACGCCCCATGCCGTGGCGAACACGCTCAGCGCCAGCATCAGTGCGGGCTGGGGCACGCGCAGTTCGCCCTCGTAGATCATGCGGCCGGCCAGAAAGTATCCCAGGTAGGGCAGGAACCAAGTCAGGAAGAAGCCCGGGCCCACGCCCGCCGCCTGGCGATACAGGGCATCCAGGATGGCAATGCCCAGGACGGCCGATACCCACAGGCGGCGCGCCGCGGGTTGGCTGCGCTGGTATAAGGCGCGCACCGCCGGCGCGAACAGATACAACCCCACGATCATATACAGGTACCAGAGGTGGTAATAGGGAGCGCCTTCGGCGATCTTGCGAGGCCAGAACGACACGTCGATGCGGCCGTCGTCCCACCAGTCGAGCAGGGTGCGCCAACACAGATAGAACAGTGTCCAGAATACGAGGGGGGCGCAGATGCGCATGGCGCGCTTCTGATAGAAGCCGCGCGCGTCCTGTGGGCGGCTGCTGTCCAGCAGCAGTGCGCCGCTGACCATGACGAACACCGGCACACACCAGCGCACGGCCGAGTCGTACAGGTTGGCTGCCAGCCAATCCGTGCTGCCGAAGGCCCCGGCATCGGATACCGGCTGCGCTGCGCTGTGCAGCATCACTACCGCGAACGCGGCAATCCAGCGCGCAGCGTCGAGGCGGTCGGTGTCATGCGGCGTGGGCATCTGCGGGCGGCTGGTCCGGAGTCAGGGAAAACCCAGCTTAGCTGCGCGCGCAGGCCCTCGTGTTTCGAACCGTTAGCCCGGGCGTGCAAACGCAATCGGACCGCGCCCCCGCACCGGCCGCGGGGGCATTTGGTTGCAAATGAAGAAATTTACTGGCGTTCGAGCCCGGCCTGTTGCACCAGCTTTTCGATCACGGGCTGCTCGCTGGAGATTTGCCGGGTGAGCTCGCTTGCCGTGCCGGAACGCGGCTCGATGCCCATGTTCAACATTTTCTGGCGCACTTGCGGGTCTTGCAAAGTGGTCACCAGCGCCTTTTGCAGCGTTTCCAGCACGTCTGGCGGCGTGCCGTGCGGCGCCACGAAACTGAACCAGGCGGTCAGGTCGAACGCGGGATAGCCTTGTTCCGACATCGTCGGAAGATCGGGCAGGGTGGCCAGCCGCGACTTGCTCGTGATGCCGTACACCTTCAGCTTGCCCGCGTCCACTTGGGGCATGCCGGTAGCCACCATGTCGAAGAACAGGTCAACGTCACCGTTGATGACAGCCGGCAGGGCCTGGGTAGCCCCCTTGAAAGGCACGTGCAGCAGGTCGATGCCGGCTTCTTGCTTGAACAGTTCACCGGCCAGGTGCGACGACGTGCCTGGGCCGAAGGTGGCGAAAGTCAGGCTGCCGGGCCGCTGCTTGGCATGAGCGACAACATCTGCCGTGCTCTTGAAGCCATGCTTGTCATTGGCCAGCAAGACCAGCGGGCCGATGCCCACCATGCCGATCGGCGCGAAGCTGTCGGGGTCGTAAGGCAGGGACTTATACAGGAAGCGGTTGGTCACTAGAGTGGAGTTGGTGGCCATGAGCAGTGTGTATCCGTCGGGCGCCGCGCGGCCGACGTAGGCGGCGCCGATGGTCGTGCCCGCGCCTGCCTTGTTCTCGACGATGATGCTCTGCGCCAGCGCCTTGCTCATGCGGTCGGCCAGGATGCGGGTCAGCACATCGGTGGCGCCGCCGGCGGGAAACGGCGAAACGATGGTAATGGGCCGCTCGGGATAAGCGGCGCTGGCCGTTGCGGCAGATACCGACAAAACGAGTGCAGCGGCAATAGTGGTGAGGCGTTTAAACATGTTTTCCCCTGAAGCTGTCATGGACGTGAAAGTCGACTTCTTGTAAATTTCGTGGATCGAAATTTAATTTTGTTGACCGAAACAAACTATAAAAACGAACGGATTCCTATGCAAGCCCCTTTCGATCGATCTGCCGCCGGCACAGCCGGCACATCCCTGAGCGGACCGGCGCGACGTCGTCGCGGCGACAGCCCGGGGCGCGGAGCGCCCGAGTTCATCGAGGCGCTGGCGCGTGGCCTGGACGTGTTGCGTTGCTTCGGTCCCGCAGCGGCCAGGCTGGGCAACCAGGACATTGCCGGGTTGACCGGGCTGCCCAAGCCCACGATCAGCCGCATTACCTACACACTGACCGAACTGGGATATTTGCGATACCACGCCGACAGCGGCAAATATTCGCCCGGCTATGGCGTGCTGGCCCTGGGCTTCGGGGTGCTGGCGGGGCTGGAGGTGCGGGAGCTGGCCAGGGATTCCATGCTGCAGCTGGCGAAAGCCACCGGAGCGGCGGTTGCCTTGGGCGCCTTCGACGGCGACGCCATGGTGTATATCGAGGCGATACACGGGTCGTCCGAGCTGTATCTGCGCCTGCCGGTGGGGTATCGCGCCAGTTTCAACAGTGCCATGGGCCGCGCCTATCTCGCAGCGCTGCCCGGTTCGCAAAGGGACGAATTGCTTGGCCGCCTGGGCCAGGCCGCGCCCGATGCGGCGGTTGTGCGTCAGGCGGCAGCCGACCTGGCCGCTACCGGCTGCTGCTTTGCGATTGGCGGCTGGCGCGCCGATATCAATGCGGCCGCGGTTCCGTTTCCGTCCGTAACGGGGGAGGGGGTGTTTGTCGTAAGCTGCGGCGGCCCGTCATCGTTGCTCCCGGCCGATGCCCTGCGCGAACGCGTAGCCCCTGCGCTGCGAGACGTGGCGCGGCAATTGTCCGGGCATCGCCCCTGAGCGGCCGCCTGCGGCAGGCCGCTGGGCCCAGCATCGTACAATTCGGGGATTAATCTATTTATCCCCGCGCACGGAGCCCTGTTTGGCCAATTCTCCGCACACTGATCCTCAGCAAGACGACCGCCCTTTGCCCCAGGACTTCGAAACCGCCCTGGCCGAGCTCGAATCGCTGGTGGCGGCCATGGAAAATGGATCGTTGCCCCTTGAACAGTCGCTGGCGGCCTATCGGCGCGGCGTCGAATTGACTCGCGTCTGCCAAGAACGTCTTGCGCAGGCCGAGCAGCAGGTCAAGGTGCTGGAAGACGGCCTGTTGCGGCCACTGGATCCGCGCGCGCTAGACGACGAATAAGCGCATGAAGCAAAAACACGTTGCATTCGCCGACTGGCTGCACGAACGCGCGCAGCACATCGAAGCGGTGCTGGACGAATGCCTGCCGCCCGCCGACGCGCTGCCCTCGCGCCTGCATGAAGCCATGCGCTACGCCGTGCTGGGTGGCGGCAAGCGTGTCCGCGCGGCCCTGGTCTATGCCGCCGGGCATGCCTGCCCCGTCAACGGCAGCGCGATAGCCATCGAAGCCTCGCTGGACCGCGCCGCGGCAGCCGTCGAATTGATACACGCCTATTCGCTCGTCCACGACGACTTGCCCTGCATGGACGACGACACGCTGCGGCGGGGCCGCCCGACCACGCACGTGCAGTTCGACGAGGCAACCGCAATGCTTGCCGGCGACGCGCTGCAACCGCTTGCCTTCGAGCTTCTGGCGGACATGCCCATTGCGCCGGCGCTGATCGTCCAGGCCACGCAGGCGCTGGCCCGGGCTGCGGGCAGCCAGGGCATGGCGGGCGGGCAGGCCATCGACTTGCACAGCGTGGGGCGTGCGTTGTCGCGCGACGAACTGCAGACCATGCACAGCATGAAAACCGGCGCGATGCTGGCCTGCAGCGTGGCGCTGGGCGGCATCGTGGCGGGCGCAAGTTCCAACACCCGGCTGGCCCTCGACAACTACGCGCAGGCCATCGGCCTGGCGTTCCAGGTGGTCGACGACATCCTCGACGTTACCGCCGACAGCGCCAGCCTGGGCAAGACGCCGGGCAAGGATGCCGCCGGCAACAAGCCAACCTACGTATCCTTGCTGGGGCTCGATGACGCCCGCGCGTTGGCCGAAGAGCTGCGCGTGTCTGCGCACACTGCCCTGGTTCCGCTGGGCGAGGCCGGCTCCATGCTGGCCCGCCTGGCCGATTACATCGTACTCAGAGACCGCTGATAACGAGCATGACGACAGAATTTCTGGACCGCATCCAATCGCCGGCCGACGTGCGCCAGCTAGACCGTCGCGAGCTCAAGGCCCTGGCCGACGAGCTGCGCGGCTTTGTGCTTGAGTCGGTCTCCAAGACCGGCGGCCACTTGTCGTCCAACCTGGGCACGGTGGAACTCACCATTGCCCTGCATCGCGTTTTCGACACCCCGCACGACCGCATCATCTGGGACGTCGGGCATCAGTCGTATCCGCACAAGATCCTGACGGGGCGGCGCGCCGGCATGGCCAGGCTGCGCCAGGCCGGCGGCATATCGGGCTTTCCCAAGCGCAGCGAATCCGAGTACGACGCGTTCGGCACGGCCCATTCGTCCACCTCGATCTCGGCCGCGCTGGGCATGGCGGTCGCGTCGCGCAACATGGGCGTGCAGCGCAACCACATTGCGGTGATCGGCGACGGAGCCATGTCTGCGGGCATGGCTTTCGAGGCCATGAACAACGCCGGGGTCACGCCCGACATCAACCTGCTGGTGGTGCTCAACGACAACGACATGTCGATCTCGCCGCCAGTGGGCGCATTGAACCGCTATTTTGCGCGCCTGATGTCCGGCAGGTTCTACGCCGCGGCCAAGAATGTGGGTCGTGCCGTGCTGCAGCATGTGCCGCCGGTGCTCGAACTGGCGCGCCGCTTCGAAGAACACGCCAAGGGCATGGTCACGCCCGCCACGCTGTTCGAGGAGTTCGGCTTCAATTATGTGGGCCCCATCGATGGCCATGATCTCGATGCCCTGATCCCCACGCTGCAAAACCTGAAGGCCTTGCAGGGCCTTCAATTCCTGCACGTGGTCACCCGCAAGGGGCAGGGCTACAAGCTGGCCGAAAACGATCCGGTGCTGTACCACGGCCCCGGCAAATTCGATCCGGCCGTCGGCATCGAGCAGGGCAAGGCGCCGGCCCGCAAGACATTCACGCAGGTGTTCGGGCAATGGCTGTGCGACATGGCCGAACGCGATGCGCGCCTGGTGGGCATCACGCCAGCGATGCGCGAAGGCAGCGGCATGGTGGAATTCGAACAACGATACCCGCGCCGCTATTTCGATGTGGGCATTGCCGAGCAGCACGCCGTCACCTTCGCGGGCGGGCTGGCCTGCGAAGGCCAGAAGCCCGTGGTGGCGATTTATTCGACCTTCCTGCAACGCGGCTACGACCAGCTCATCCATGATGTGGCGCTGCAGAACCTGGACGTGACCTTTGCGCTGGACCGCGCCGGCCTGGTGGGCGCCGATGGCGCCACCCATGCGGGCAACTATGACATCGCCTATCTGCGGTGCGTGCCCAACATGGTGGTGGCTACGCCGTCGGACGAAAACGAAGCCCGCCTGTTGCTGTCGACCTGCTACGAGTATCCGGGTCCCGCGTCGGTGCGCTATCCGCGCGGCGCCGGCTGTGGCGCCGAGGTATCGGCCAGCCTGGACACCGTGCCGCTGGGCAAGGGCGTGGTGCGCCGGCAGGGCGGCGACATCGCCATCCTGGCCTTCGGCACGTTGTTGCAGCCCGCGCTGGCTGCGGCCGAGGCGCTGGGTGCCACGGTGGCCGACATGCGTTTCGTCAAGCCCATCGACCGCGAACTTATCCTTGAACTGGCCGCCAGCCATCGCGCCCTGGTCACCATCGAAGAGGCCGCCATCATGGGCGGCGCAGGCAGCGCGGTCGCCGAAGTGCTCAACCAGGAAGGCGTCAGCGTGCCGATGTTGCAGTTGGGCCTGCCGGATCGGTTCATCGATCACGGAGATCAGGCCGCGCTGCTGGCCGGTGTAGGCCTGGATGCGGCAGGTATCGAGCGATCGATCCGCGATCGGTTCGGAAATGCCGGCCGCGACGAGGTACAGAAAACGGGGCCATAGAGTTGCCAACCTACTAGTAGGAGGGTTTTCCACACCCTGCGCAGTTCTTTTCGGTAATAATGGCTCCGCTAACATATTTCAGGGCATAGCACTTCGTCCGTTCCGCCCTGACAGGTAACTTTATGAATTCTCCGATCGATCCCGTCCTGGTCATGCCCGACGTCCAAAGTTCGGCTGACACGCGACATATACCCATTCAGCGCGTCGGCATCCGTGGCGTGCGGCACCCCATGCTCGTGGCGGGGCCCGATGGCGCTGCCCAGCCTACGGTGGCGACCTGGACGCTTACGGTGGCCTTGCCGGCCGAAGAGAAGGGCACCCACATGTCGCGGTTCGTGGCGCTGCTCGAGAAATTCCGCAGCGTGCCCATGACGCCGGCATTGTTCGCCGACATGGCGCGCGAGATGCTGCCGCTGCTGCATGCAGAGCGCGGCGACATCACCGCGGCGTTTCCGTATTTCGTCAACAAGTCGGCTCCGGTGTCCGGAGTGCAGAGCCTGCTCGACTACGAAGTGCAATGGATTGCCCGCGCCGCGGGCGACCAGGTCGAATTCGAACTGGTGGTGCAAGTGCCGGTCACCAGTCTGTGCCCGTGCTCCAAGGCCATCTCCGAATACGGCGCGCATAACCAGCGCTCGCATGTCACCGTGTCGGCCATCCTGAATGGTGACGTTGCAATGGATCGCATTATTCGCCTGGTTGAAGACGAGGGCTCGTGTGAACTCTGGGGGCTGCTCAAGCGGCCCGACGAGAAGTTCGTCACCGAGCGTGCCTACGACAATCCGAAGTTCGTCGAAGACCTGGTGCGTGACGTGGCTGCCCGGCTGGCCGCCCACCCGGGCGTGGCGCGCTATCGCGTCGAGGCCGAAAACTTCGAGTCCATTCACAATCACTCGGCCTACGCCGTCGTCGAGGGCTGACGCAGCACGCGGCGCCTGGGCCGCCTACTTGCATGTCTGGCCGTAACAGGCGATAATTAAAGGCTTTCTTGCTCGATCACCCCATTTCAGGGTGGCGGGCTGCCCCTTGCGGGCCGGTGGCGGCGCTTTGCGCGGCCCTGCACCCGCAGGACATCCACAAGGAGTTTTACCTATGCGTCACTACGAAGTAGTGTTCATTGTCCATCCGGACCAAAGCGAGCAGGTGCCCGCCATGGTCGAGCGCTACCAGTCGCTCGTTACCGGCCAGGGCGGTACGGTGCACCGCCTGGAAGACTGGGGTCGCCGTCAATTGGCCTATCCCATCCAGAAGCTGGTCAAGGCCCATTACGTCTGCATGAACATCGAGTGCGGCCAGGCCACGCTCGACGAGCTCGAGCATTCGTTCCGCTACAACGACGCCGTGCTGCGCCACCTGGTCATCAAGACCAAGAAGGCCCAGACCGCTCCCTCGATCATGATGAAGTCGGTCGAGCGCGAAGAGGCCCGCAAGGCAAGCGCCGAATCGTCGGCGCCGGCCCAGGCCCAGTAACCCCGCGCCGCTGCTTTACCACCACGCTCCGGCCGGATGAATACCCTGGAACTGAGCGCCCGCGTTCTTGAATGCGAGCCTTTGCGCCATACTCCTGCCGGCGTGCCAGTGCTGGAAATGCTGCTGGCCCACGAATCGGAAGTCGTCGAAGCGGGGCATCCGCGCCGCGTCGAACTCACGATTACCGCCGTGGCCCTGGGTGATCTGGCGCAATTGCTGACCGGCATCCCCTTGGGGGCCGAACTTCAGGTGCAGGGCTTTCTGGCCGCTGCCCGCAAAGATTCGGTAAAGGTCAAGCTGCACTTGCAGCGGGCCCGTAAAACCGGCGGCAGCGCAGGGCACGATCCACTGGTGGGATGACGGCATACCGGAACCAGAAACAGATTCCGGGCCCGCGACACAACGACGCGGCCCGACTAGACTAAGAGGCACATCATGGCTTTCTTCGGAAAACGCAAAGAAAAACGCAAATTCACGCAGCAGAACCCGCTGTTCAAGCGTCGCAAGTTCTGCCGCTTCACCGCCGCCGGCGTCGAAGAGATCGACTACAAAGATCTGGACACCCTGCGCGATTTCGTCCAGGAAAACGGCAAGATCATCCCGGCCCGCCTGACCGGCACCAAGGCACACTACCAGCGTCAGCTGGACACCGCCATCAAGCGCGCGCGCTTCCTGGCTCTGTTGCCTTACACCGACAACCACAACTGATCCCGGGGGCACTGAAATGCAAGTCATCCTGCTCGAAAAAGTCGTCAACCTGGGCAACCTGGGCGAAGTCGTCCGGGTGCGTGATGGTTACGCACGCAACTTCCTGATTCCCCAGAAGAAGGCTCGTCGCGCTACCGACGCCGCCCTGAAGGAATTCGAAGCCCGCCGCGCCGAACTGGAAAAAATCCAGGCCGAGAAACTCGCCGCTGCCGAAGCCCTGGGCGCCCGCCTGGCCGGCTTCCAGCTCAAGGTCGTGCAAAAGGCCGGCGTCGATGGCCGTCTGTTCGGTTCGGTTACCAACGCCGACGTGGCCGAAGGCCTGCGGGCTGCCGGCTTTGACGCCGTGGAAAAGGGCCAGGTGCGCCTGCCCAATGGCCCCCTGAAGGCCGTGGGCGAGTTCCCCATCCAGGTTGCGCTGCACCCCGATGTCACTGTCGATGTGAACGTCCTGGTCGAAGGCGACCTCGCCTAAGCGTCTTGTCAGTACCTGCAAAAAGCCGGCGGCCGCGCCGGCTTTTTTGCTTGAGGGCCCCATTCACGCCAGCTTTTTGCAGGAAGGTTTCGTGAGCCAGCCGCCACCCCCGCACAGTCAAGCCCCAGCCGGCCTGCAGGCCTGGCTCGACAGCGTCGACAGCGCCCGCGAGCCTTCCGTGCGCGAGGTCGTCATCGATGGCACGGCCTGCGTGATCAAGCGCCGCCGGGCAGGTCTGGCCCGTGGTATCAGCTATGCCCTGAGATACGTGCGCGCATTGTTCCTGGCGGTGGGCTGCAAGCTGTTCCTGGGCGAGTTTCCCCGCCCCAGTGTGTTGTTGCGCAATGGCCTGCCTTACGAGGCGCAACGCCTGCGCGCGCTGGCGCAGGCCGGTTGCCGCGTGCCGCACGTGTGGCGGGAAGCGCCGGGCTTGCTGGTGCTGGAGCATGTGGGGGCCGACCTGGCCGGCGTGCTGCGGCATGGCGATCCCGGGCAGCGCGAGCACTGGGTGCGCAGGCTTGCGATAGATCTGGCGCAGTTCCATGCGGCCGGGCACTGCCATGGCGGCGCCCAGGTGCGCAACATTACCCTGCGCGACGGCCAGCTGTGGCGTATTGACTTCGAAGAGAACATCGGCGGCGCGCTGTCGCTGCCCCTGGCGCAGGCCTACGATCTGTTCCAGTTGGTATCGTCGCTGCTCGCGCTGCGCAAGCTCGACGATGACAATTTGCCCGCACTGGGTAAACTGTTGGTGGATGTCTATTTCGTCACCCATCCCGCTCCCGCGGTCCGGGCCCGCCTGCAACGGCTGGCCCGTGTCGTAGGCGGTGCCGCCGCCGTGCTGCGCCCGGTGGCGGGGCGCCTGCCGGGGCGCGACGTCCAAGGTTTTTTCCGGGTGGCCGACACCCTGCGTACTCTTTATTAGCCCACAGATGAATACTCCCGCCGACTCCCAGCTAGATTACTTGCGCGTGCCTCCCCATTCCATCGAGGCCGAGCAGTCGGTGCTGGGAGGGCTGCTGCTGGACAACGCCGCCTGGGACCGGATTGCCGACGTACTCGACGAGTCCGACTTCTATCGCCATGACCATCGTCTGATCTGGCAGCATATTGCGCGGCTGATAGGGCTGGCGCGGCCGGCAGACGTGATCACCGTGAACGAATCGCTGGTCAGCGCCGGCAAGGCGGAAGACACTGGCGGGCTGGCGTACCTGAACGCCCTGGCGCACAACACGCCTTCGGCCGCGAATATCCGGCGCTATGCGGAAATCGTGCGCGAGCGTGCGATGCTGCGCAAGCTCGTGTCGATCGCCGACGAGATCTCCGCTGCCGCGCTCAATCCGCAAGGCAAGGAAGCGCGGCAGTTGCTCGATGAAGCCGAGTCCAAGGTATTCAAGATCGCCCAGGAAGGCGAAAAGGGTTCCGCCGGGTTCCAGGAAATCCAGCCGCTGCTGACCCAGGTGGTCGAGCGCATTGACGAGCTCTATCATCGCGAGGGCGATTCCGACGTGACCGGCGTGCCCACCGGGTTCACCGATCTCGACAAAATGACTTCCGGGCTGCAGCCCGGAGACCTGGTCATCGTGGCCGGGCGGCCTTCCATGGGCAAGACCTCGTTCTCGATGAACATCGGCGAGCACGTGGCCATCGAACAGGGGTTGCCGGTTGCCGTGTTTTCCATGGAAATGGGCGCGGTGCAGCTGGCAATGCGTATGCTGGGCTCGGTGGGCATGCTCGACCAGCACCGCATGCGTACCGGCAAACTGGTGGCCGACGACTGGCCCCGCGTCACGCATGCTGTGCAACTGATGCAGGATGCGCAGGTGTACATCGACGAAACGCCCGCATTGAGCGCCATGGAAGTGCGCGCGCGGGCGCGCCGGCTAGCCCGTCAGTGCGGCCAGCTTGGCCTCATTATCATCGACTACCTGCAACTGATGGCGGGCAATGGCGGCGGCGAGAACCGCGCGACGGAAATCTCGGAAATCAGCCGCTCGCTGAAGGGCTTGGCCAAAGAGCTCAACTGCCCGCTGATTGCCCTGTCGCAGCTGAACCGAAGCCTGGAGCAGCGTCCCAACAAGCGTCCTGTGATGAGCGATTTGCGCGAGTCGGGCGCCATTGAACAGGATGCCGACTTGATCCTGTTCATTTACCGAGACGAAGTCTATAACCCCGATTCGCCCGACAAGGGCACGGCGGAAATCATCGTGGGTAAGCAGCGTAACGGTCCCATCGGCACCGTGCGGCTGACGTTCCAGGGTTCCAGTACCCGCTTCCTGAACTTCACGGCAGCGCCACAATACTGAAGCCGGGCGTCAGGGTTCGGACTGCGGCTGGCCATCGCCATGGTCAAGCCGTGCATGGGTGTCTTCGATGCCGAACACGGACGTATAGGCGGGATAGAAGCTGCAGTACAGTACGCCGCCCGCGGCGATGTTCAATGGAACCTGCAGTGAGCCGGCCAGCGAAGGCGGCAAGCCGACGGCCACGAGCAGGCCGGCGCACAGATCGATGAACAGAAATACCAGGATCCACGCCACGCCGTATACGAGGAACGGCCATTTATTGCGCCAGCATGCAACGCCCGAAAAGAACAGGGCCTGGCCGATACGCAAGCCGTGCCAGGCCACCAGCACCGGGGCGTGCCAGAACAACGCCGCGATGATGACGTAAAGGAAGCCGAACAGCACCAGAGGCACGCGCATGGCGCTGATGAACGGCGTGAGATCCTGCTCGATGGACGCCACCCGCATGCCTTCGGTCAGGGCCGAAGCGAACGGCATGAACGATACCAGGCCCGCCCCAATGCACAGCCCCGCGTACAGCACGCCCAGGATGAGCATCTTTTTCAGGGCGCCCGGCCGCATCAGCGGTTGCGGCCACATCGAAGGCAGCATGATGCGGCCCGCGTCGATGTGCTTGCATGCCGCGAGCGTCATCAGCGTGATCACCGGCATCAGCGCCACGAAGATCAGCGGCCCGATGGGGGGCGTGAAGGTTGCAAACAGCACCAGCAGGCTGATTGCCAGCGCCCAGGTGAACACTGCGAGGGGCTGCTTCTTGAAGAGCCGCAGGCCATCACGCACCCATTGCCAACCATACGATGCGGGTAAACATGCTGCTTGCATAGGAAAAGTCGGGCCTTAAAGGGGTCTTTACACTCAATTATGCGGGCGGTGGCGCTTAGGGCAAGGCGGGCAGCCCTGGCTGGTGGCGTGCTTGCAACACTCTTTCAAAATGACGCGGATCGTGGGGCTTGAGTGTCTGGGCGGGCCGCGGCAGGAAGAAGTCGTACAGGCGCGATATCCAGAAGCGTAGCGCGGCCCCGCGCAACATGGTGGGCCACGCCTGGCGTTCGTCGTCGGTGAACGGTCGTACCGCGGCATAAGCCTGCAGCCAGGCATGCACGAGTTCGGGCACGAACTTGCCGCTATCGCGCTCGATGCACCAGTCATTCACGCTGACAGCAACGTCGAACAGCCAGGTGTCGCAGCCGGCGAAGTAAAAGTCGATGATGCCGCCCATTTGCGGGGTTTCGAACGTGCCCGCGAACAGCACGTTGTCGCGGAACAGATCGCAGTGCGCCGGGCCCGCGGGCAGAGCCTGCCAGGCGGGCGTGGCGGCGGCGGTTTGTTGCAGTTCCAGTTCGAGCGCAAGCAACCGGGCCTGGCCGGCGTCCAGAAACGGCATGACTTTGGGCGCGGTTTCGCGCCACCACGCCAGGCCGCGCAGGTTGGGCTGCTGCAAGGGAAAATCGCGCGCCGCCAGGTGCGCGCGGGCCAGTGTCGCGCCGGCCAGCGCGCAGTGCGTGGGCCCGGGCGCCGGTTCGTAGCCGCCGGGCAGGCGCGTCACGATGGCGCAGGGCTTGCCGTGCAGGGTCGTCAGGCGGCTGCCGTCAAGCAGGGTCTGGGGCTGCGGTACCGGCACGCCACGCGAGGCCAGGTGATGCATCAACTCGATATAAAACGGCAGTTGTTCCTGGGTCAGCACCTCGAACAGCGTCAGTACATATTCGCCGCGGGTCGTGGCCAGAAAGTAATTGGTGTTCTCGATGCCGGCGGTAATGCCGCGCAGCGATACGAGTTCGCCCAGTTCGAATCGGGTGAGCAGGGCGCGGGCATCGGCGTCAGAAACGGGGGTGAATACGGCCATGGGTCAGCGGTTAGAGTGAGACGGCCGGCGTGCGCCGCAGGCGGCGCCGCACGGGGGTGCGCCGCAATTTTAGTCTACGGGGCGCGCGGGCCTTGCGGGCCGTGGCGGCGGAGCCGGTGCGGCGCGCCGTAAAATAACCGATTATTCATCGTAATAACGCAATGCTTAACGCTTCCGACTGGCGCCTTTGTGTCGCTCCCATGATCGACGTAACCGATCGCCACTGTCGCTATTTCCACCGGCTGCTGGCGCCGCGCGCGCGTCTTTACACCGAGATGATCACCACCGGCGCGCTGTTGCACGGCAATGTCGATCGTCATCTGGACTTCGATGCGGCCGAGCATCCGGTAGCGTTGCAGCTGGGCGGCAGCGAGCCCGACGCCCTGGCCCATGCCGCCCGCCTGGGCCGCCAGTGGGGCTATGACGAGATCAACCTGAACTGCGGTTGCCCTTCCGAGCGTGTGCAACGCGGCGCATTCGGCGCCTGCCTGATGGCCGAGCCGCTGCTGGTGGCCGATTGCTTCAAGGCCATGCAGGATGCGGTGGATGTGCCTGTCACCATCAAACACCGGCTGGGCCTCGATTACGACGATTCATACAATTTTGTGCGCGATTTCGTGGGGACCATCCACCAGGCGGGTTGCCGCGTGTTCATCGTGCACGCCCGCAACGCCGTGCTCAAGGGGCTCTCGCCCAAAGACAACCGCGAAATTCCGCCGTTGCGCTATCACACCGCCAGGCAACTGAAATCCGACTTTCCCGACTGCGTCTTCGTGGTCAATGGCGGGCTGGCCGACGCGGCGCAGTCGGTTCAGGCGCTGGATGACTTCGATGGCGTGATGCTGGGAAGGGCCGCGTGGCATACGCCCCGGGTATTGTCCGAGGTATCGATGCAATTGTGGCCATCGGTGCGGCTGCCCACTGATGCGCAGGTAGTCGACGAGATGGTGCGCTATGCGGCGCGCGAGATCGCGCGCGGGGTGCCGCTACGAATCATCGTGCGCCCTTTGCTGGGGCTGGTGAACGGCCAGTCTGGCGCGCGGCGCTGGCGCCGGATGTTGTCGGACCCCGCCCGCCTGTCGGCCAATGACCCGACGCTGATCTTCGAGGCCTGGCGTGCCCTGCAGGGCGCACCGCTGGAGCGCGCGCCCGCAGGCGCGCTGAGCGCCGCCCCCTGACCGGGCGGGCTCTGGCCCCTGTATCTTCAGGGCTTGCTGCTGCTGTTGGCGGGCGAGCTGTCCATGGGCCAGTCGCGGATATAGGCCTTGAGCATATTGTTCTCGAACTGTTGCGCGGCCACGATGGCCTGCGCCATGTCGTAGAACGAAATCACGCCCAGGAGCGTGGGGCCATCCATTACCGGGATATAGCGCGCGTGTTTTTCGAGCATCAGGCGCTGCACTTCGTCGGCGCTGGTATTGGGCGATACGCTGACGGGCGCGTCGTCCATGATGGCGCGTATGGTGGTCTGCCCGAGTTGGCCGTCGTGATCGTGCAGGTGGCGGATGATTTCGCGGAAGGTCAGCATGCCGACCAGCATGCCGGATTCCATGATGACCAGCGAGCCGATATCCTGCTCGCTCATGGTCTGGACGGCGGTCGCCACGGGTGTGTCGGGTTTGGCGGTATAAAGCGTGTCGCCCTTGACGCGCAGAATTTCACTGACTTTCAACATGATGATCTCCCGGGGCCCGCGGCCCCCTCTTGCTGCTTATTTTCGTCTCGAGCGGCACCACGGCCGCAAATGCTTCGGTGGTATTGTGCGCCACGCCGGTCAGTTCTTCCAGCGTGGGCGAGGGCTGGCTGCCCAATATGGCTGCGGCCGCACGCAGGATTCCGGGTTCGTCGCGCAGGCGCGGCTGGCGCCTGTCGAGCAGAAAATTGTCCACCACGACTTCTAGCGTAGTTTCGCGCGGATCGCACGCCAATACCCAGCGTTGTTCCGTCGTGCGGGCGGCCAGGCCCACGGTTTCGAGCTTGTCCAGCACATCGTTGAGTTCATCATGGTGCAGGTGCAGCCGCTTGGCCAGGCTTGCGGCACTGCGGCCGGGGGGGCGCATGCCCTGCGCGGCCTGCAGCGAGCGCAGCACCGCCAGCGCGTCGATATAGGGTGCGCCGGGCGCCCGGTTTATTTCCCAGCGGCCCAGCCTTATCAGCGGCCCGCTGGCAGCCACCGTGGCCCCGAACAGCACGGCCAGCCACGACAGGTAAATCCACAGCAGGAAAATGGGCAGCGTGGCGAAGGCGCCATAGATGACCGTGTACGTGGGAAAGCGCGTCAGGTAATAGGCGAACGCCGCCTTGGTCAACTCCAGGACGATGGCCGCACTGAATCCGCCGACCAGCGCGTCGCGCCAATACACGTGGCGATTGGGCACCACCACGAAAAGCGCCGCGAAGCCCAGGCCGGTCAGCATCAGCGGGGCAAAGGAAATGGCCAGGCTGAGCAGTTCCGGAACGTCGCCCACCAGGCCCATCGATTCGCGAGCCAGGAACGACGTGGCCCAAAGGCTGGCCCCCGCCACGACCGGCCCCAGCGTAATGACCGCCCAATACACCAGCGCGCGCTGGGGCAGGGGGCGTTGGCGCGTCACGTGCCAGATATCGTTGAATGACTTGTCGATGGTCATGATCAGCAGCAGCGATGTGACCACCAGGAATGCGCCGCCTATCGCCGTCAGGCGCGAGGCCTGGAAGGCGAACTGGTTGAGGTAATCCATGATGTTGTCTGATACCGCCGGCGGCATCAGACTGTTTGCCAGGAAATCCTCCAGGGCGAGGCGGAAATCCTGGAATACGGGGAAGGCGGTGAACAACGACAACACCACGGCCAGCATGGGGACGATACCCAGCACGGTGGTGAATGTAAGGCTGGAGGCCACCTGCAGGAGCTTTTCTTCGTCGGCGCGCTGCGCGGCGAAACGAAACACCCTGCCGGTGCGCGCCACCCAGGTGGCGCGCCGACGGGAGACAGCGGCCGCCGCCGGCTGAGCGGGGGCGGGCTCGGCAGAGTGGCTCATCAGGCGATAATAGCAGTATGAACTCTGAACTCAACCCCCATCTGCGACGCGTCGCGGCGGCGGCGCTGCTGGCCCTGATTGCCTTGTGCGTGGCCTGGGAAACCGTCCTCGCGCCCATCCGTCCCGGCGGTTCCTGGCTGTTGCTCAAAGCGCTGCCGCTGGCGTTTCCGCTGCGAGGCGTCCTGCGAGGCGACGTGTATACCTTCCAGTGGGCCTCGATGCTGGTGCTGTTGTACCTGATGGAAGGCACAGTGCGCGTGATGTCCGACCCGGCGCCGCTGTCGATGGCGCTTGCGGGCGTCGAAGTCGCATTGTCGCTGGTGTTTTTCATCGCAGCCATTTTGTACGTGCGTCCGGCCAAGCGGGCGGCACGGGCGCGGCGCACGGCAGGTACATCATGAGCCTTGTCCATACCCTGGGCGAACTGCGCCTGCAGAACAGCTATGCGGCCCTGCCGCCGGCGTTCTATACCCGCCTGCAACCGCAACCCCTGACGGACCCCCGCCTGTTGCACGCCAACGAAGAGGCGGCCAGGCTGATAGGGCTGTCGAGCCAGGCGCTGCAGTCCGATGAGTTCCTGCGGGTGTGCGCGGGGGCGCAGGCGTTGCCCGGCGGCGATACCCTGGCAGCGGTGTACAGCGGTCACCAGTTCGGCGTGTGGGCCGGCCAGCTCGGCGACGGGCGTGCTCACTTGCTTGGCGAGGTCGCCGGCCCGCATGGCAACTGGGAATTGCAGCTCAAGGGGGCGGGCATGACGCCGTACTCGCGCATGGGCGATGGACGGGCGGTGCTGCGTTCGTCGGTGCGCGAGTACCTGGCCAGCGAGGCCATGCACGGGCTGGGCATTCCCACCACGCGGGCCCTTGCCATCGTGGTTTCTGCAGACCCGGTCATGCGCGAAACCGTCGAGACGGCCGCCATCGTGCTGCGCATGTCGCCCAGCTTTGTGCGCTTCGGGTCGTTCGAGCATTGGTCGTCCCGGCGCCAGCCCGAAGAGCTGCGCATCCTGGCCGACTACGTCATCGACAAGTTCTATCCGCAATGCCGTGAAACGCCAGCGGGCGGCGACGCCAGCGCCACGGGCCCCGTGCTGCGCATGTTCGAAGAGGTCGTGCGCCGCACCGCCCTGTTGATGGCCGACTGGCAGGCCGTGGGGTTCTGCCACGGTGTCATGAATACCGACAATATGTCGATACTGGGCCTGACGCTCGACTACGGCCCTTACGGCTTCATGGATACGTTCCGGCTCGACCATATCTGCAACCACTCCGACAGCGAAGGGCGCTACGCATGGAACCGCCAGCCGTCGGTAGGGTTGTGGAACCTGTATCGGCTGGGGGGAAGCCTGCATGCGCTGGTTCCGGACGCGGACGCGCTGCGCGGTGTGCTGGACGGTTATGAAGCCGCTTTCACGCGGGCGTTCCACCAGCGCATGGCGGCCAAGCTCGGCCTGAACGCCTGGCGCGCGGACGACGAGCCGCTGCTTGACGACCTGCTGCGCCTGATGCACGAGCAGCGCGCCGACTTCACCTTGACGTTCCGCCGGCTGGCCGACGCGGTACGCGGGCGGCCACAGGGGTTCCAGGACCTGTTCATCGATCGCGCCGCTGCCCTGGCCTGGTACGAACGGCTGGCGGCGCGCCATGCGCAGGATGCCGGCCCGGCCGACGCCGAGCAGCGCGCGCGCGGCATGGATGCCGTAAACCCGCTTTATGTGCTTCGCAATCACCTGGCCGAGCAGGCGATCCGCGCCGCCAAGGCCGGTGACGCCGGCGAGATCGACACTTTGCTGCGCCTGTTGCGCGACCCCTGCGTCGAACGCCCCGGATACGAGGCCTACGCAGGGCTGCCGCCCGACTGGGCCGGCGGCATCGAAGTCAGCTGTTCTTCCTGAGCGGCACGCGCACGCTACGTTTGGTAGCGGGCGCCGCGCCGGTCAGTGTCATAATCGCATCTGCTTCCAACGCCTTTCTGAACCGTTTATGTCCGGCAACACCCTAGGTACTCTGTTCTGCGTCACCAATTTTGGCGAATCGCACGGGCCCGCCATCGGCTGCATTGTCGATGGCTGCCCGCCGGGCATGCCCCTGGAAGCGGCTGACATCCAGGCCGAGCTCGACCGTCGCCGGCCCGGCACATCGCGACACGTGACGCAGCGCCAGGAACCCGACCAGGTCGAGATCCTTTCGGGAGTCTACGAAGGGGTGACCACCGGTACGCCTATTGCGCTGCTTATCCGCAATACCGACGCGCGCAGCAAAGACTATTCGAACATCGCCGATACCTTCCGCCCCGGACACGCCGATTTCACCTATACACACAAGTACGGCCTGCGCGATCCGCGCGGAGGCGGTCGGTCATCGGCCCGTCTTACGGCGCCCACGGTGGCTGCCGGCGCCATCGCCCGGAAATGGCTCGCGCAACAGTACGGGGTGCGGATACGGGGCTATATGAGCCAGCTGGGGCCCATTCCGATTCCCTTTGTGTCCTGGGATGACGTGCCGGCCAATCCGTTCTATGCGCCCAATGCCGCCATCGTGCCCGAGCTCGAAGCCTACATGGACCAGCTGCGCCGCGACGGCGATTCAGTGGGTGCGCGCATCGAAGTCATCGCCGAAAACCTGCCTGCGGGCTGGGGCGAGCCCCTGTACGACCGCCTGGACGCCGACATCGCGCATGTCATGATGGGGCTGAACGCCGTCAAGGGCGTGTCCATCGGTGCGGGGTTCGATTGCGTTGCGCAGCGCGGCTCCGAGCACGGCGACGAGATCACGCCTGATGGTTTTGTGGGAAACAATGCGGGCGGGGTGCTGGGCGGCATCAGCACCGGCCAGCCCATTACGGTGTCGCTGGCCATCAAGCCCACGTCCAGCATCCGGGTCGAGCGGCGCTCGGTCAATCGGGCCGGCGAGCCCATCATGGTGCAGACGCTGGGCCGCCACGACCCGTGCGTGGGCATACGCGCCACGCCTATTGCCGAGGCCATGCTGGCGCTCGTCCTTATCGACCACGCACTGCGTCATCGGGGGCAGTGCGGCTGAGCCGAAAAACGTTCCGGAGGTGTGCATGAACGCGGGAATTCGAACAGTTTTGCGCAGGCCGCTGCGTGCGGCGGCAGTGGCCGGCGGCATCGCCCTTGCAGGGTGCGCCAGTGTCAATACCACGCAATCGGGCGCCATCGGCATCGAGCGTACCCAGTACATGTCCAGCATGGTGCCCGAACAGGCCCTGACCCAGGAAGCAGGGCAGCAGTATGCCGAGATCATCCAGAAGGCTCGCGCACAGGGGGCGCTGGATCGCGACGCCCGGCAGGTTGCCCGCGTGCGCGAAATTTCCAAGCGGCTCATCGCCCAGGTAGGCACCTTCCGCCCCGACGCTGCAAACTGGCAATGGGAAGTGCACGTCCTGTCGGTCAATGAAGTCAATGCCTGGTGCATGCCGGGCGGCAAGATTGCCGTGTACACCGGTCTGCTCAACCAGATCAAACCCAGCGACGCCGAACTGGCCGCGGTGCTGGGCCACGAAATCGCCCATGCGCTGCGCGAGCATGCGCGCGAACGCGTATCACAGCAGATGGTTACCAACCTGGGCCTTTCGGTCCTGTCCATCGCAACGGGCGTGTCCGCCGACCTGGGCAGCAAGCTTACCGACGTGATGTTCACGCTGCCCAACAGTCGTACGCACGAAACCGAGGCCGACCTGATGGGCTTGGAACTGGCCGCCCGTGCGGGCTACGACCCCCGTGCGGCGGTGACGCTGTGGCAGAAGATGGGCGCGGCCGACGGCGGCAGCGCGCCGCCGGAATTCCTGTCCACGCACCCGTCGGCCGCCACACGCATTTCCGAACTGCAAGCAGCGGCGCAACGTGTGATGCCGCTGTATGAGCAGGCGGGCGGCAAAGCCAGGTAGCAGCAGGGTGGTGCTACCAATACTAGGATAACAGCTGCCGTTGTACTAGGTTGAGAGCATGGGCATAATCGAGGGCATCGATTTTCGATGTCCCCGTCCGGCTCGTCCGGATCTTGCTCGAGTCTACTCATGGCCCAAACTCTCTACGACAAACTCTGGGACGCCCACGTCGTCCACCAGGAATCCGACGGCACCTGTTTGCTGTACATCGATCGCCATCTGCTGCACGAAGTCACCAGTCCGCAGGCCTTCGAAGGCCTGAGCATGGCCGGACGCAAGCCCTGGCGCGTCAGTGCCAACCTGGCGGTGGCCGATCACAACGTTCCCACGCTGAACCGCGCACGCGGCATCGACGACCCGGTGTCGCGCCTGCAGGTCGATACGCTGGATGCCAACTGCGATAAATACGGCATCACCGAATTCCGCATGGCCGACCTGCGCCAGGGCATCGTGCACGTCATCGGGCCCGAGCAGGGCGCCACGCTGCCCGGCATGACCGTCGTCTGTGGCGATTCGCACACCAGCACGCACGGAGCGCTGGGCGCGCTGGCTTTCGGCATCGGCACTTCCGAGGTCGAGCACGTGCTGGCCACGCAGACCTTGCTGATGAAAAAGGCCAAGAGCATGCTCATCAAGGTCGAAGGCGAGCTGCCCTTCGGCTGTACGGCCAAAGACGTGGTGCTGCACATCATCGGCGTCATCGGCACGGCGGGCGGCACGGGCCACGCCATCGAATTTGCCGGCAGCACTATCCGGGGCCTGTCGGTCGAGGGCCGCATGACCGTCTGCAATATGGCGATCGAGGCGGGCGCGCGCTCGGGCATGGTGGCAGTGGACGACAAGACCATCGAGTATTTCCGTGGCCGTCCGTTCGCCCCCACCGGCGCGCTGTGGGACCAGGCCGTCGCGTACTGGCGCACCTTGCACACCGACCCGGGCGCCAGCTTTGACCGCGTCGTCGAAATCAACGCCCAGGACATCAAGCCGCAGGTCTCGTGGGGCACATCGCCTGAAATGGTGTTGCCCGTGGATGCGCGCGTGCCCGATCCCGATCGCGAGAAAGACGACGTGCGCCGCAACGGTATGGAGCGCGCGCTGCAATACATGGGGCTCAAGCCCAACACGCCGCTGACGGATATCCGCATCGACCGCGTGTTCATCGGCTCGTGCACCAATTCGCGCATCGAAGACCTGCGCGCCGCGGCCGCCGTGGCGCGCGGCAAGCGCGTGGCCGCCAACGTGCGCCAGGCGATGGTCGTGCCCGGTTCTGGCCTGGTCAAGCAGCAGGCCGAACGCGAAGGGCTGGACAAGATCTTCATCGAAGCCGGCTTCGAATGGCGTGAACCCGGCTGTTCCATGTGCCTGGCCATGAACGCCGACCGCCTCGAACCCGGCGAACGCTGCGCCTCGACGTCGAACCGCAATTTCGAAGGGCGTCAGGGGCAAGGCGGGCGCACGCATCTGGTCAGCCCGGCCATGGCCGCCGCCGCCGCGGTGGCGGGCCATTTTGTCGACGTACGCAACTTCCGCTAAAGAGCGACTCTCATGCAAGCATTTACCACTCACGAAGGCCTGGTCGCGCCGCTCGACCGCGAGAACGTCGACACCGACCTCATCATTCCGAAACAGTTCCTGAAATCGATCAAGCGCACCGGCTTCGGCCCCAACTTGTTCGACGAGCTGCGCTATCTGGATCACGGCGAGCCCGGCATGGACAACAGCAAGCGCCCGCTCAACCCCGATTTCGTGCTGAACCAGCCGCGCTACCAAGGGGCGTCGGTGCTGCTGGCCCGCAAGAATTTCGGCTGCGGATCCAGCCGCGAGCATGCGCCCTGGGCGCTGACGCAGTACGGCTTTCGCGCCATCATCGCGCCGTCGTACGCCGACATTTTCTTCAACAACAGCTTCAAGAACGGGCTCTTGCCCATTGTGTTGTCCGAGCTCGAAGTGGCGCGCCTGTTCGACGAAGTCAGGGCGTTCTCGGGCTACAAATTGCGTATCGATCTCGACCAGCAGGTCGTGGTCACGCCTGAAGGCCGCGCCATGCATTTCGATATCGAGCCGTTTCGCAAGTATTGCCTGTTGAACGGCTTTGACGACATCGGGCTGACGCTGCGCCATTCCGACAAGATCCGCGCCTTCGAGGCCGAGCGCCTGGCGCGCCATCCCTGGCTCGAAAGCCGGCCGCTGGGCTGAGCGCGTACCCGCGCCGCGCATGAGCGGCGCGGGGCGCCTGCTGCCCTGCACTGATTCTTTATTTATCGATAGGTTCTTTTCATGACGCACAACATCGCAGTGTTGCCCGGCGACGGCATCGGCCCCGAAATAGTGGAGCAGGCCGTACGTGTGCTGGGCGCGCTCGGCTTGCCGCTCGAAATACAACAGGCGCCGGTGGGCGGCGCGGCCTACGACCAGGCGGGTCATCCGCTGCCGCAGGCCACGCTGGATCTGGCCCGCAACTCGCACGCCGTGCTGTTTGGCGCGGTTGGCGACTGGAAATACGACAGCCTGCCGCGCGAGCATCGTCCCGAGCAGGCCATCCTGGGCCTGCGCAAGGCGCTGGGGCTGTTTGCCAACCTGCGCCCGGCCATTCTGTATCCCGAACTGGCCAGCGCTTCGTCGCTGAAGCCCGAAATTGTTGCCGGGCTGGACATCCTGATCATCCGCGAACTCACCGGCGACATCTATTTCGGTACGCCGCGCGGCGTGCGCGCCGCGGCGGACGGCCCTTTTGCGGGCGAGCGGGAAGGCTTCGACACGATGCGCTACGCCGATACAGAGGTTCGGCGCATCGCCCGCATCGGCTTCGAGTCGGCGCGCAAGCGCGGCAAAAAACTGTGCAGCGTCGACAAAGCCAATGTGCTGGAGACTTCGCAATTCTGGCGCGACATCGTCATCGAGGTGGCGCGCGATTATCCCGATGTCGAACTGTCGCACATGTATGTCGACAACGCCGCCATGCAACTGGTTCGCAACCCGCGCCAGTTCGACGTCATCGTTACGGGCAACCTGTTCGGCGACATCCTGTCCGACGAAGCGGCCATGCTTACCGGATCGATCGGCATGCTGCCATCGGCTTCGCTGAACGCGTCGGGCCAGGGCCTGTACGAGCCCAGCCACGGGTCCGCGCCAGACATCGCGGGGCAGGGCATTGCCAATCCGCTTGCCACGATATTGTCCGCGGCCATGTTGCTGCGCTACTCGCTGAACCTGGCTTCGCAGGCCGATCGCGTCGAAGCGGCCGTGCGCACCGTGCTGGCCGATGGCCTGCGCACGGCAGACATCCACGAGCCGGGCACCACCAAGGTGTCTACGTCGCAAATGGGCGACGCCGTGCTCAAGGCGTTGCGCTGACGCAGCGCCAGCGAGCATCCCTGCGTTGCGGTTCCGCCCGGGACGCAGGGCTCGCGCCGGCTGCACGGCAGCCGCTTTCGGACGGCAGGGGCGGGGGCTCCCGCAGGCCCCTTTTGCCCTGCAGTGCAACATTTCTGCCCGGCATTCTGATAAATTGTCGGGATAACCGGCTTTTTTATCCATTTTTCCAAGAGCATTGAACATGACGCAAGCAGTAGGCCTGGTCGGCTGGCGCGGCATGGTCGGTTCCGTTCTCATGCAACGCATGCGTGACGAAAACGACTTCGCCCTGATCGACCCCGTTTTCTTTTCCACCAGCAACGCCGGTGGCGCTGCGCCCGCCTGGGCCGATGGCGCCGGCCCGCTGCAAGACGCCTACGACATCGATGCTCTGAAGAAACTGCCCATCATCGTCACGGCGCAGGGCGGCGACTACACCACCGAGGTATTCCCCAAGCTGCGCGCGGCGGGCTGGACGGGCATCTGGATCGACGCGGCCAGCACGCTGCGCATGAAAGACGACGCCATCATCGTCCTCGACCCGGTCAACCGGCCGGTTATCGACGCGGCGCTCAAGCGCGGCGTACGCAATTTCGTCGGGGGCAACTGCACGGTCAGCTGCATGCTCATGGGCCTGGCAGGGCTCTTCAATAACGACCTGGTCGAATGGATGACATCCATGACCTACCAGGCGGCTTCCGGCGGCGGCGCGCAGCACATGCGCGAACTTCTCACCCAGTTCGGGCTGCTCAACCAGGCGGTCAAGCCTCTGCTCGACGATCCGGCCTCGGCGATCCTGGAAATCGATCGTGCCGTGCTCCAGGCGCAACAAGACCCGGCGCTGCCGCAAGAAAACTTTGGCGTGCCCCTGGGCGGCAACCTCATCCCCTGGATCGACAAGGACCTGGGCGACGGTATGTCGCGCGAAGAATGGAAGGCCGAAGCTGAAACCAACAAGATTCTCGGTCGCGGGCAGAGCTTTGGCACGCCAGCCACGCCTATCGACGGATTCTGCGTGCGCATCGGCGCCATGCGCTGCCACAGCCAGGCGCTGACCATCAAGCTCAAGCGCGACATCCCGCTCGACGAGATCGAAGCGCTTATCGCGCAGGGTACCCAATGGGCCAAGGTCGTGCCCAACACCAAAGAAGACACCATGCGTGCGCTGACGCCGGTGGCCGTGACGGGCACCCTGGATATTCCGGTCGGGCGCCTGCGCAAGCTGTCGATGGGGCCCCAGTACCTGGGCGCTTTCACGGTGGGCGACCAGCTCTTGTGGGGCGCCGCCGAGCCGTTGCGGCGCATGTTGCGCATTGCGCTGGCCGAAGCCTGATTCACCGGCTTGCGGTTGCACTCATGGCCTTTCGGGCCTGGCAAAGGCACCTGCGGGTGCCTTTGCCTTTTATCCTTACGCAAGAGCGGGATGCGATTTGTGAATCAGAGTCCATCCATTACACTTTCGCCCAGCATAGGCCGGTAAAACGATTCGTTCTGCAGGATTCCACACCATGACCTCGCGTTCGCGCCGCGTTTCCCACACTTGCCGTCTCAAAGCCCTGAACTGGGCCGTGGCCTTGGCGCTGGGTGCATCAGTTGTCCCCATGACGCAGGCGGCCACTGTCGGGCATTCCCGGGTGGTGTCGGCTCCGGGAGCACCTTTGCAAGTGGTAATTCCCTTGGACGGCCTGACTCCCGAAGAGGCGGCCTCGCTGCAAGTCAGGGTGGCCGATGCGGACGCCTGGCGTCGGGCCGGGCTGCAACCGCCCGTGCCGCTGGACACCATGCAGGTCACCATTCGTGACGTGCAACGCCAAGCCGCCCGGAACATCAGCATCACATCATCGCAGCCGCTGGCAACGTCCGCGGTCGATCTGCTGCTCGACTTGCAGTCCAGCCTGGGCCAGCGACAAATACAGGTCACCATTCTGGTGCCGCAGCGCGGCGCCGCGCCCGGCGTACAGTCGCCACGTGTAGGGGCGGCGACCGCCGAGCGGGCGGCCGCGGGTTCAGTATCGGTACGCCGCGGCGACAATCTGTTTCGCATTGCTCGCCGCAATGCGGTGCCGGACGCCAGCATGTACCAGATGCTGGTTGCCTTGTGGCGTGCCAATCCACACGCGTTTATTCAGAACAACATGAATCTGGTGCGCGCAGGCGAAACGCTGTCCATCCCGGACGCTGCGACCGTTCGCGCCATTGACCCGGCCGAAGCGCGCCGCATCTACGCCCAGCACCTTGAAGCCTTCGACCGCTATCGCGGTCGCGCCGCGGCCGACGCCGCCGGCAGTGCGGCGGCTGCCGCCAGTGGCAGCGCGGCAGCGGGGCAGGTAAGCGAGGCGCGGGCGGGCCAGGCCAGTACAGCCTCGGCGCCGCAGGACCGCCTGCGCGTCAGTGCTGCCGACTCGCCCGACGCGCAGGCGGATACGCGTGTTTCGGCCGATCGCGCCATGCAGGATACCGAGCAGCGCGTGCAGACGTTGCAAGGTAACGTCGATGCCCTGAACCAGGCGCTGGGCAGCAATACCGACGGCAATGCCGTGGGCACGCCCGGCCAGGCACCCGGCAATGCCGGCTCCTCGGCTGCGGCAGGCAGCGCCGGCACAGCAGGTGGCCCGGGTGCAGCAGGCGCACCCGGTGCGGCAGGCGCTCCCGGTGCGGCAGGCGCTCCCGGTGCGGCAGGCACTCCTGGTGCAGCAGGCGCACCCGGTGCGGCAGGCGCTCCCGGTGCGGCAGGCGCTCCCGGTGCGGCAGGCGCTCCCGGTGCAGCAGGCGCTCCCGGTGCGGCAGGCACTCCTGGTGCAGCAGGCGCTCCTGGTGCAGCAGGCACTCCCGGTGCAGCAGGCGCTCCTGGTGCGGCAGGCACTCCTGGTGCAGCAGGCGCACCCGGTGCGGCAGGCGCACCCGGTGCGGCAGGCACTCCCGGTGCGGCAGGCGCTCCCGGTGCAGCAGGCGCTCCCGGTGCGGCAGGCGCTCCCGGTGCAGCAGGCACTCCCGGTGCGGCAGGCACTTCCGGTGTGGCGGGCGCCGACGGCGCTGCCGTCACGCCGGGTACACAATCTACGGCCCGCAGCGCTGCGGATGCGGCCAGCAACAACGAAAAGGAAGCCGCCATGGATTCGATGCCCGGCTGGTTGGCAAACAATCTGCTTGTCGTGGTGACCGCGGCGCTGGCCATCATCGTGCTGATCGTGGCATGGGTGCTGCGGCGCGCCGGCGCGCGCCGCGCCGATGAAGACGAGGCCACCTACGGTGAGGCGCTCGACACCGAAGCCCTGAACCGCAAACTCAATAGCATCAACCTCGACCTCGACCAGCCCCCCACCGACGAGCCGCGTCCTGGCGGACGGGCCTGAGTCCGTGCCCCGCGTTGCACTGGGCCTGGCCTATGACGGGTCGGGTTGGCAAGGTTGGCAGACCCAGCCGCACAGGCAGACTGTGCAGGACACGCTTGAAGCGGCGCTGGGCCGGTTCGCGGGCATAGACGGCCGCTTGGCCACGATTTGCGCGGGCCGCACAGATACGGGCGTGCACGCCGCCATGCAGGTGGTGCATCTGGACACAAGCTTGCAGCGGCGCGCCGAGTCGTGGGTGCGGGGCGTCAACGCCTTCCTGCCGCCCAGTATCTCGGTGCTGTGGGCGCAACCCGTGTCCGACACATTCCATGCGCGGTTCTCCGCGCGGTCCAGAACTTATCACTATCTGCTGTGGCGCGGACGGGTTCGCCCACCGCTATGGGCCGGCCGTGCGGGCTGGTGCTTCCAGCCCCTGGATGTGCAAGCCATGCGCCAGGCTGCGGCGCTTCTGCTGGGCGAGCACGATTTTTCCAGCTTTCGATCCTCGCAGTGCCAGGCGCGTCATCCCGTACGCACGCTGCACGAGCTGGCTATCGAAGAGTGCGGGCCTTTCCTTGTGTTCAGGTTGCGCGCCAATGCTTTCCTGCATCACATGGTGCGCAACCTGCTCGGCGCACTGTTGCAGGTCGGGCAGGGGCGGCAGGCAGTGGCGTGGATGTCGGCCTTGCTTGCCGCGCGCGACCGGCGCTGCGGCGCGGCCACTTTCGCGCCCGACGGCCTATACCTGACCGCGATCGAATATCCGCCTGAATACAGCTTGAACGACACCGACGGCAGCAGCCAATTGATGCCCCGAATTACATTTTCTTAAGGGTAATCAGCAGGCAGGCAACTTCCTGGAATCGCTATATTATTGCGAGCGAAAAAATTGGCGCCCTATACCGGCGCCGTTTCGCGGCCGTTTCACACGAACGGTACGCGCTTGCATATTGATCCCAACCAGGAGACTTCTGTAATGCATCGTCGTTCGTTCCTCAAAAAGGCCACATTGGGCGCCGCAGCTGGCGGCGCCGCGCTTGCCGCTCCGGTGGTGGCGCAAGAATCGCCCACGCTGAACTGGCGGCTGGCATCAAGCTTTCCGCGCAGCGCCGACGCTATTTATTCGGGCGGCGAAAACCTGGCGAAGTATGTCTCCGAGGCCACGGACGGCAAATTCAACATCCGCGCTTTCCCGGCGGGCGAAATTGTGCCCGCCCTGCAGGTGCTGGATGCCGTACAGAACAATACGATCGAATGCGGGCACACTGCCTCGTACTACTATTTCGGCAAAGACCCCGCGCTGTGCTTTGACGGTGCGGTGCCTTTTGGCCTGAACACGCGTCAGATGAACGCGTGGATGCGCCACGGCAATGGCCTGAAGCTCACGCGCGAGCTCTTCCAGAAGTACAACATCGTCAATTTCCCCTGCGGTTACACCGGCACGCAGATGGGCGGCTGGTTCCGCAACGAAATCAAGACCGTCGATGACCTCAAGGGGCTGAAGTTCCGTGCCAGCGCTTTCGCCGGCGCCGTCCTGTCGCGCCTGGGCGTCGTGCCGCAGCAGATTGCCGGCGGCGACATCTACCCGTCGCTCGAAAAGGGCACCATCGACGCCGCCGAATGGATCGGCCCGTACGATGATGAGAAGCTGGGCTTTCACAAGGTGGCCAAGCACTACTACTTCCCGGGTTGGTGGGAAGGCACGCTGCAGGTGTCGCTGTACGTCAACCAGGACGTGTATAACCAACTGCCCAAGCATTACCAGTCGGTGCTGGCGCAGGCGGCCGCCACGGCCACCAACGACATGATCGCCAAGTACGATGCTGAGAACCCGGCCGCTTTGCGCCGCTTGGTGTCGCAGGGCGCCGAGCTCAAGGCTTTTCCCAAGGCCGTCATGGATGCCTGCTATGCCGAGGCCGTGAAGGTGTACAACGAGTTCTCCGCGAAAGACCCCATGTTCAAGAAGGTCTATGACGACATGGTGGCCTTCCGCAATAACGAAATCCCGTGGTTCCGTCTGGCCGAGGGCAGTTTCGACGGCTTCATGGGCACGATCAACCGGGGCCAGTAAGTCGGCAGCGGCTTGGGGTTTCGGGGCGGCGGGGCGGGCCGGGGGTAAAATCGCCCGATTCCGCCTGCCGCAGCGCTTGTCACAAGCCGGCGTCGCCAAGGCGCCGCATGCCCGTGGCATAACCCGGACACCCCGTAGACCACGCATGCTCACGCCTGCGCCGCACCCGGCGCAAGGTATTTTCCCTTTCCGGATATTTTTCCCATCATGAAAGCATTACTCGCTATATCGCGCGCCATTGACGCGCTGAATCTGCGGGTTGGCCAAGCCGTGACATGGATCACGCTGCTGGTGGTGCTGGTCAGCGCCGGCAACGCGGTGGTCCGCAAAGTGTTCGAGACCAGCTCGAACGCCTGGCTGGAACTGCAGTGGTACATGTTTGGCGCCATGTTCCTGCTGACGGCTGGCTACACCCTGCTCAAGAACGAACACGTGCGCGTCGACATCCTGTCGTCGCGGCTGTCCCGGCGGACGCAGATCTACATCGAAATCTTCGGCGTACTGTTTTTCCTGCTGCCGATGGCCATCCTGATTATGTATTTGTCGTGGCCCATGTTCATGGATTCGTACATTTCGAACGAGCAGTCGTCGAACTCCGGCGGCCTGGTGCGCTGGCCGGTCAAGTTGATGATACCGGTGGGGTTTGCGCTGCTGGTGCTGGCCGGCATCTCGCGCCTGATCAAGTGCGTGGCATACCTGCGCGGCCAGGGGCCTGATCCGCTCGCCCGTGCCGAAGGCAAGTCAGCCGAGGAACTGCTGGCCGAAGAAATCGCCCGTGAAGCGCAGGCGCGCGAAGCGGCCCTGCAACAACAAAACAGGGACCGCTGATCATGGAGTTTCTCATCGCAAATCTGGCGCCGATCATGTTCGGCACGCTGGTGCTGTTCCTGCTGCTGGGCTTTCCGGTGGCGTTTGCCCTGGCCGCCAACGGCATCCTGTATGGCCTGGTCGGCATGGAGCTGGGCCTGTTCAACGCTTCGCTGTTCCAGGCATTGCCGCAGCGGGTGTTCGGCATCGTGTCCAACGACACCTTGCTCGCGGTGCCGTTCTTCACCCTGATGGGCCTGGTGCTCGAGCGATCGGGCATGGCCGAAGACCTCCTGGAAACCATCGGGCAGGTATTCGGCCCGTTGCGCGGCGGCCTGGCCATCGCGGTGGTGGTGGTGGGCGCCATGCTGGCCGCCACCACCGGCGTGGTGTCGGCCTCGGTGATCTCCATGGGCCTGATTTCATTGCCCATCATGCTGCGCTACGGCTATGACAGGCGGCTGGCCACAGGCGTCATTGCCGCCTCGGGCACCTTGTCGCAGATCATTCCGCCCTCGCTGGTGCTGATCATCCTGGCCGACCAGCTGGGCCGGTCCATTGGCGACATGTATCGCGCCGCCATGGTGCCGGGATTCCTGCTGGCCGGCTCCTACATTCTGTATGTCGTGCTGATAGCCATCATCAAGCCGTCGGCGGCTCCGGCCCTGCCCGAAGAGGCACGCGCGTTCCGCGAGCCCAACGGCTCGCGCGGCGGCCGCTCGTTGCTGGTATTGATGGGAATTTCGGCCGTATCCGCGTATCTGTTGACGCAATGGCTCGAAAAGGCCGACGCTCCGGTCGACGAAAAGGTGGTGCTCAGCCTGCTGCTGTGGGGCCTGACTGCTTTTGTGATCGCCATCATCAACAGGGTGTTCAAGCTGCGCGTGCTGTCGGCCCTGGCCGAGCGCGTCACCTTCGTGATGATCCCGCCGCTGTTTCTTATCTTCCTGGTGCTGGGCACCATCTTCATCGGCGTGGCCACGCCCACCGAAGGAGGAGCGATGGGTGCCGTGGGCGCCATCATCATGGCCTTGATCCGCCGCCGCCTGACGCTGGACCTGTTGCGCCAGGCCATGGATACCACCACCAAGCTGTCGTGCTTCGTGGTGTTCATCCTGGTTGGCTCGACCGTGTTCGGCCTGACCTTCCGCGGCGTCAGCGGCGACCTGTGGGTCGAGCACCTGCTTACCAGCGTCCCGGGCGGCCAATGGGGCTTCCTGATCGTCGTCAGCGTCCTGACGTTCGTGCTGGCCTTCTTCCTGGACTTCTTCGAGCTGGCGTTCATCATCGTGCCGCTGCTGGGGCCGGTGGCCGACAAGATGGGCATCGACCTGATCTGGTTCGGCATCCTCCTGGCCGTGAACATGCAGACGTCGTTCATGCATCCGCCGTTCGGTTTTGCCTTGTTCTACCTGCGATCCGTGGCCGCCAAGGATCGCTACAAGGACAAGGTAACCGGCCAGATGATCGAACCGGTGACCACGGGGCAGATATACTGGGGTTCTGTGCCGTTCATCGTGATCCAGCTGATCATGGTGGCGGCGGTGATGATTTTCCCCGGCATGGTCATGCATTACAAATCCGGCATGTCTACCGTCGACCCCGACACGGTGAAGATCGAAATCGAAACCACGTATGGCACCGGTATCTACGGCAACGAAGCCGCCGATCCGGCAGCCGCGTTCAAGTAAGCAGCAATCCATGCGTACTCGCGTCAAGATCTGCGGGTTGACCCGCGAAGCAGACATCGCCTCGGCCGTGCAGGCCGGGGCGGACGCGATCGGCTTCGTGTTTTACCCGCCAAGCAAGCGGTATGTGTCGCCGGCGCGCGCGGCGCAGCTGCGCCGCACGGTTCCCGCCTTTGTCGATGTGGTGGCCTTGTTTGTCAACGCCAGCCAGGCCGAGATCCGCGCCGTGCTGGATGAAGTCGGGCCCGATCTGTTGCAGTTTCATGGCGACGAAACCGCCGCTGACTGTGCCCGGTATGGAACCCGCTACCTGCGGGCCTTCCGCGCCGGCGCTCCAGGCCTGGATGCTCCACAAACGCTGGCCGATGCATGCCGTGCCTTCGACGGGGCGGCCGGCTGGCTGTTCGACAGTTACAGCGCCGGTTACGGCGGCAGCGGCCAGGCTTTCGACCACAGCTTGCTGGCCGCTGTGCGGGCCGACGCCGCGGCGCGTCCGGTGATCCTGTCCGGCGGGCTGAATGCCGCCAACGTGGAGCAGGCCATTTCGGTCAATCGGCCGTGGGCGGTCGATGTCAGCAGCGGAGTCGAAACCGCGCCCGGCGAAAAATCGCCGGCCAAAATTCGCGAACTCTGCGCGGCTGTGCGGCGGGCCGACGATCGCTTGCGCGGCGAATAGTATGTGTATATAATCTCGCTTCTTTGCAGGCGGTTAGCTCAGATGGTTAGAGCGCTACGTTGACATCGTAGAGGTCGTTGGTTCGATTCCAATACCGCCTACCAGAATTACTTGAGCCGCGCAGCTATTTGCTGCTGCGGCTTTTTGCTGTTTGCCTGCCGTGTATTGCGGCTGCCCCTGGTGATGCATAAAGGGGTTGTCACCCTTGGTTTGTTGCCTGGAGCGGCTCATTTGAAACGGTGGTTGACTTAACTGCACATGCCGCCCATAGTGGGCCTGATTCTCAAGTGTTGTGATCGTAGTGCGGTCATGCGCGTCTGACGCGCCATCATTGTCCACAGTCCTTCCTTGATCGTCTTTTCGAGCATTTGCTCGTGTGTTGTTTACTTAAGGAAGCACTATGGAAACCGGCATCGTGAAATGGTTTAACGCAGACAAGGGCTTTGGCTTCATCATGCCCGAGAACGGCGGCAAAGATTTGTTCGCCCATTTCTCGGAAATCGAAAGTAACGGCTACAAGTCGTTGGAAGAAAACCAGCGCGTCAGCTATGTTCAGTCGCAGGGCGCCAAGGGGCCTCAGGCCACCAAGATCCGCGTTCTCTGATCGGCATCGCTCTCGAAAAACCCTCGTTCGCGAGGGTTTTTTGTTTGCGCATCCGATTCGCGTTCAAAGCGCAGCCAGATGTTGGCGCAGCCGGATTTCTAACTCGAGCAATAGCGCTTCGACGCGTGCGTAGGATGGGCCGACGGCCCCGGCGTTTTCCGTATCGAGCGCGGCCGCAAGCCGGTCGAAAGCCGGCAAGGCATGGACATGTCCGAGAAAGCTCACCGTACCTTTCGCGCGGTGAGCCTGTTGCCGCGCTTGGCGGAAGTCGCCCGCCGTGACGGCCACCCGCAACGTGGCGAGATCGTCATGAAGATGCGCAAGCGCTTCTTCGAGCAGCCGGCGCCTGATGGACGCATCGGGGTACAGCGACAAGACCGTGTCGATATGCACCATGGTGTCAAGGGCCTGCCTGCTGGTCGAATTTTTCTTTCAGGTACAGCGCCAAGGCCAGGTCGTCGGCCAGCCCGAGTTTTTTCATTGAGCGACGCTTGTGCGTGCTGATGGTTTTCTTGCTGCGCAGCAGGCGGGCGGCGATCTGTGTAACGGACAGCCCTTGCGCGATCTGGCGCAGCACTTCGATTTCCGCCGCCGTGAGGCGGGTGTCCGGGTGCGCGGGAGCCGTCGTGAGCAGTTCGCCATTTCGGTAGGTGATGAAACCACGGCCATGCTGGTTACAGGCGGCACGCAAGACGTCAATCAGCACGGGCAGGGATGCGGTTTTGGGCAAGTATCCGTGGGCGCCCGCGCGAAAGGCGGCATATTCCGTTTCGGCCGGCGCGCCGGCCGAAAAGGTGATGATGGCCATCTTGGGGTAGTGGCGCCTGAGCCTGCGTATGAAGTCCACGCCGTCCCAGGCCTGTCGAGGCAGGTAGAAATCGACGATGGCGATATCGCACGGCTGGCGCGCCAGCTTGTCCAGAAGGGCTTCCGACGAAGTCTCGGTGTGCACGATGTCGAAATCGGGTTGTGACCTGAGGTAGGCGGCCACCCCCAGCGTGATGACGGGATGGTCGTCGAGGATGGCAACCCGTATGCGATCGTCGGCGCCCGAAAGCAGCATGTAGCGGCGTCCAGCCGTGCTGGGCACGGAGGCCGGGTGGGTGGGGGCGGAGGTCCGGAAGGGCGGCATGATGTGAAGAACTGGCGGGCGGCGCCCTGAAGTTGGGTACGCAGTGCGTCGAGGGTACCCAGTATGTAGAGCGACAAAGCGAAAGTGCCCGCAAAATCAGACTTGTCCAAGCTGGGCGTGTGGCGCGAGGGGGAGGGCGTCCGCTTTTATATCGACCGTGGCGAGCGTCGTGGGTTCCGAAAGGGCAAAGCGGCGGCGGGGATGCTACAATCTTTGACTACAGGCGCGCACTTCGCGTGCCGGTTTTACAGGCTGCCAGGCATGACGTCTCGCCCGACACGAACTACGACCGGAAACTTCCGCCCCATGTCGCGTTAGTTTTTTCAGCGTCGGGTTTGCCCATGTCAGGCAGTGGCAGTCCCAGCAAGCACCAGACGGAACGCGGCGGACAGCCGCGTTTCTCGTTTCTTCCCCAGGAAATTCTCGATGGTACAGATCACTTTGCCAGATGGTTCGCAGCGTCAGTTTCCCGGCCCGGTCACGGTGGCCGAGGTCGCGCAGTCCATCGGCACCGGACTGGCCAAGGCAGCCCTGGGCGGGCGCATCACCGTGGCGGGCGACGCCCCCCGGCTTGTCGACACCAGCCACCTGCTGGAGCAGGACGCGCAACTGGCCATCGTCACCGCCAAAGATCCTGACGGGCTGGAGCTCATCCGCCATTCCACCGCTCACTTGCTGGCCTATGCCGTAAAAGAACTGTTTCCCGACGCGCAGGTCACCATAGGGCCCGTTATCGACAACGGCTTCTATTACGATTTCTCGTACAAGCGCCCGTTCACGCCGGAAGACCTGGCGGCCATCGAAAAGAAAATGGCCGAACTCGCGCGCAAGGACGAAATCGTGACACGCGAAGAATGGACGCGTGACGATGCCGTGGCGTACTTCAAGAGCATCGGCGAAGACTACAAGGCCGAGATCATCGCTTCGATCCCCGCGAACGAAACGCTCAGCCTGTACCGCGAAGGCAATTTCATCGATCTGTGCCGCGGCCCGCACGTGCCGTCCACCGGCAAGCTCAAGGTTTTCAAGCTGATGAAAGTGGCGGGCGCCTACTGGCGGGGCGACAGCAACAATGAGATGCTCCAGCGCATCTACGGCACGGCCTGGGCAACCCGCGAAGAGCAGGACGCCTACCTGCACATGCTCGAAGAAGCCGAGCGCCGCGATCACCGCAAGATCGGCCGCGAACTCGACCTTTTCCACTTCCAGGACGAAGCCCCCGGGCTGATCTTCTGGCACCCCAAGGGGTGGACGCTGTGGCAGCAGGTCGAACAATACATGCGCGCGGTGTATCGCGACAATGGCTACCAGGAAGTCAAGGCGCCGCAGATCCTCGACCTGTCGCTGTGGAAGAAAACCGGCCACTGGGACAACTACCGCGAAAACATGTTCACCACCGAGTCCGAGAACCGCGTGTACGGACTCAAGCCCATGAACTGCCCGGGCCACGTGCAGATCTTCAACGCCGGCCTGCATTCCTACCGCGAGCTGCCGCTGCGCTACGGCGAATTCGGGCAATGCCACCGCAACGAGCCCTCGGGCTCCCTGCATGGCATGATGAGGGTGCGCGGCTTCACCCAGGACGACGGACATATTTTCTGTACCGAAGACCAGTTGCAGGACGAATGCGCGGCCTTCACCGAACTGCTGCAGAAGGTCTATCGCGACTTTGGGTTCAACGAAGTGCTGTACAAGGTGGCCACGCGCCCCGAAAAGCGCATCGGCAGCGACGAAATCTGGGACAAGGCCGAAACCGCCCTGATGGAAAGCCTGCGGCGTACCGGTTGCGAATTCGAGGTGTCGCCGGGCGAGGGCGCCTTTTATGGCCCCAAGATCGAATACACGCTCAAGGACGCGATCGGACGGCACTGGCAGTGCGGCACGATCCAGGTGGATTTCTCCATGCCGCAGCGGCTGGGCGCCGAGTACGTCGACGCCGAGGATCAGCGTCGGGCGCCGGTCATGTTGCACCGGGCCATCCTGGGTTCGCTCGAGCGTTTCATCGGCATGTTGATCGAAAACTACGCCGGCGCGATGCCGCCCTGGCTGGCGCCGGTGCAGGCCGTGGTCTGCTGTATTTCCGAGCCGTCTGCCGATTATGCGGCGCAAATCACACAAACCCTGAAAAAACAAGGCTTTAGAGTACAGTCCGATTTGCGTGGTGAAAAAATCACTCGTAAAATCCGCGAGCATAGCCTGCAAAAGGTGCCGTACATCCTTGTCGTGGGCGACAAGGAAAAGCAAAATGGTACCGTTGCCGTCCGTGGGCTGGGCGGACTGGACCTGGGCGTCATCCCGCTCGAGGCCTTTACCGCCCGCCTGGCCGAAGACGTTGCCGCCCGCCGCGTCGTGCAACAACAAAGCAGTGATAGTTAATTCTTTTAGGAGTCGTCAACATCGCCACTGAAAAAGCCAATCGCATCAACGGTGAAATCCGCGTCCCCGAGGTGCGCCTGATAGGTCTGGACGGGGAACAGCTCGGTATCGTCAAGATCGCCGATGCGTTCCGTCTTTCCGAGCAAGCCGACGTGGATCTGGTCGAAATCGCGCCCAACGCGGATCCGCCAGTTTGCCGTTTGATGGACTACGGCAAGTTCAAGTACCAGGAACAAAAGCGGCAAGCCGAAGCGCGCGCCAAGCAGAAGGTCATCCAGGTCAAGGAAGTCAAGTTCCGGCCCGCGACCGACGAAGGCGACTATCAGGTCAAGCTGCGCAATCTGCGCCGTTTCCTGGAAGAAGGCGACAAGGCCAAGGTAACGCTGCGTTTCCGTGGCCGGGAAATGGCTCACCAGGAACTGGGCATGCGCGTGCTCGAGCGCGTGCGCGACGACCTGACCGAACTGGCCCAGGTCGAGGCCATGCCCAAGCTCGAAGGGCGCCAGATGGTCATGGTGCTGGCTCCTCGCAAAAAGAGCGTTCCGGGCAAGTCCGATTCGGCCTCCTGAACGCCACGCCCCGCATGGCCGGTGATCCTGTCTCCGGCCATGCGCGCAGGCGGACGGCGCGGGGGTGACAATTACGTTACGATGGCGTTTTGACACGCCGGGCGTGGCACGGCGTGAGGCCTGGACGTTCCTACCATGCATGTACTCTTCATCATCGATCCGCTGCCGCTTCTGAAGGCATACAAGGACTCTTCGGTTGCCATGATGCGCGCGCTGGTGGCGCGCGGCCATACACTTAGCTTCGCCCTTCAGGAAGACCTGTTCATCGACGCGGGGGTGGTGCAGGCCCGCAGCACGCCCATCGAGCTGGTGCAGGGCGCCGATCTGCACGGCCATGCATGGTGGCGTGAAACCGCCGCCGCCCGGGACGTGCCGCTGTCGGAGTTCGGCGCGATCATCATGCGCAAGGATCCCCCCTTCGACATGGAGTATGTCTACTCCACGCATATGCTCGAATACGCCCAGGCGCAGGGCGCCAAGGTGTTCAACGACGCAGCCGCGATCCGCAATCATCCCGAAAAGCTCGCCATCACCGAATTCGCCGACCTGGCCGCGCCCACGCTGGTCACGCGAGATATGGGCCGCATCAAGGCGTTTCATGCGCTTCATCGCGATGTCATTGTCAAGCCGCTGGATGGCATGGGCGGGTCCGGCATTTTTCGCCTGCAGGCCACCGAGCCGAACCTGAACGCCATCCTCGAGACGCTTACCGACAACGGCGCCCGCACTATCATGGCGCAGCGCTATATTCCGGAAATCGTCCAGGGCGACAAGCGTATTTTGCTGATAGGCGGCGAGGCCGTGCCGTATTCGCTGGCGCGCATTCCGCTGGCCGGCGAAACGCGCGGCAACCTGGCTGCCGGCGGTCGAGGCGTGGCGCAGCCGCTCACCGAGCGCGATCGCGAGATCGCGGCCGTGGTGGCGCCGCGGCTGGCGGCGCGCGGGCTATTGGTGGTGGGCCTGGATGTCATCGGCGACTACGTCACCGAAGTCAATGTCACCAGCCCGACCTGTTTCGTCGAAATTGCCGAGCAGACAGGTTTCGATGTGGCCGGTGCTTTCGCCCAGGCCCTGGAACGCGCTGCGACGTAAAGGCACTCCATGACCGGCCTTGTTATCGTGGTGCATGCGCCACTGGGAGTGGCCATGCGCGAGTTCGCCGAACACGTGCTGGGCGCCGCCGTGGGCAGCCAGATGGCGGTGCACGACATCCAGCCCGACGACATGCCGGACGATCGCGTGCCCGCGGTGCTGCAGGACATTCGTGCGGCCGATACCGGCGGCGGCGTGCTGGTGCTGACCGACCTTATCGGCGCCACGCCCGCCAATATCGCCAAGCGTGCCGTCGAAGAGGCGCAAGCCCTCGGTACGCAGTGCTGTGTGGTGGCGGGGTTGAACACGTCGATGCTGCTGCGGGCGCTGACCTCACGCGAGGCCAGCCTTGCGGAAACGCGCGAAAAAGCGCTCGCGGGTGGGGTGCAGGGGTGTCTGCGCGTAGATTGAGCAGCCGGATTTTGCCCTATCATGTCGATGCACGGCGCAGGCGCGGCGGCGACACATCGTTTCCCCGGGCCGGCCGCCAGCGCCAGGCTCTGTTTATCTGATTTCTATGCCAACTTCAGACATCGTCATTTCAAACAAGCTGGGCCTGCATGCGCGCGCAGCAGCCAAGCTCACCCAGCTTGCCAGCCAGTTTGGCAGCGAAATTTTTATTTCCCGGGGCGCCAAGCGTGTCAACGCAAAAAGCATCATGGGAGTCATGATGCTGGCTGCCGGAAAGGGTGTCACCGTCAGGCTCGAAGCGTCGGGCGCCGATGCCGACCGGGCGCTATCCGAAATCCAGAACCTGTTCGACAGCAAATTCGGTGAGCACGAATAGCACGCCTTCTCATCCTGCCACGGCGCATTGCGCCGTGGTGGCGTTGCATGGCAAGGGCGTGGCGCGCGGATATGCGATCGGCCGCGCTGTGGTGATGGGCGCAGCATCGCTCGAAGTGGCCCATTACCGTATCGCACCCGAAGACGTCGAGGCAGAATGCGCGCGTCTGACCCAGGCGCTTTCCCGGGCGCAGGATGACCTGGCGCAAATTGTCGATACGCTGCCGGCCGATGCGCCGCGCGAGCTGGGCGCGATGCTGAACGTGCACCGATTGCTGATGGCCGACCCGTTATTGGCCGAGCAAACCTGCGACCTCATCGCGCAGCGGCTCTACAACGCAGAATGGGCGCTCGCCACGCAGGGGCAGATTCTGGGCGAGCAGTTCGACGCCATGGAAGACGAGTACCTGCGCGAGCGCGGCGCGGATGTCCGCCAGGTTATCGAGCGCGTGTTGCAGGTGCTGTCCGGAAGCAGCGCCATGCTGCCCGATGGCGCCGACCTCGATGGCAACGATCCCCTGGTGGTGGTGGCCCACGATATATCTCCGTCGGATATGCTGCGGTTGCGGGGCGGCCGCTTTGCCGCGTTCGTTACCGACCTGGGCGGGCCGACTTCGCATACCGCTATCGTTGCGCGCAGCATGGGCGTGCCGGCCGTAGTGGGGCTGGGCAATGTGCGCGACCTGGCGCGCGATGGCGACACGGTGGTCATCGACGGCGACGCCGGCGTAGTGCTGCTCAATCCCGCGCCGCCCATGTTGCAGGAATACCGCGACCGGCAGGTTGCCTATGCCGCCGAGCGCGCCGAGCTCGCCCTGTTGCGCGACGAACCCGCCGTTACCCTGGATGGCATCGCCATCGTGCTCAACGCCAACATCGAACTGCCCGATGAAGCGGCCGCCGCGGTGCAGGCAGGGGCGCATGGCATCGGGTTGTTCCGCAGCGAGTTCCTGTTCATGGGCCGGCCGTCGCTGCCCGACGAAGAAGAGCAATACCAGGCCTACGCTGCGGTGGCGCGCGTCATGGGAGGGCGCCCCGTCACCATACGTACGCTGGACATCGGCGCCGACAAGACGCTTGACGACGAGGCCACGGTGGCTACCAACCCGGCGCTCGGGCAGCGCGCCATCCGTTATTGCCTGGCCCGGCCCGAGATGTTCGCCACGCAGTTGCGGGCCATCCTGCGGGCTTCGGCGCACGGCAACGTGCGGCTGTTGCTGCCGATGGTGACGCACATGCACGAAGTCGCCGCCGCGCTGGCGGCGATCGACGCCGCGCGGCGCGAGCTGGACGCGCGCGGGCAGCCGTATGCAGAACGCCTGGAAGTCGGCGCCATGGTCGAGGTGCCGGCGGTGGCCATCGCCATTGAACCGTTCGCGCAGGCGCTGGACTTCCTGTCGATCGGCACGAACGACCTGATTCAATACACGCTGGCCATCGATCGTGGCGACCACGACGTGGCCAGCCTTTACGATCCGCTGCATCCCGCGGTGTTGCGGCTGGTGGCCAATACCATCAACGCCGGCGCCCGCCTGGGCAAGCCCGTTGCCGTGTGCGGCGAGATGGCGGGCGATGCCCGCCTCACGCGCCTGCTGCTGGGCCTGGGGCTTACCGAGTTTTCGATGCACCCGCAGCAGCTGCTCGATGTAAAGCGCGAAATCCGCCGCGCGCACAGCAACGAGTTGCGGGTCAAGGTGGCGGCCGCCCTGAACCGGGCCCTGCCGGTCGACCTGGACCTGCTCGGTCAGCCCTGACGACCGATCGCGGCCCGACCGATCGCTGGTTTATGGCGCGATCTCTACGATCACCTTGCCGAAGTTGCGTCCCTGAAGCAGGTCGATGAAGGCGGCGGGCGCCTGCTCCAATCCGCTGACGCGGTGTTCGCGCACCTTGATGCGGCCAGCGTCGATCCACGCGCTCATGTCGCGCCGGAAAGCCTCGTAGCGATCGGCATAGTGGTCCAGGATGATGAAGCCCTGCAGGCGGATGCGCTTCTGCAGCGCGGCGGCCATCATGGCCGGCAGACGGTCGGGCCCTGTGGGCGGCCCGTCGTCGTTGTAGTGCGCGATCACGCCGCAGATCGGTACACGGGCCCCGATATTCAGCAGTGGCAGCACCGCATCGAAGACGGTTCCTCCCACATTTTCGAAGTACACATCAATGCCCTGGGGGCAGGCGGCGGCCAGCATAGCCGGCAGCCGTGGGTCGTGGCGGTCGAGGCAGGCGTCGTAGCCCAATTCCTGCACTGCATAGCCGCACTTTTCGCGGCCCCCCGCAATGCCCACCACGCGAGCGCCCTGGAGCTTGGCGATCTGGCCCACCATGGCGCCCACCGCGCCGGTGGCGGCGGCCACCACCACAGTCTCTGCGGGCCGTGGCTGGCCGATATCCAACAGGCCCACGTAGGCCGTAAAGGCGGGCATGCCCAGCGCGCCCAGCGCATAGCTGGGTTGCGGCATGCCCGCAAGCGGCAGCAGATCCGTTCCATCGGACAGGGCGTAGTCCTGCCAGCCTGCGTTGGCCAGCACCAGGTCGCCCGGCCGGAATTGTGCATGGCGCGACTCCACCACGCGGCTGACAGTGCCGCCCACCATGGGTTCGCCCAACGGCACGGCTGCCGCGTAGGCCGGACCCACTTCGTCCATCAAATTGCGCATATATGGATCCAGCGACAGGGCAAGGGTGCGCAGCAGCACCTGCCCATGATGCGGCGCGGGAACTTCGGTGTGTTCCAGCCTGAAGTCGGTGGTCTGGGGCAGGCCGCGGGGGTGCGCGGCCAGGACAAAGCGGCGGTTGATGGATGCATTTTGCGGCATATCGGGTCCCTGAGGGGTTTTCGGGCAGACACACTGTGTTGGCGGCTTTGTGGGCCGGCTTCGAAATACTAGGGGCGTCTGGCCTGGTGGAGGGAGTTCGGCATGCTGCCGGCAGGGTCTTGCCGGCTTATGGATGAATTGTGCAGTGCGCAATAAAATTGTGGAATGAAAAAGCGCGTAGGCCATGTGGGTGCTGATGGCAGCCAGTTTGTGCTTTAAACACAACAAAAATTTTGATGCATCAAAAAATGTTGTGAAGCAGCAAAAGCAGGACTAAGATGGTCCAGGTGGTGCCCTTTCATTCTCTCAAGGAGCAGGTCATGGAAGATTCCACTCGCAGGGCCACGACGCCGGGCCAACCGGCAGGCGGGATGCCAGGCTTCTGGCGCCGCATGCAGCACCGTGTAACCGGCTTTCTGGAAGCGGTGGGCGAAGTGCTGCACGGCATGGATCAAGCCAGGCAGATGCATCCCACCATTTCCGCCTATCACGATCCGCACCGCTGATACGGGCGCTGCCCGTCAGGCAAATGCCAGTCGCCCGACTGGCATTTTGTTTTGGGCGGCCGCCCGCGGGCGTGGCCTGCCCGCAGGGCCCGGCCCAAGCGATAATGGCGATCCTACAGGAGGATTGCATGCAAGTTATCGACACCGAAAAGACCCGCAGCGTATTGGAATTTCCCGCCGTGATCTCGGCCCTGCGCACCGCCTTCCAGGCGGGCGCCAGCGTGCCGCCGCGCCACGTCCACGCCATTGAGTCGGGCGGTTCGCAGGGCACGTCGCTGATCATGCCGGCGTGGAACGAGCAGGGTTATTTCGGCGTAAAGGTCATCAATATCTTTCCCGAAAACACCCGGCAGGGCCTGCCCGGCCTGCATGCCACCTACACGCTTTATAGCGCCCGTACCGGAGTGCCCCTGGCACAGGTCGATGGCGATATCGTGACGGTGTATCGCACGGCGGGTGCGGCGGCACTGGGCGCCTCGTACCTGGCGCGGCAGGATGCCAAGGTATTGCTGATCGTCGGGTCGGGACGCATTGCCGGGCTGGTGGCGCAGGCGATGCGCGCCGTACGGCCCATCGAGCGGGTGCTGGTTTGGAACATACGCCCGGCAGGGGCACGCAAGCTGGCCGAGTCGCTGGTGCAACAGGGTTTTGACGCCGCCGCTATCGAATCACTGGAAGACGGGGTGCGCCAGGCCGACATTGTCAGTTGCTCGACGCTGTCGACCGAGCCGCTGGTGCGTGGCGCGTGGCTGCGCCCGGGCACGCACCTGGACCTGATCGGCAGCTTCAAGCCCGAAATGAAGGAAACGGATCCACAGTGTTTCGCGGGGGCGGAAGTCTATGTAGACACCGACGAGGCGCCGACCAAGGCAGGCGACCTGCTGGCGGCGTTTGACGCGGGCGTGCTCACGCCGGCCGCCATACGCGGCACGCTGACCGAGCTGGTTGCGGGGCAGGCTCCCGGCCGCGCCGATGACCGCCAGATCACCGTGTTCAAGGCGGTGGGCAGCGCGCTGGAAGACCTGACGCTGGCCGCCATGGTGTACGAAGCGCATCAAGGGCGCGCAAACGCAGAGCCTGGGGCAAAATAGCGCCTTGCACGCCTGCTGACGGATTTTTTCAACATTTCTGCCGGATACCCGCCATGTCCTCTTCGTTACTACGGTTGGCTGCCGCCGCCGCCACTATCCTGCCGATGCTGTCCTGGTCGGCCCGCGCCGAAGTCGTGATCGGGATCGACGTCTCGACCACGGGGCCAGCCGCCGCCATCGGCATCCAGACCAACAATGCCCTGCGCCTGTGGCCGCAGACGCTGGCAGGCCAGCCGGCGCGCTACATCGTGCTGGACGACGGCACCGATGTCAGCCGCGCCGTCAAGAACATCCGCAAGCTCACCTCCGAAGACAAGGTGGATGCGATCGTCGGACCCAACATCACCGCATCGGCACTGGCCGCCCTGGACGTACTTGCCGAGACGGGCACTCCCATGGTGGCCCTGGCCGCGTCGGCCGTCATCGTCGAGCCGCCGAGCGACCCCAAGCGGCGCTGGGCGTTCAAGATGCCGCAGAACGATTCCCTGATGGCCACGGCGCTGGTGGATGACATGCGTCGCAAGGGAATCAAGAGCGTGGCCTTCATCGGTTTCGCGGACTCTTACGGCGACAGCTGGCTCAGCGAATTCACCAAGGCGGCCGGCAGCGACATCAAGCTGGTGGCGCAAGAGCGGTTCCAGCGCAATGATGCATCCGTGATGGGCCAGGTGCTCAAGGCCATGGCGGCGCAGCCGGAGGCGATATTGATCGCCGGGTCTGGCACGCCTGCGGCCTTGCCTCAAAAGACCCTGGTGCAACGTGGCTACAAAGGGCCCATTTACCAGACGCACGGCATCGGCACGCTCGAATTCCTGCAGGTAGGCGGCAAGGATGTCGAAGGCACGCTGTTCCCCACGGGGCCGGGCGTCGTGGCGCGCGAACTGCCCGATGACAATCCGGTCAAGAAAGTGGCCGTGGAATTCGCGGACAAGTACGAGGCCCAGTATGGGGCCAATACCCTTACCCAGTTCGCCGGCGACGCGTATGGCGCCTGGATACTGCTCGATTCGGCGGTAGGGCGCGCGCTCAAGACGGGCGCCAAGCCGGGTACGCCGGAATTTCGCGCCGCGCTGCGCGATGCGCTCGAAAGTACGCAGGATCTGGTCGTGCCCAACGGGGTGCTCAACATCTCCAAAACCGATCATCAGGGCTTTGACGAGCGCGCCCGGGTCATGGGTGTGATACGAGACGGAAAGTTTTCCTACGCTCGGTAACGACCCTGATTCGCCGGGGCAGACGCCGCTTCAGGCGTGCTGCAACGGGCGAATCGTGAAAACTTTGCCCTTCAAGCAGGCCGCGCGCCTGCTTTTTTGTCGCCATATGGTTTGTGTTGAAATGATTGATTGACGTACTATTTCGCGTGAATTGGTTTTGTATATAACTATCTTCAATGGGAGCTGCGCATGTCACTTATTCTGGACAAAATGAAATGGGCCGTATTGGCAGTCAGTCTGGGGTTGTTGGCGGCATGCTCGGATTCGGCAGACGAAGAACCCGCCAAGGCTGCGTCCAATGAGCCGCCGCCGGCGACCCAAAGCACGCTGCAGGCCGCAAAAGAGGCGGGCAAGGTCCGTATCGGGTACGCCAACGAGGCGCCTTATGCCTATATGGACAGCGCCGAAAACCGCCTGACTGGCGAGGCCGTCGAGATCGCGCGCGTGGTGCTCAAGCGCATGGGCATCAACGAAGTAGAAGGCGTGCTGACAGAGTTCGGCTCGCTGATCCCCGGCCTGCAGGCCAATCGCTTCGACATTATTGCGGCGGGCATGTACATCACGCCCGAACGTTGCCAGCAGGCGACTTTTTCCAACCCCACCTACGGGGTGGGCGAAGCGTTCCTGGTGCAGAAAGGCAACCCCAAGAATCTGCACAGCTACGAAGACATCGCCAAGCAGGACGACGTGCGCCTGGGCGTGGTCGTGGGTGCGATCCAGAGCGAGTATGCGCGCAAGCTGGACATTCCGACCGACCGGGTAGTGGTGTTTCCCGATGTCGTGAGCGCGTTGTCCGGCGTGCAGGCCGGCCGGGCCGATGCCTATGGCGCCACCGCGCTGACCATTAACGACCTGATGAAGAAGTCGGCCACCGGCGACCTGGAAAAGGCCGAGCCGTTTACCGACCCGGTGATCGACGGCGAAAGCGTGCGCGGCTATGGCGCATTCGTTTTCCGCCCGGCCGACCAGGAATTCGTCGACGCGTTCAACGCCGAGCTGGCCAAGTTCATCGGTTCCGAAGAGCATGCGAAGCTGGTGGAGCCCTTCGGGTTTGGCAAGAACGAACTGCCCGGCGACGTGACGGCTGAAAAGCTGTGTGCGGCCAACGGCCAGTAACGCATGGCTATTACGCTAGAAGGCATGGCGGGGCTGCTGCCCCCCTTGCTCGATGGGCTGGCGATGACGCTGCGCATCACGATCGGAGCGGCTGCGCTGGCCGTTCCGATCGCGCTGCTGGCGGGCCTTGCACGCCTGTCGCCGCATCGCTGGATCCGCTGGCCGGCCACGACCTACGTTGAAGTATTCCGCGGCACATCGGCGCTGGTGCAATTGTTCTGGTTCTACTACGTGCTGCCCTTGTTCGGCATGAAGCTGCCCGCGGTCACAGTGGGCATTGTGGTGCTGGCCGCCAATGCAGGCGCGTACGGCGCCGAGGTGGTGCGTGGCGCCATCCAGGCGGTGGCGCCGGGGCAACGTGAAGCGGCGGTGGCGCTGAACATGACGTCGGCGCAGAGTATGCGGCGCATTGTGCTGCCGCAGGCCTTTCCGGCCATGTTGCCGCCCGCCGGCAATCTGCTGATCGAGCTGTTGAAGAACACCGCGCTGGTGTCGCTGATCACCATTACCGACCTGACATTCCGAGGGCAGATGCTCAGGGCCGAGACCCTGCGCACGACTGAAGTCTTCCTGCTCCTGCTGCTGCTGTATTTTGCCGTGGCGTTGGTGATTACTGCCGGCATACGCCTGCTCGAGCGGAGGTTCCGCGTCCGATGAAGCCCATTTTTGATTGGACTTTTGCCTGGGAAATACTGCCCGCATTGGGCTCGGCTTTGGTGATCACCGTGCAGGCCACGGCGCTGGGGATGTTGCTGGCCATCGTGCTGGGACTGGTGCTGGCCTTGCTGCGCCGGTCGCGCTTGCGCGTGATCTCGGCGCCGACGGCGCTGTTGATCGAGTTCGTGCGCAGCACGCCGCTGCTGGTACAGATGTATTTCCTGTTCTATGTACTGCCGCAAAGCGGGTTTCGGATGTCGCCGCTGGCCACCGGCATTCTGGCGCTGGGCGTGCACTATGCCGCGTACTGCGCCGAGGTCTACCGCGCCGGTTTGGAATCAGTGCCTCGTGGGCAGCTCGAGGCGGCTACGGCATTGAACATGTCGCCCTGGCGTACGGCAGTGGGCGTCGTCCTGCCCCAGGCTATTCCGCCTGTGGTGCCGGCGCTGGGCAATTACCTGGTGGCCATGTTCAAAGACACGCCGCTGCTGTCGGCCATTACGGTGGTAGAGCTGCTGCAGCAGAGCAAGATCATCGGATCGGCCACATTCCGCTATACCGAGCCGCTGACCCTGGTCGGGGCACTGTTCCTGGTGCTAAGCCTGGGCGCCGCCTGGGGCGTGCGCCGCCTGGAGGCGTGGTTGAAAAAATTTGGAGGTTCTCGATGAGCGCGAGCATCAGCCTGAAAAATCTGTGTAAACGCTATGGCGAGCTGGAGGTGCTGCGCGGCATCAACCTGGAAATTCCGGCGGGCCAGACGGTATCGGTCATCGGTCCGTCGGGCTCTGGAAAGTCGACGTTGCTGCGCCTGTTGATGACGCTGGACCGCCCCACCAGCGGCGAGATCCTGATCGACGGGCAGTCGATGTGGGTGGACGCCCAGGGGCGGCAGGCGGGGCCCAATTCGGCCCATGTGCGGCGCGTGCGCGGCAAGATTGGCATGGTGTTCCAGCACTTCAACCTGTTTCCGCACAAAACGGCGATGGGCAACGTGATGGAAGCGCCCATCTACGTAGAGGGCCTGTCGCGGGACGAGGCAGCGCAGCGCGCGCGCGAATACCTGGAACTGGTAGGCCTGGGCGACAAGCTGGACGCCTATCCCGCCCAGCTCTCGGGCGGCCAGAAACAACGCGTGGGCATTGCGCGGGCGCTGGCGATGCGTCCGGAAGTCATGCTGTTCGACGAGGTGACCTCGGCGCTGGACCCGGAGCTGGTGGGCGGCATCCTGCAGATCCTGCGCGATCTGGCGGCCCAGCGCACGATGACGATGATCATCGTCACGCACCAGATGGGTTTTGCCGAACGCAGTTCCGACCGCACCCTGTTCTTCGACCAGGGCAACGTGGTCGAAGATGCGGAGTCCAGCGTGTTGTTCTCGAACCCGCGCGAAGAGCGCACGCGCCAGTTCCTGCAGACGGTGATCGAGGCGGCCTGAGCGGGGCCGCCCGGGCGCCTGCGGCGGGAAGCCCAGGGCGCCTGCCCAAAGGGCCGTCAGCGCACTTTCGCGTAGGCCTCCGACAAGCCGCCGTGCAGGGCTTCGGCAAAATCGGCGCGCGTGGGGTCCAGGGCGGACATCAGGCGCGCCAGTACCACATTGTCTTCTTCGCCGTGCCACATCTTGATATAGGTGCCGGCCTGGTAACCGTTTTCCTGGCGGAAGATATTCAGTACGTTCTTGGAGACGTACTGATTGAAGGCTTCGTCCCAGGTGAGGCCGCAGCGCGCCATAGTGCATTCCAGCGTTTTGTAGCTGGCGCGTCCGCATACTGCCAGGCCGCCGATCAGCTCGAGCAATTGCGGCACATCGAGTGCTTCGAGCCTGTGCGGGTTGCCGTCGAGCACAATGGTGTCGGGGGCGGCCAGGTCGGCCACCAGCAGCAACGCCGCATCGGTTGCGCAGCCCTTGGCCGACACCAGTGTGTGAGACAGGTAAAAGTGCAGGATGTCGATGAGTTCCATCTGCACTTGCGGCAGGTCGGTGCTTTGCTTCTTCCACCATTTCCAGCCATAGTGTTCCAGCGCTTCTGCCGATTCCACGAAGGCGGCACGCAGGAATCGGGCGCCGCCGTCTATCCATTGTGGATTGATCAGGCTGTTGAGGCGGTCCTGCAGTTTCAGCATGGTTGCCGCTTGGGCTTCGGTCAGTCCGGCTGGGGTGTCGCTCACGAATGCTCCGCAATGTCAGTTGGCATGGCCGCCTTGGGCCCGGAATGTTAGCACCAGGCCGCGGCCCGGTCAGGCCCGCCCCTGGTCGCGCGGCGGCAGGGTGCTCAGCGGCGGCAAGGCAGGCAATGGCCGGCGGCGTTGTGCCGAACGCAGGCGGCTGCCGCCCTTGAGCAGCATGAACGCGCAGATTCCCAGGAACACTGCGGGAACCAGGTCGTCGAACTCCATCGGGTCGTACTCGAGCGCCAGCATGAGCAGCCGCACCGCGTGCCAGAGGGCAAAGGCGCCGGCGATGGTCAGGGCAAGCGCCACTCGTCGCTGCCCGGTGCGGGCGGCAAGGGTGGGGGGCGGCCTGCCGGCATCGCCCGGGGCCACGCCAGGCAGGGCGGCGGCGGGCGCCGGTGCGGACGGGGTGCCGTGAGACGTGGTGGCGCCGCGGCGGCCCCAGCCGCCCCTGTCGCTTGCTCGCGCCGGCTTCTGCAGCACCTGTCCGGGCGAGCCGGCCTGGCGATTCAGGGAGTCGATGTAGCGTACGTAATCGCCGTCTTCAGGTTCGCCATCGATGGCCATGGGTTCCGTTCCGAGTCAGTGGTATATCGCATGAGGCGCCACGACGTTGCAACAAACCGACGTGGCCGATGCGGTATCTTAACGCCTGCCATCGTGGCCGCGCCCGCCGGGATCGCCGGCCTGTCCATCAACAACCGCGCCACCTATCCCGACGACTATGGATTCTCTGACACAAGCGGTGCTGGGAGCCGGCATCCAGGGCAGCCTGATGGGCCGGTACCAGGGTCGCAAGGCCTTGCTGTACGGCGGCCTGCTTGCCACCTTGCCCGACCTGGATGTCCTGGTGAGCTACCCCGATCCGGTGTCGCTCATGACCTACCATCGCGGCTTTTCGCATTCCGTCTTCGTGCTGGGCGGCCTGGCTGCCGTGCTGGCATGGCTGATACGCAAGAAATGGCCGCATGCGCCCTACAGCGCCGGGCGCCTGTTCCTGACGCTGTTCCTGGTGCTGGTCACACACCCCGTCCTGGACGCGTTCACGGTGTATGGCACGCAGCTCTTCTGGCCGTGGCCCAGCGTGCCGGAAAGCTGGTCGGCGATGTTCATCATCGACCCGGTCTATACGGTGCCGTTGGCCCTGGCGGTATTGGCCGCTGCGATTTTCGGCTGCACGGGCGGGACGCGCCGCGCCCTGGCAATAGTGTTGATGCTGGGCACGGTGTACCTGGGCGTGGCCCTGGCAGGGCGCTGGCACGCAGAAGAGCGGGTCAGGCAGGCGCTGTTGCAGCAAGGCGTGCGCCCGACTGCCGTGCTGGCAACCCCCATGCCGTTCAATATTTTGTTGTGGCGCGTGCTGGCCAAAGACGGCCACGGTCAGTACTACGAAGCCGTAAGCGGCTGGCTCGACAGACATCCCCCCGAAATGCTGGCGCTGCCGCTGCACCTGGCGCAGCGGCCCATTCTGGACGGGGTGGCATTGCACGATCGCCTGCGCTGGTTCACGGACGATTGGCTGCGCTACGACGTGATCGGCGACGCCCTGGTGGTGACCGACCTGCGCATGGGTGTGGCCGGCTATTACACCTTTCGATTCGTGATGGCCGAGCGCGGCGCCGATGGACGCTGGCATCCCGTGGTGCCGCGCCGGTGGCCGAGCGGGCGCGGCGGATGGCCGCAGATGCAGTTGCTGCTGGCGCGCATCTTCGACAGCAGCACGCCGTTGCCGCTGGCCGAATGGGCCGCCTACGCCGCGCGGGCGCTGCCGTAAGCGCCGCGCGCTACATCAGTATGCCGGGCTCGTGCTTGATGGTCTGCATCACGATGTGCGTATAGAACGCCTGGACGTTGTCGTCTCGTTCGAACAGCCGGTCGGCCAACGCCAGGTAATCGTCCATGTCGCGCATATGGGCGATCAATACGCAACTGACGTCGCCGGTGACCATATAGCATTGCGTGACGGTCGGTTCGATACGCACGCGCGCAAGAAAGTCCAGCCGGTGAACCGTGCCATGCCGCGCGAATTCCACGGTGACAATGGCGGTCAATCCATGGGCGACCCGGGCGGGGTCCACCACGGCCACGATGCGCCGAATGATGCCTTGCTTTTTTAGCCGGGCAACGCGCCGCAGGCAGGCCGAGGGCGACAGGCCCACGCGCGCTGCGAGCGCGGCGTTGGAAAGGTCGGCATCACGCTGCAGTTGCGCCAGGATGCGCACGTCCAGGTTGTCCAGGGTCATATTGGGTTTTCAGGCTAGCGGGGTCGCACGCCCGCCGGTGCGCGCGTGCATTGGGCGATTCGTGCAGTTTCAAGGCAACTTAGCACAATAATCGTGCGTGATACACAATAAAATGCGTCCTAATTTCGCGGCGGCTGCCTTATGCTGGTGCCCCGACTCTCATTGCATACTGGATGTTCCCCGTGCCGTATCTCGTCAACCTGTGGCGCCGCAGCCGGCGCTTGTTCCTGGTCCTGGTAAAGGTGATGCTGCCGGTCATGGCGCTGGTCCAGGTCATGCAGTGGCTGGGTTGGGTCGACGCTCTGGGTCGTGTCATCGCGCCCGCCATGGGGCTGCTGAATCTGCCGCCCGAGGCCGGCATGATCTGGGTGGCGGGCATGTGCGTGGGGGTGTATGGCGCCATTGCCGCCATGATCAGCCTGGCGCCGACACTGGATTTCACCGCGGCCCAGTTGAGCGCCTTGTGCGCCATGGTGCTGTTTGCGCACGGTCTGCCGGTGGAGCAGGCCATCGTGCGCCGCGCCGGCGCGAGCTTCTGGGCAACGGGCGCGCTACGCGTGGGGGCGGCCGTCCTGTATGCGGCCATCGTGGGGTGGGCCTGCAGTTGGGGCGGCTGGTTGCAAGACCCGGTTTCCCTGGGTTGGCTGCAGGGTTCGGCCCTGGAGGGGGAACCCGCCGGCAGCGGCCTGATGGCCTGGCTGCAGAGCACCGCCGTGTCGTTGCTGATTACATACGGAGTGATTGTCGCGCTGTTAGTACTGCTCGACATCTTCGACCGGACCGGGCTGACCCGTGCCATTACGGCCCTGTTGATGCCGTTGTTGCGCCTGTCGGGCCTGAACGCCCAGGTTGCTCCGGTGACCACCGTGGGCGTCCTCCTGGGCTTGAGCTACGGCGGCGCGCTCATCATTGAAGAGGCTGACAAGAACGAACTGTCGGCGCGCACGCGCTTTTTGGCGCTGGCCTGGATTTCGCTGTCGCACTCGCTTATCGAAGATACCGCGCTGCTGCTGACGCTGGGCGCGGATATCTGGATCATCCTGGTGGGGCGCGTGGCCCTGACCCTTGCCATCGTGGCGCTGCTGGCGCGGGTGATCAAGGGAGACGGGCCCGCCGATGCCCGGCTCAGCCCGGCCGCAGGCTGAATGCGCAAGCAGGCGCGCTCAGGGCAGGCGCGCCGCGATTTCCGCGATGAGCCTGCGCGCGGCCTCGAGCTTGGAGCCCGCCGGCAACGGGTGGGGGCCGTTGGCGTCGAACAGCACCAGTTCGGTGGTGTCTGCGTCCATGACCTTGTGGGCCAGGTTGCCCACCAACAGGGGGATGCCCTTGCGCAGGCGCTTGGCCTCGGCATGTTCGGCCAGTTTTTCGGTTTCGGCCGCAAAGCCTACGCACCATGGTCCATTGGGCAGCTTGGCGACTTCGGCCAGGATATCCGGGTTGGGCTCGAATTCGAGCACGGGCGCGCCGCCGCCTTCGGTGGTTTTCTTCAGTTTCTGATCGCTGACGTTTTTCACGCGCCAGTCGGCCACGGCTGCTACCGCGATAAATACGTCGGCGTCGTGCGCGTTGGCCATGACGGCGTCGTGCATCTGGCGCGCGGTGGTCACCGACAGCGCGGTGACGCCACGCGGGATGGGCAGGGCGGTCGCGCCGGTTACCAGCGTGACCCGCGCGCCGGCTTCGCGCGCGGCCCGCGCCAATGCGTAACCGGTCTTGCCCGACGAGCGGTTGCTCAGCACACGCACGGGGTCCACGGGTTCGGAAGTAGGCCCGGCGGTCAGCAGCAGGTGACGGCCGGCCAGCACCTTGGGTTGGAAAAAGGCAATCAGGTCGACCAGCAGCTCGTGCGCTTCAAGCATGCGGCCGTCGCCGGTTTCGCCACAGGCCTGCTCGCCGGACGCCGGCCCCAGCACGGTGATGCCGTCGGCCCGCAGTTGCGCCACATTGCGTTGAGTCGCGGGGTTGGCCCACATCTCGCGGTTCATGGCGGGAGCCACCAGCAGCGGGCAGGCGCGCGCCAGGCACAGCGTAGAGAGCAGGTCGTCGGCCATGCCGTACACCAGCTTGGCCATGAAGTCGGCGCTGGCCGGCGCCACGAGCACAGCGTCGGCGCCGCGGGTCAGTTCGATATGCGCCATGTTGTTGCCGATGCGCGCATCCCAGGCGTCGACATACACCGGCCGTCCGGACAGGGCCTGCATGGTGACCGGCGTAATGAAATGGGTGGCGGCTTCTGTCATGACGACATCGACCACGGCCCCCTGTTCCGTCAGGCGCCTGACCAGCTCGGCGATCTTGTAGCAGGCGATGCCGCCAGTCAGGCCGAGGACGATGCGTTTGCGGGCAAGATCAAGCATGGAGGGCCGGCGGGCGAGCGCCGTCAGTCAGGGCGGTGAAAGGAATGAAGTGATTTTAAGCGTTGCGGGAGCGGCGCGTGCGCAACAGTTCGTCCAGCACCAGCAGTACGGCGCCGCACGTGATGCTGATGTCCGCCACGTTGAACGCCGGGTAGTACCAGTCTTTCCAGTAGAAAAGCAGGAAATCGATGACGTGCCCGTAGGCCAGGCGGTCGATCACGTTGCCCAGCGCGCCGCCCAGAATCAGCGTCAGCGCCAGGCAGAAACGCGGCTGTTCACGGTGGCGCCGAAGCATCCAGACGATGATGACCGCGGCCACGATCCCCAGCGTCGTGAAGAACCAGCGTTGCCAGCCGCCTTCGGATGCCAGGAAACTGAAGGCCGCCCCGCGGTTGTACATCAACGTGAAGTCGAACACCGGCAGTACATTCAGGCGCTCGCCGTATTCGAAGGCCGCGTCGAAATACAGCTTGGTGACCTGGTCCAGGATGATTATCGCCGCCGCCAGCGCCAGCCAATGCCCGATATGGGGCGTACGGCTGGACGGGGCGGGGGCTTTGCCGGCTGCAGTGGCAGCCATGCGTCAGGCCTTCTCGCGCGGTTCGCCCGCGCCGAACAGGTTGCTGACACAACGGCCGCAGATCTCCGGATGGTCGGCATGGCTACCCACATCCAGGCGCCAATGCCAGCAGCGCTCGCATTTCTGGTGCGCCGAGGGCGCGATTTCGATGCGCAGCTCGCCCTCGCCGGCATGTACGGTTGCGCGCGAGACAATCAGGACGAAACGCAGGTCGTCGCCCAGACTTTGCAGCAATTCAAGATCGGCGCCATGGGCATACACGTCGACTTCGGCCTGCAGCGACGAACCGATGCCGCCGGCGGTACGCACTTCTTCGAGCTTGCGCTGGACCTCGGCACGGATCGTGCGCAGGCGCGCCCACTTCTGCAGCAAGGCGTCGCTGTCGGCGTCCGGCGGCAAGGTGTGATAAACCTCGGTGAAAATGGTGACACGCCCCGCATCTGCCTGGTTGCGCAAGGCAGAGTCGGCCAGCACCTTCCAGGCTTCTTCGGCGGTGAACGACAGGATAGGCGCCATCAGCTTGAGCAGCGCCTGCGTGATCTCGGCCAGGGCCGTCTGTGCCGAGCGCCGTGCGCGGCTGTCGGCGGCCGTGGTGTACAGCCGGTCTTTGAGGATATCCAGGTAGAACGCGCCCAGGTCTTCCGAACAGAAAGTCTGCAGGCGCGCCACCGCAGGGTGGAAGTCGTAGCGTTCGCAATGCGCCACGACTTCGGCCTGCATCTGCGCCGTCATTGCAAGCGCGTACCGGTCGATTTCCAGCAGCTCGCCATAAGGCACCGCCTGGCCCACGGCGTCGAAGTCGGCCAGGTTGGCCAGCAGGAAGCGCAGCGTGTTGCGGATGCGCCGATAGCCTTCGACCACCCGCTTGAGGATCTCGTCGGAAATGGAGAGCTCGCCGGAATAGTCGGTGGATGCCACCCACAGGCGCAGGATCTCGGCACCCAGCGAGTCGGAAACCTTTTGCGGGGCAATCACATTGCCCACCGACTTGCTCATTTTGCGGCCCTGGCCATCGACGACGAACCCGTGCGTCAGCAAGCCTTTGTAGGGGGGCTGCCCATACAGCATGCAGCCGGTCAGCAACGACGAATGGAACCAGCCGCGGTGCTGGTCCGAGCCTTCCAGGTAAAGGTCGGCCGGCCACGCCAGTTCGGCGCCGTGCGAGCCGCCCAGTACCTGGTCTTTGCCGCCCAGTACGGTGGCGTGGGTAGTTCCGGAATCGAACCACACATCGAGCGTGTCGCGGTTCTTTTCGTATTGATCGGCCTCGTCGCCCAGCAATTCGCGGGGGTCCAGCGCCTGCCAGGCTTCGATGCCGTGCTTTTCGACGCGCTGGGCCACCTGTTCGAGCAGTTCGGGCGTGCGGGGGTGCAGCGCGCCCGTTTCCTTGTGCACGAAGAAGGCCATCGGCACGCCCCACTGGCGTTGCCGCGACAGCGTCCAGTCGGGGCGGTTTGCGATCATGGCGTGCAGCCGCGCGCGTCCCCAGGCGGGGTAGAACGCCGTGGCCTCGATGCCGGCCAGGGCCGTCTCACGCAGCGTGGGGCCGCCGTCGGCAGGCTTGACGTCCATGCCGGCAAACCACTGGCTGGTGGCGCGGAAGATCACCGGCGTCTTGTGGCGCCAGCAATGCATATAGCTGTGGGGCAGCTTCTGTACATGCATGAGCGAGCCGGCCGCCTTCAGGGCGTCGACGATGCGAGGATTGGCATCCCAGATCGACAGCCCGCCGAACAACGGCAAGCTTTCCGCATATTTGCCATCGCCCAGCACGGGATTGAGGATGTCGTCGTCGGCCAGCCCATGCGCCTTGCAGGATACGAAGTCCTCGATACCGTAGGCGGGCGCGGAATGCACGACGCCGGTGCCGGTATCCAGCGTGACATAGTCCCCCACGTAAACAGGCGAGCTGCGGTCATAGCCGGCGTCGGCCTGGGCCAGCGGATGATGAAAGCGCAGGCCCGCCAGCGCCGCCCCGGTAGCCGTGGCGATCACTTCGCCCTGCAGGCCCCAGGCCTGCAGGCAGGGCTCGACACGTTCGCGCGCCAGCAGCAAAAGCGGGCCATGCGCGGGAACCGGCGTGACGCGGACCAGCGCGTAGTCGATTTCCGGATGCACGTTCAAGGCCTGGTTGGCGGGGATGGTCCAGGGGGTGGTCGTCCAGATCACTACCGCGCCATCGTCTACCGAAGGCAGGCCGAACGCCTGGGCCAGCGCCGGTTTGTCGGCGAACGGAAAGGCCACGTCGATGGCAGGGTCGACGCGGTCCGCGTATTCGACCTCTGCCTCTGCCAGCGCCGAGCCGCAATCAAAACACCAGTTCACCGGCTTCAGCCCGCGGAACAGATACCCCTTTTGCAGGATGTTGCCCAGCGCGCGGATTTCATTGGCCTCGTTGGCGTGGTTCATGGTCAGGTACGGGCGGTCCCATTCGCCCAATACGCCGAGCCGCTTGAAGTCCTTGCGCTGCCGGTCGATCTGCTCAAGCGCATAGGCGCGCGCTTTGGCCTGCACCTCGGTCACGGGCAGATGCTTGCCGTATTTTTTTTCGATCTGGATCTCGATCGGCATGCCGTGGCAGTCCCAACCGGGCACGTAGTGCGCATCGTAGCCCGCCATGTTGCGGCTCTTGACGATGATGTCCTTCAGGATCTTGTTGACCGCGTGGCCGATGTGGATATCGCCGTTCGCATAGGGCGGCCCGTCATGCAGAACAAAGCGAGGGCGCCCGCGGCTGGCCGCTCGGATGGCCTGGTAGACGTGGTTTTCTTCCCACTGGGCAACCCAGGCGGGTTCGCGCTTGGCGAGATCCCCCCGCATGGGAAAAGGGGTGTCGGGCAGGTTGAGGGTTTTTTTATAGTCCATGAACGGCAAAATAGGCGCGCGCATTTCGCGCGTCTTCGGCGATGGCGGCAGTCAGGGAAGGGAGATCAGGAAATTTTTCTTCGTCCCGCAGTTTGTGCAGGAACTCGACTCGCACGAGTTTACCGTATGCGTCGGCCCCCCCATCGAGCAGGTGTGCCTCGAGCAGCACCCGCCCGCCATCTTCGACAGTGGGGCGCACGCCCAGGCTGGCGACTGCCGGCCGGGGCTGGTCGCCCAGCCCGTGCACGCGCACGACATAGATGCCCGACCGTGCGGCGCAACGGGCGGCCACGCGCAGGTTCAGGGTGGGAAAGCCCAGGGTGCGGCCCAGTTTCTGGCCGTGGACGACATGGCCGCTGATCTGGAACGGCCGGCCCAGCAGGTCCTGGGCGCGGGCGATGTCGCCCACCGCCAGCGCGGTGCGTACCTCCGAGCTCGACACGCGATGGCCATGGTCGTCTGTCACGTCAGCCAGCGTCTGCACCTCGAAGCCATGCACCATGCCGGCCTCGCGCAACAGGTCGATGTCGCCGCTGCGCTTGCGGCCGAAGCGGAAATCTTCGCCCACCAGGAGCCACCGCGTGCACAGCCGGTTTACCAGCAGGTCTTCAATGAATGCGTTGGCCGACATATCGGCCAGCCGGGCGTCGAAGCGTTCGATCAGCACCTGCTGCATGCCGTGGCATGCCAGCGCCTCGAGCTTGTCGCGCAGCCCGGAAATGCGGGTGGGAGCGAGTTCGGGGCGCTGGTTCAGCCGGGCGAAATACTCGCGGGGATGCGGCTCGAACGTCATGACGCCTGGCACCAGGCCGCGCTCGAGGGCCACCTGCCTGACGCGCGCCAGGATGGCCTGGTGGCCGCGATGGACACCATCGAAATTGCCGATGGTCAGGGCGCATGGCGCGCGCCGCGAGGCGGGCGGCGCGGATCGGTAGAAGTGCAGCGAGGTTTTCACGACCGAGAGTTTACAATTTTGGGTTGGCGTGCCTTCGGAATCATTTATCTTGCCTGAATCTTCACCCATGACGTCCCGGCGCCGGCTGGTCATCCTGATATCCGGACGGGGCAGCAATATGCAAGCCCTGGTGCAGGCCTGCCGCGACCAGGCGTGGCCGGCCGAGGTCTGCGCGGTCATCGCCAGCCGGCCCGACGCACAGGGGCTGGAATGGGCCCGCGAGCAGGGTATTGCCACCGGTGCACTGCACCACAAGGATTTTCCCTCGCGCGAAGCCTTCGACACCGCGCTCGCCGCGGAAATCGACCGGTACCGGCCCGATTATGTTGTGCTCGCCGGTTTCATGCGGGTGCTGACGCCGGCGTTCGTCAACCACTACGCCGGGCGGCTGGTAAATATCCATCCTTCGCTGTTGCCCATGTTCCCGGGCTTGCATACCCACGCCCAGGCGCTGGCAACGGGCGTGCGCCTGCACGGGTGTACCGTCCACTTTGTCACGCCGGTACTGGATCACGGGCCCATCATCGCCCAGGGTTGCGTGCCGGTGCTGGCCGGCGATACGCCCGATGCCCTTGCACAGCGCGTGCTCGAGGTTGAACACCGTGTGTATCCGGCGGCGGTGCGCTGGCTTGCCGAGGGGCGGGTGCGCCTGACGGCCGACCAGCGGGTGGAAGTCGAGGGCGAGCCGCCTCGCTTGTTCACAGGAAGCGGGATGGGCTGACCGCCCGATGCCTTATCCTTCAGTGTTATGACCGGCCCGCATGTTTCGTTCGGGCCCCACTGGAATCACCATGACCAAGAATTCTGTTTCCCGGCAGCCCGCCACTTCGCGCCCCGCGCGAGGCGGACAGCGCCGCGCGCCGGCCGGCCGGGGGGCAAACCCCGCTGCAATCCATCCGCGCACCCCGCTGGCCGCCATCCGTATCGATCAGGTGCAGCGTGTGCTGGGCGAACTCCTGCAATGGCGCTATCCCGCCGACGCGGTGCTGTCGCACTGGTTCCGCGCGCATCCCGCCCTGGGCGGACGCGACCGCGCCGAAGTCGCCGAAGCGGTCTTCAATGTGCTGCGCAACCTGCGCAAATACCGGCAGCTGGCTGAAAGCGGCAGCGGGGCGGCATCCCGGCGGCTGGCCATTCTGGGCCTGGCGGCCACGTTGGGCACAGGCGCACTGCGGGACGGGCTGGGGGCCGAAGAAGATCAATGGCTGCAGCGCGTCGACCGCATCGATCCGGCGACGCTGCCGCGTGCGGTACGCGCCAGCATGCCCGACTGGCTGGACGAACGGCTGGGCCAGCTGGACGATGCCGAAGGCCTGATGGCCGCGCTCAATGTGCCTGCGCCCCTGGATCTGCGCGTGAACCCCTTGAAAGCCGAACGCGACGCCGCGCTGGCTGCGCTGATCGACAGCCCTGCGGGCCGTTACGATCCCCGTCCCACGCCGCATTCCCCCTGGGGCATTCGCCTGGCCGGCCGTCCGGCGGTCAACCGCTGGCCGCAGTTCGAAAATGGCAGTATCGAAGTCCAGGACGAGGGCAGCCAGCTCCTGGCGCTTCTGGTTGGCCCGCGCCGGGGCGAGATGATCATCGATTTCTGCGCGGGCGCGGGCGGCAAGACCCTGCTGCTGGGGGCGCTGATGCGCTCTACCGGCCGCTTGTATGCGTTCGATGTGTCGGCGGCGCGCCTGGCCCGCGCCAAGCCGCGGTTCGCCCGCAGCGGCCTGTCCAACGTGGTCCCGGTGGCCATCGACAGCGAAAACGATGCGCGCGTCAAGCGCCTGGCGGGCAAGGCGCAACGTGTGCTGGTCGATGCGCCGTGCAGCGGCATCGGCACGCTGCGGCGCAACCCCGACCTGAAATGGCGACAACACCCCGAGGCGCTGGCCGAACTATGTGCCCTGCAGGCTCGCATCCTGGCCAGCGCGGCGCGTTGCGTAGCTCCTGGCGGGCGGTTGGTATACGCCACCTGCAGCCTGCTGCCCGAAGAAAATGAAGCCCAGGCTGCGCAGTTCCTGGCCGCCCATCCCGGGTTCGAGCTGATCGATGGCGCGGCGCTGCTGCAGGCGCGGTGCCCCGATCTGGCTATCTCCGGTCCGTACGTGCGGCTGCGCCCCGACCTGCATGGCACCGACGGCTTCTTTGCCGCGGTTTTCGAACGCAAGAAAGTGGGTGCCGGGCAGGATGCCGGCGCGGCCGTGGTGTCGGATGCCGCTGCCGCCGAAACGACGGATCCCGCTGCCGCCGAAACGACGGATCCCGCCACGTCTGCGTAGCGGGCCCGCTACCTGGGTCGGGCGGGCGCGGGGCGCGGCATGACACGTATGGCGGCGTCGATCTCTCTGGGGGCGGCGCCGCGCGCCTGGTACGTGACTTCCCATGCCATCGTGTCGCTGCCCGGTTGCAGCGCCTGGTAGCGGATCTGCACGGCAGGTACCGCCATGGTCCCGCAGCGGCCTCCCGTCTGTACGACTTGCCGTTGGAGTTTTACAACGGTCGCGCGCCCCAGGCGCGGTTTTTCCCCCAGTCGCACCCGGGGGGCGGCCAGTGCCTGGCAGCTTCCCCGGTCGATCTCGTAATACGTGCCCAAGGGCAGTTCCTGGCCCTGCGTAACCGCAGTGTTCAGGTCCGCCGCTTGCGTCGCTGTAACGCACAGACATAACAAGAAAAGGGGTCGCATGGCGCGGACAGTGTGCAGCAGTATTATCGAAGAGTGCAAGGCTTAGTCCTTGATTTGTCATTGAAAACTATTTTGAAAACCGGCTGTCCTAAGCCAACCAGGTAGGCTAAACTCCCTGGCATTCTTTTCTGCGAGGGTCGCAAAAAGCTTTATGGATCAATTCCTTTCCTTTCTTTCCGGGGGCTTAGCCCAAGCCACGTGGTGGCAGATCGTCCTGTACACGTTGGCCCTGACCCATGTCACCATCGTGTCGGTCACGATCTTCCTGCACCGCAGCCAGGCGCACCGCGGCCTTGATCTGCATCCGGCAGTCATGCACTTCTTCCGGTTCTGGCTCTGGCTGACCACCGGCATGGTCACGAAGGAATGGGTTGCCATCCATCGCAAGCACCACGCCAAATGCGAGAAAGAAGGCGACCCGCATTCGCCCATGCTGTTCGGCGTCTGGAAGGTGCTGTTTCGTGGCGCCGAGCTGTACCGCCTGGAATCCAATAATAAAGAAACCATGGCCAAGTTCGGCCACGGCACGCCCGACGACTGGCTCGAGCGCAACCTGTATTCCAAGCACAGCCTGATGGGCGTGCTGATCATGCTGGGCATCGACGTCGCGCTGTTCGGCGCCGTCGGCCTGACGGTGTGGGCCGTGCAGATGGCCTGGATCCCCTTCTGGGCGGCTGGCGTGGTCAACGGCATCGGCCATTATTGGGGCTACCGCAACTACAACAGCCCCGATACCAGCACCAACGTGTTTCCGTGGGGCATCGTGATCGGCGGCGAAGAGCTGCACAACAACCACCATGCGCACGGCACTTCGGCCAAGTTCTCGGCCAAGTGGTACGAATTCGACATCGGCTGGTGCTATATCAGCGTGCTCAAATTCTTCGGCCTGGCCAAGGTCAAGAAGGTTGCGCCCAAGCTCAAGCTCGAATCCAGCGCCAAGGCCATCGACCTGCGCACGCTGCAAGGCGTCATCACGCACCGCTACGAAGTCATGGCGCGCTATGCCGACATCGTCAAGACCGCTGTGCGCGAAGAGCTTGCCAAGCGCCAGTCGGCCCAGGATGAATCCGTCTCGCGCCTGCAACGCGTGCGCCGCTGGCTGCATCGCAACGAAGAAGTGCTGCAACCCGAGCAGCGTGCCGAGGTCGACCAGGCCATCGCACAGAACACGGCCCTGGCAACGCTGGTGCAGATGCGCCGCGAACTCGGCCGCCTGTGGGAAAGTTCCAGTGCCAGCAGCGAACAACTGCTGCACGACCTGCAGGCCTGGTGCCAACGCGCCCAGCAAAGCGGCATCGCCGGGCTCGAGCAATTCGCGCATCGCCTGAGCCGCTACGCGGCATGATGCTAGAGAAGCTCAATCCTGAACAACGTGCCGCCGTAACGCTCGAACCGCAGCATGCCCTGGTCCTGGCCGGGGCGGGCAGCGGCAAGACCCGGGTGCTCACCACCCGCATGGCCTGGCTGATTCAAACCGGCCAGGCCAGTCCTTTTGGGCTGCTGGCGGTCACGTTCACCAACAAGGCTGCGCGCGAGATGGTTGCTCGCATGTCGGCCATTTTGCCGATCGACACGCGCGGCCTCTGGATCGGTACATTCCACGGCCTGTGCAACCGCCTGCTGCGTGCGCACCACCGCGACGCCGGACTGCCGCAAACGTTCCAGATCCTCGACACGGCAGATCAACTGGCTGCAATCAAGCGCCTGCTCAAGGCCAATGGCCTGGACGACGACAAATATCCGCCGCGGGACGTGCAGCGCTTCATCAACGGCGCCAAAGAAGACGGCCAGCGCCCGGCGGATGTGCAGGCCTACGACAGCCACCAGCGCAGGCTGGTCGAAATCTATCAACTGTACGAAGCCCAGTGCCAGCGCGAGGGCGTGGTGGATTTCGCCGAGCTGCTGTTGCGCGCGTACGAATTGCTCAGCCGCAATGCCCCCGTGCGCGAACACTATCAGCGGCGCTTTCGCCACATCCTGGTCGACGAGTTCCAGGACACCAATACGCTGCAATACCAGTGGCTGAAGCTGCTGGCCGGCGGCGGCGCCGCCATCTTTGCCGTGGGCGACGACGACCAATCCATCTACGCATTCCGTGGCGCCAATGTCGGCAACATGGCCGACTTCGAGCGCGACTACGCGCGCGGCACCGTCATCCGCCTGGAGCAGAACTATCGCTCGTACGGGCATATCCTGGATTCCGCCAATGCGCTCATCGGCCATAACAGTGGCCGCCTGGGCAAGAACCTCTGGACGGAACAGGGAGAAGGCGAGCCGGTGCGCGTGGTCGAACAGCCCACAGACGGCCTCGAGGCGCAGTGGGTCGTCGACGAAGTGCGGTCACTTATCAACGAAGGCAGCCTGCGACGCGAAATCGCCGTGCTGTACCGCAGTAACGCCCAATCGCGCGTGCTGGAGCACGCGCTGTTCTCTGCCGGCATCCCGTACAAGGTGTATGGCGGGTTGCGCTTTTTCGAGCGTCAGGAAATCAAGCACGCACTGGCCTACCTGCGTCTGATGGCCAACCCCCATGACGACACGTCTTGGATGCGGGTCGTCAATTTTCCTACGCGCGGCATCGGAGCGCGCACGCTCGAATTGCTGGCCGATGCGGCGCGCGCGCAAGATTCCAGCCTGTTCGGGGCCGTGGCCCGAGTGCCGGGCAAAGGCGGCGCCAACCTGGCGCAATTCGCCCAGTTGATCGGACGCCTGGCGCACGAAACACAAGACCTTCCGCTGCCCGAGCTGGTCGGCCACATGCTCGAGGCGAGCGGGCTGATCGCTCACTACAAGACCGAGCGCGAGGGTGCCGAGCGCCTTGAAAACCTTAACGAACTGGTCACCGCGGCGGCCGTATTCGCCTCGGAAGAGAACTACGAGGGGCTGCCGGCGGGGCGTGTGCCCGACCTGGGGCCGGATGTGCCTTCAGATGGCCTGACGCCCCTGGCGGCCTTCCTGGCCCACGCGGCGCTCGAGGCCGGCGACAACCAGGCACAGGCCGGTCAGGACGCTGTCCAGCTCATGACCGTCCATGCAGCCAAGGGGCTGGAATTCGACGCGGTGTTCATCACCGGCCTCGAAGAGGGCCTGTTTCCGCACGAAAACAGCATTCTCGAGCCCGCCGGCCTTGAGGAAGAGCGGCGCCTGCTGTACGTGGCGATCACCCGCGCCCGCCAGCGCCTGTATCTCAGCCTGGCCCAGAGCCGCATGTTGCACGGCCAGACGCGCTATGCAATGCGCTCGCGCTTTCTGGACGAAATCCCCGAGCAGCACTTGAAATGGCTGACGCCCCGCATGGGGTCGATACCCGCGCAGAGCGGCTTTGGCGATTCAGGCTGGGCGAGCCGCGGCGACGCTTTCGGCCGCCGGTCTACCGGCACGATCTCGCCTCGCCAGCCCAGGGGAGTCACCAGCGGGGTCACCGTCGGCGACAGGCAGTATCGTATCGGGCAGGGGGTGCGGCATGCGCGCTTTGGCGACGGCACCATCATCGGCTTGAGCGGCGCGGGCCAGGACGCACAGGCTCAGATCCAGTTTCGCGACGTGGGCGCCAAGACCTTGGCGCTGGGCATCGCCAAACTGGACATCATCCAGGGGTAGGCACATGGGCAGCAGCGACGACACCCAAACCGAATTGGCGGCTCTGCGCGCCGAAGTCGACGAGATCGATCAACAGATCATGCTGCTGTTGGGCGTGCGGTTTCGCTGCACCGACATGATCGCCGAACTCAAGCAGGCGGGCGGGCTGGATCCCTTTGATCAAGAGCGCGCTCAACAGCAGCTCGAGCGTATCCGCGATGTTGCCATCGACGCCGGCGTGCCTCCTGATCTTGCCGTGACGATCCTGCGTGCCATTATCGATGTGGTCGTGGCCGATCATCGCCAGCAGCGCGATCGTCCGTACTCGTAACGCGGCCCGCATGGCGCAGTGCCGGGACAGGCCCTGCGCCATGGCTGGGGGCGATCAGTTGCCGGACGAGGCGGCCAGTTCATCCAGTGATGTCTGGACTTGCAGCCATTCTTCTTCAAGCACATCCAGGCGCTTGGCCAGTTCGCCATGTTCGGCCATCACCTGCTGCCGCTCGACGCGGCGGGCGTCCGAATAAAGATCGGGGTCCGCGATCAGCGCGTCCAGTGCGTGCAACCGTTGGCGCAACTGGTCCATTTCGCGTTCTACTTTGTCCAGCTGCGTCTGTAGCGGCTTGCGCAGCGACGCCAGTTTCTGGCGTTGTTCCGCTTCGAGGCGGCGCTGGGTCTTGCGGTCGGGCGCAGCATTGTCCGGATCGCGGGCCGCGGTTTCTGCGCGCGCCTCGGCCCGCATCGCGGCGTTGCGTTGGTTCAGCCAGTCACGATAGTCTTCCAGGTCGCCATCGAACTCGCGCACCTGGCCATCGGCCACAATCCAGAAGCTGTCGACAGTGGTGCGCAGCAGATGGCGGTCGTGCGACACCAGCAACATGCTGCCGGAAAACTCGGCCAGGGCCGTGGCCAGGGCCTCGCGTGTTTCGACGTCCAGGTGGTTGCTGGGTTCGTCCAGCAGCAGCAGGTTGGGTTTCTGCCAGACAATCAATGCCAGTGCCAGCCGCGCCTTTTCGCCGCCGGACATCGGGCCCACCAGGCCGGTGGCCGCGTCGCCCGAAAAGCCGAATCCGCCCAGGTAATTGCGCAGTTCCTGTTCGCGCGCATCGGGCGCCAGGCGTGCCAGGTGCGCCAGCGGGGTGGCCTGCAGATCCAGCATGTCGAGCTGGTGCTGGTGGAAATAGCCAATCGCCAGGCCCCGCGACGCTCGTCGCTGGCCGGCCTGCACCGGCAGCTCTTCGGCCAGGGTCTTGATCAGGGTACTCTTGCCTGCCCCGTTGGCGCCGAGTATGCCGATGCGGCTGCCGGCGCGCACCATCAGCGTGACGTCGCGCAGAATGGGCACCTGCGTTCCGGATGCATCGGTATAGCCCGCGGCCAGATTTTCCAGCGCCAGCAGCGGGTCTGGCATATGGTCGGGCGACGGGATGCGTATATCGATGCCTGCCTCGGCATGTACCGGCGCCAATGCTTCCATGCGGGCCAATGCCTTGACGCGGCTTTGGGCCTGCTTGGCCTTGGAAGCCTTGGCTTTGAAGCGGTCGATGAAGCTCTGCAGGCGGGCAGCTTCGCGCGCCTGGCGCTCATGCGCAAGGCCGGTCTGGCGCAGCCTTTCGGCGCGCTGGGTCAGGAAGTCCTGGTAACCGCCGCGATAGCGGATCAGTTTGCCGTGGTCGAAATGCAGGATGACGCGCGCGACCGCATCCAGGAATTCGGTGTCGTGCGAAATCAGCAGCACCGTGCCGGAATAGGCGGCCAGCCACTTCTCCAGCCACAACATCGCGTCCAGGTCCAGGTGGTTGGTGGGCTCGTCCAGCAACAGCAGTTCGGAAGGCGCCATCAGCGCCCGCGCAAGCGCCAGACGCATGCGCCATCCGCCCGAAAAACTGGCCACAGGCCTGAGCCATTCGTCCGGAGCAAAACCCAACCCAGCCAGCAGCTGCTCGGCGCGCGAATTGGCGCTCCAGGCACCTGCTTCGGACAGTGCCGCCTCGAGTTCGCCGATGCGCGTGCCCTGGTCGTCCGGCACGGCCGCGCGCTGCGCCTGCAGATCGCGCAGGTGCGTGTCGCCGTCGATGACGAATTCCCGCGCCGGGCGATCATCGGCGGCGATTTCCTGTTGCACGCTCGCAATGCGCCAGCCGGCCGGCACGTCCAGTGTGCCGGCGTCCGGATCCAGGCTGCCGGTAAGTAAGGCGAATAACGATGATTTGCCGGCGCCGTTCTTGCCAACGAACCCCACGCGCTCGCCCGGGTTCACCACGAAATCTGCGCCTTCGAGCAGCACCTTGGTGCCGCGACGCAAGGTCAATCCTGTAGCGCGTATCACGGCGTGGCCGTATGCGGGGCGAGCTGGTCGCGTGCGAGCAGCAAGATTTGGTCGCTGGCCGCTTCGGTGTCCAGCCACACGGGCTGCAGCTGCGGAAAAGCCGCGTCAAAGTGTTCGCGCTCATGCCCGATTTCGAGCACCAGCACGCCTTGCGGCGCCAGGTAACTCGGCGCGGCAGCCAGAATGCTGCGCACCAGATCCATGCCATCCACGCCTGCGGCCAGCGCCAGGCTGGGCTCGTGGCGATATTCCTGGGGCAGGGTGGCCATCGAGCCGCTGTTTACATATGGCGGATTGCAGACGATCACGTCATAGGCGCGTTGCGGCAGTTCGTCGAACAGGTTGCTGCGATACAAGGTAAGGCGGTCCTGCAGGCCGTAGTCGTCGACGTTGCGGCGCGCCACCTCCAGCGCGTCTGCCGAAACGTCCACGGCATCGACATGCGCATCGGGAAACGCCAGCGCAGCCAGGATCGCCAGGCAGCCCGAGCCCGTGCACATGTCCAGTGCCGTGCCTACCGCGTCAGGCTCGACCCAGGGCGCCAGGCCTTGCTCCAGCAGTTCTGCAATAGGCGAGCGCGGCACGATGACGCGCGGGTCGACATAAAACCGATGTCCGCACAGCCAGGCCTCCTGGGTAAGATAGGCCGCCGGCATGCGCCCGGTTACGCGCCGTTCCAGCAGGTCGAGCACGCGCGCGCGTTCGTCGGGCAGCACCCTGGCGTCGATGAACGGGTCCAGCGTGTCCAGTGGCAGGTGCAGGGCATGCAAGACCAGGTAGACAGCCTCGTCCCAGGCGTTGTCGCTGCCGTGGCCCAGCGCGACGCCGGCCTCGCGCAGGCGCGAGACGCCGTAGCGGATCAGGTCGCGCAGTGTCTGCAATTCGGGGTGAGAAGCAGGTGGCATGAATTCCTAGCGGGGCAGCAACAGATTTTCCAGCGTGCGCCGGTAAATGTTCTTCAGGGGTTCGAGCGCGTCGAGCGCGATGCGCTCGTTGACCTTGTGGATCGTGGCGTTGACCGGACCGAACTCGATGACCTGCGGGCAGATCTTGGCGATAAAGCGGCCGTCGGATGTGCCGCCCGTGGTGGACAGTTCGGCCGCCGCCCCTGTTTCGGCGCGTATGGCTTCGACCAGCGCGTCGGTAAGCGTGCCGCGGGGTGTCAGGAAGGGTTCGCCGCCCAGTTCCCATTGCAGTTCGTATTCCAGGCCGTGCTTGTCCAGCATCGCATGGACGCGCTGCTTCAGGCCGTCCGGCGTGCTGGCGGTCGAGAACCGGAAGTTGAACAGCACGACCGCCTCGCCAGGCACGACATTGGTGGCGCCCGTCCCGGCCCGCAAATTGGATACCTGGAACGTGGTGGGTGGAAAGTACTCGTTGCCGTGGTCCCATTCCGTGGCCGCCAGTTCCGCCAGGGCGGGGGCCAGCTGGTGTACCGGGTTGCGCGCCAGGTGGGGATAAGCCACGTGACCCTGAATACCCTTGACGGTGAGCCGGCCCGACAGCGAGCCGCGCCGCCCGTTCTTGCAGGTATCTCCGAGCACGTCCACCGACGTGGGTTCGCCCACGATGCAGTAATCGATCTGTTCGCCGCGCGCCTGCAGTTCATTGCAGACGATGACGGTGCCATCCACCGCGGGGCCTTCCTCATCCGAGGTGAGCAGCAGGCCGATCGAGCCGGCGTGGCCGGCATGGGCGGCCACGAATTCCTCGGCCGCCACCACGAAGGCGGCAATCGAGCTTTTCATGTCGGCCGCCCCGCGCCCGTACAGGTGGCCGTCGCGTTCGGTCGGCACGAACGGGTCGCTATCCCATTTTTCGCGCGGGCCCGGCGGCACCACATCGGTGTGACCGGCGAACACCACCAGGGGCCCGGCGCTGCCGCGCCGCGCCCAAAGGTTGGTGACCCCGCCGCGGGCGATGGTCTCGCAGCGAAAGCCTGCCTGCTCCAGGCGCTGCGCGAGCAGCACCTGGCAGTCGACGTCATCCGGCGTGACCGAAGGGCGGGCGATCAGCTCGCGCACCAGCGCGAGTACGGCGCTGTTGGCGTTCATCAGGCCCTCAGCAGGTCGTTGATGCTGGTCTTGGCGCGCGTCTGCGCATCGACGCGCTTGACGATCACCGCGCAAGCCAGGCTGTGCGAGCCGTCTTCGGCCGGCAGCGAACCGGGCACCACGACCGAGCCGGACGGTATGCGGCCGTACGTGACCTTGCCCGTGGCGCGGTCGTAGATCTTGGTGCTTTGCGACAGGTACACGCCCATGGCCAGCACCGAGTTTTCTTCAACGACGACGCCTTCCACGACTTCCGAGCGCGCGCCGATGAAGCAGTTGTCCTCGATGATGGTGGGGTTGGCTTGCAGGGGCTCGAGTACGCCGCCGATGCCCACGCCGCCGGACAAGTGCACGTTCTTGCCAATCTGCGCGCACGAGCCCACCGTGGCCCAGGTGTCGACCATGGTGCCTTCATCGACATAGGCGCCGATGTTCACATACGACGGCATCAGCACGACGTTGCGGCCAATGAAGGCGCCCCGGCGCGCTACCGCGGGCGGCACAACGCGGTAGCCGCCATGCTGGAATGCGGTGTCGCCGAATTCAGCGAACTTCAGCGGCACTTTGTCGTAGAACTGCATGGGCGACTGGCCCATGATGGCATTGTCGTACAGGCGGAACGACAGCAGCACGGCTTTCTTGATCCATTGGTGCACGATCCAGCCCGCCTCGGTTTTCTCGGCCACGCGCAGGCGGCCCAGATCCAGCGCGGCGATGGTCTGGTCGACGGCTTCGCGCACTTCGGCGGTGGCGTCGACGGGCGACAGGCTGGTACGGTTTTCCCAGGCGTTTTCGATGGTGGTCTGAAGATCGAGAGTCATAACGGCTCAGCTACGTAAAAAGGGTTGATCAAAGCGTGGTGCGAACAAACTGGGCAATGCGGCCCGCGGCCTCGACGCATTGTGCCAGGGGCGCTACCAGGGCGATGCGGATGCGGCCATGGCCGGGGTTGACCCCGTGCGCTTCGCGGGCCAGGTAGCTGCCCGGCAGCACGGTAACGCCGGTGCGTGCGTAAAGATCGCGTGCGAATGCCGTGTCCGACCCGGCCACCGGCAGCCACAGGTAGAAAGATGCCTGCGGATGCCGGGCATCGAGCGCGGGCTGCAGCAGCGGCACGACGGCGGCAAATTTTTCGCGATATTGGGCGCGATTGTCGCGCACATGGGTTTCATCGTTCCAGGCCGCGACGCTGGCGGCCGAGACAACCGGGCTCATGGCGCTGCCATGATAGGTCCGGTACAGCAGGAAGCGGTCCAGCAGGCGCGCATCGCCCGCAACAAAGCCCGAGCGCAGTCCCGGCACGTTCGAACGCTTGGACAGGCTCGAGAACACCACCAGATTCTTGTAGTCGTCGCGCCCGAGCCTGCGAGCCGCCTGCAAGGCGCCCAGCGGCGCGTCGCCCTCCTCGAAGTAGATCTCCGAATAGCACTCGTCCGACGCAATCGCGAAACCATAGCGGTCCGACAAGTCGAACAGGATGCGCCAGTCTTCCAGCGGCATGACGTTGCCTGCGGGGTTGCCCGGCGTGCAGACGAACACCAGCTGCGTGCGCCGCCATGTCGCCTCGCGCACGCCCAGCCAGTCGCAGCCAAAGTTGCGCGACGGGTCGGCATTGACGTAGTAGGGCTGTGCGCCAGCCAGCAAGGCCGCGCCTTCGTAGATCTGGTAGAAGGGGTTGGGGCACACCACCAGCGGCTGTTGTGCTGCGTCCAGCACCGTCTGTGCGAACGAAAACAAGGCTTCGCGCGAACCGAGCACCGGCAGCACCTGGGTGTCAGGGTTGGGGGCAGGAATGCTGTAGCGGCGCGCCAGCCACTGGGAAATGGCCGCGCGCAGCGCGGGGTCGCCCTTGGTGGCCGGGTACACCGACAAGCCCCCGAGATTGTTGCAAAGCGCCTGCCCTACGCAGGCAGGGGCGGCGTGCTTGGGCTCGCCTATCGACAGGTCGATGGGAGCAATATCGGCCGGCGGGGGGCCGGCCGATTCAAGCAGCGCCCGCAATTTCGTGAAGGGATAAGAGTGCAGGGCATCAAGGCGCGAGTTCATGACGCAAGATTTTAGCAAGCAAGCTACAATACCGGGCTTGGCTTTGCGAAGGTGGCGAAATTGGTAGACGCACCAGGTTTAGGTCCTGACGCCGTAACAGGTGTGCGGGTTCGAGTCCCGCCCTTCGCACCAACTCATTTCGCCGCAGCCTGAACGGGCGGCGGCTGGGCCGGGTCGGCCCCATCAGCAAGAGTCACCGTGCAGCACTACGAAGACCTTTTCTGGGCCATGGCGGCCATCGTGGCCGCGGCATTGGCCGGCGGCGCGCTGCTGGGCCGTTGCGCGACCGTGGCGCGCAGCCTGGCGGGCGTCGCGGCGATATCGGCCCTGGTGGTGGTGCTGGTGGTTGTGCTTGCCGGCCGCGCCGGGCTCGGCGATATCGTCACCTTGCTGGCCGTTGCAGCCTTCATGTTTTCACTGGTCATCGGCACGGCCGCCACACTGGTGTCGCGCAAGGTGTGGCGCCTGCGCCGGGCCAGGCGCCTGCCGCCCGGCAGCGCCTGACACCGCGGCACACTCAGTCGTCGCCTTCCGGCTCCTCGTCGTCTTCATCCTGCTGGTCCAGCGCATCGTGTCCTTTCCACGTCAAGCGCCAATGCGGTTGGCTTGCCTGGCCGTTTTGCGCGACCATGGAGATGAGCCCCGCGTCCGCAAGGATGTCCAGATGGTGCACCATCACGGCAGTGGCCGGCGCGTCCGGCATGCTGGCCGCCACGGCCGCCTCGATATCCTGCTGCGACAGCGACGCCGCATCGGCATTGCGCAGTTCACTCAAAATCGTTACCACCAGATCAAAATCACGCTGCATGGGCCGCTCCCGGACAAGACCAGATCACACCATACCAGCACTTGTGTGGTGCGTGCGACAGTTTCCGACGCGGCTGGTATAGTCGCGGCCCGGCGCACACCTACGGATGCATAAGCCATGGATATAACCAGTCGTCAAGTTGCAACAATCGCGCACGGCGTGCACCTCGAGACCACGCTCGACGGCGAGCGTATCGACGCTTACGTCGTCATTGGCGCGCCCGACCTCGAAATGGTGGCCGATATCGTGCCGCGCGACAAAGCCGAGGCCGGTGCCGATATCCATGTGGCTGCGGTCGATGCTGTAGATACCGCGCAAGAGCAGGTGGACCAGGTGCTCGAAAACGTCAATCCGGCAGATGTGGTTGTGTTCCTGTGCGCGGATGAAGACGCATACAACGCCGCGCTGGATCTCCTGGGCGTTCCCCTCGACTAGCGCGCGATTGCGGCCCGGCGCCACAGGCTTGCCCGGCCTTCGCGCGACGCGCGCGGACCGCTCGGACGCGGATTGGTTCCAATATCACCCGTGTGCCGTTTCGCTTTGTTGCATTATTGGCACGTATTTTTGAGGATTATGTTGACTTGTGAGGGGAACCTAACGATAGTGTCGGGACACGATCTCAAGCGTTGCGATTTTCGTTCAGTGCAGTGCCTTTTCCGGCCAGCGTTATTGTTCTACTGTCCCCTCCTTGTTGATTCGTGACCCCCGGGCATTTGCCCATTATCTCTAGGAAATACAGTATGGAAACCGGCGTTGTTAAGTGGTTCAACTCGGAAAAGGGCTACGGCTTCATTACCCCGGAAGCGGGTGGCAAGGATTTGTTCGCGCACTTCTCGGAAATCCAGGCCAACGGCTTCAAGTCCCTGGAAGAAAACCAACGCGTCAGCTTCGTGACCGCTAACGGCCCCAAGGGTCCGCAAGCCACGAAAATCCAGGTGATCTAAGCTCCTGGCACTAAAAAAGCCCCTTCGGGGGCTTTTTTTATTTGGTGCGCCATCCAGTCGGTCTGTCCGGCGCCGGGGCAGACGCGCGCGTTCATCCCGGCCGCGCTCGTGTACGGGCGTTGACGCGTTTCCGGGTTCCCCCATACACTGGCTGAGCGAGATTCTCAAGCGACGTGGTCGCCGCTCCAGTCGCCGTACACGGTAGCCAGTTGCCCATCCCATCCTTGAAGATCTGGCGTCCCGCGAGCAATCGCTATTCCGAAGGTGAAGGGCACATCCATGGCAACAGGCATCGTCAAGTGGTTCAACGCTGAAAAGGGTTACGGGTTCATTACTCCCGACGACGGCAGTAAAGACCTTTTCGCGCATTACTCGGAAATCAGCAGCGAAGGCTACAAGTCGCTGCAGGAAAACCAGCGAGTGACGTTCGAAGTCGGGCAAGGGCCGAAGGGCCCTAGCGCCAAGAACATCAAAGTCACCAGCTGACCGCTGCGGCGCTGTCCGCAGGGGTATCGTGCGCCTCGCCGGCCCTGGGCCGGGCGGGGCGTTTTTGTCTGACCGCTATCGGCGCGAGCCGACAAAGATGTAAACAAATATGGCAGTTGCTGCGCCTGCCGGCCGGTATTGACGGGCCGTTCAGGCGGCACAGGGTGGGGAGTTCCCCAGGTCTGGCTACCCGTTCAAGCAGGGGCCTGGAGCTTTACGGTAAAATGCGCCGTTTACCTGTTCGTTCACTTACTTTCGGAAAATTTGATGCAGCCTGAGGTTGAAACCCTATCTGGTCTGGAACGCCGTGTCGATCTGACGGTTTCCGTGGCCGACGTCGAAAAGGAAGTCCAGGCGCAACTCAAGCGCGTTGCCCGTACCGCCAAGGTGCCCGGATTCCGTCCTGGCAAGGCTCCGCTGGCCATGCTCGAACGCAGCCATGGCCCCGGCATCCGCTACGACGTCATCAACGGCCAAGTCGGCCGCGCCTTTGAGCAAGCCGTCGAGGGCGCCAAGTTGCGCGTCGCGGGCGCGCCCACGCTCGAGCCCAAGACTGAAGGTGTTGCCGACGACACCCTGGCCTTCAGCGCCACGTTCGAGGTCTATCCCGAAGTAACCTTGCCCGACCTTTCGGCCTTGTCCGTTACGCGTTACGCCACGCCTGTGACCGACGCCGAAGTGCAACAGACGCTCGATGTGCTGCGCAAGCAGCGCGCTACCTACGAAGCCCGCACCGACCGCGCCGCCCAGGATGGCGATCGCGTCACGCTCGACTTTGCGGGCACCATCGACGGCGTGCCGTTCGAAGGCGGCAAGGCCGAGGACTTCCCGTTCGTGCTGGGTCAGGGTCGCATGCTGCCGGAGTTCGAAGCGGCGGCCACGGGCTTGAAGGCCGGTGAAAGCAAAGTGTTCCCGCTCAAGTTCCCCGACGACTACCAGGGCAAGGAAGTGGCGGGCAAAACCGCCGAATTCACCATCACCGTCAAGGAAGTGGCCGAAGCCATCCTGCCCGAGGTCGACGCCGAGTTCGCCCGGGCGCTCGGCCAGGCCGAAGGCGATGTCGAGAAGCTCAAGGCCGACGTCCGCACCAACATCGAGCGCGAGGTCAAGGCTCGCACCCAGGGCCGCACCAAGGCCAGCGTCATGGACGCCCTGGTCGAAGCCGGCAAATTCGATGTGCCCAAGGCGCTGGTCGACAGCGACGTGCAGAGCCGCGTGCAGGCCGCCCGCGAAGAACTCAAGCAGCGCGGTGTGCCCAATGCCGAATCTGTGCCGATCCCGGCCGAAATGTTCACCACCGAGTCCGAGCGTCGCGTGCGTCTGGGCCTGCTGGTGTCCGAACTGGTCAAGCAGGCCCAGTTGCAGGCCAAGCCGGAGCAGGTGCGCGCGCGCATCGAAGAGTTCGCGCAAAACTACGAGCAGCCGGCTCAGGTGGTCAGCTACTACCTTGCTGATCGCCAGCGTCGTGCCGAAATCGAGGCTATCGTGCTCGAAGACAACGTCGTTGAGCACGTGCTCAGCCAAGCCAAGGTCACTGAAGAACAGGTGGCCTTCGATCAGTTGATGGGGATGGCATAAACATATGCAGCGTTTTACCGATTTCTACGCGTCAATGTACGGTGGGGCGTCGGTTACGCCCACCGGGCTGGGATACATCCCGATGGTCATCGAGCAGTCGGGGCGCGGCGAGCGCGCCTACGACATCTACTCGCGCCTGCTGCGCGAGCGCCTCGTGTTCCTGGTGGGCCCCGTCAACGACAACACGGCCAACCTCATCGTGGCGCAGCTGCTGTTTCTGGAATCGGAAAACCCTGACAAAGACATCTCGCTGTACATCAACTCGCCCGGCGGGTCGGTCTATGCCGGCATGGCAATCTACGACACCATGCAGTTCGTCAAGCCCGATGTGTCCACGTTGTGCACGGGCCTGGCGGCCAGCATGGGCGCGTTCCTGCTTGCCGCGGGCAAGAAGGGCAAGCGGTTCACGCTGCCCAACTCGCGCATCATGATCCACCAACCCTCGGGCGGGGCGCAGGGGCAGGCTTCCGACATCCAGATCCAGGCTCGCGAGATCCTGGACCTGCGCGAACGCCTGAACCGCATCCTGGCAGAGAATACCGGCCAGCCCGTCGACCGCATCGCCATAGACACCGAGCGTGACAACTTCATGTCCGCCGAAGATGCGGTATCGTATGGTCTGGTGGACAAGGTTCTCGCATCCCGCTCCGAGAGCTAGGCCGCGGTAATCCCGCGGGCAGTGCGGTACCGTCACGTCCGAGTAAGCGCTGAATGTGCCGGCCCGGCCCGGGCCGCCATATTCTCACCAGAGATACGAAACACATATGCCTGACAAGAAGGGATCGGCCGACGCAAAGGTGCTGCATTGCTCGTTCTGCAATAAAAGCCAGCACGAAGTCCGCAAGCTGATCGCGGGGCCATCGGTGTTCATTTGCGACGAGTGCATCGACCTCTGCAATGACATCATCCGCGAAGAAGCGCAGGCCAGTGCGCGTGCGGCCATACGGTCCGAGCTGCCCACGCCGTCCGAAATCAAGACGTTCCTCGACCAGTACGTCATTGGCCAGAGCCTGCCCAAGCGCATGTTGGCGGTGGCCGTATACAACCACTACAAGCGCATCCGTCACGGCGAGATCAAGGGCGACGACGTTGAACTGTCCAAGAGCAACATCATGCTCATCGGGCCTACCGGCTCGGGCAAGACGTTGCTCGCACAGACCCTGGCGCGCATGCTGAATGTGCCCTTCGTCATGGCCGACGCCACGACACTGACCGAGGCCGGGTACGTAGGCGAAGACGTCGAAAATATCATCCAGAAGCTGCTGCAGAACTGCAACTACGAGGTCGAGAAGGCGCAGCGCGCCATCATCTACATCGACGAAATCGACAAAATCTCGCGCAAATCCGACAACCCGTCGATCACGCGCGACGTGTCCGGCGAAGGCGTGCAGCAGGCCTTGCTCAAGCTCATCGAAGGCACGGTGGCCTCGGTGCCGCCGCAGGGCGGCCGCAAGCACCCCAACCAGGACTTCGTCCAGGTCGACACGACCAACATTCTGTTTATTGTGGGCGGCGCCTTCGACGGGCTCGAAAAGGTCATCCGCGACCGCACCGAGAAGTCCGGCATCGGCTTTTCGGCTTCGGTGCGCGCCAAGTCCGAGCGCGGGGTAGGGGAACTGTTCAGCGAAGTCGAACCGGAAGATCTGATCAAGTTCGGGCTCATCCCCGAACTGGTGGGTCGACTGCCGGTGGTCGCCACGCTCGACGAGCTTGACGAGGCCGCGCTGGTACAAATTCTTACCGAGCCCAAGAACTCGCTCATCAAGCAGTTCCAGAAGCTGTTCGCCATGGAAGGCGCGGAACTCGACGTGCGTCCGGGGGCCCTGAAGGCCATCGCCCGCAAGGCGCTCAAGCGCAAGACGGGCGCGCGCGGGCTGCGCTCCATTATCGAGGCGGCATTGCTCGACACCATGTACGATCTGCCTTCCCAGGGCAATGTCGGCAGGGTGGTGCTCGACGAGAACGTCATCGACGGCGACGGCAAGCCGCTGTTGATCTACGCCGACGAAACCACCGCGCCCGACAAGCCGGCGCGCAACCAGGTTCGAGGTGCGGCAGCCTGAAAATGAATGAAGCAAAAAAACCCGTTACGTAACGGGTTTTTTTGCCTATAGCGCCCGCCCGGATGCCGGCCGCTTGATTTTTCGGCTATCGTTCCCATATCAGACGTAACCCATACGGATAAAAACGTCCGACCGGACGTCCGTACCGATACGCCGAGTCTCACAAGGAATTTTTTATGTCTGCCAGCCAGACCCTGCCTTCAGAACCCATCGATCTGCCGCTGCTTCCGCTGCGCGACGTCGTGGTGTTCCCGCACATGGTCATCCCGCTGTTCGTCGGGCGCCCGCGTTCGATCAAGGCGCTCGAGGTGGCAATGGAAGCCGGCAAGAGCATCATGTTGGTGGCGCAGAAGTCCGCCGGCAAGGACGACCCCACGCCCGAAGACGTCTATGAAATCGGCTGCGTGGCGGGCATCCTGCAAATGCTCAAGCTGCCCGACGGCACCGTAAAGGTATTGGTCGAAGGCACCCAGCGCGCCCGCATCGACAGCATCGAAGACGCCGAATCGCACTTCGTGTGCCAGGTGACCCCCGTGGCGCATGACGTCGTGCAGGGGGCCGAAACCGAGGCGCTGCGCCGCGCCATCGTGGCCCAGTTCGAGCAGTACGTCAAACTCAACAAAAAGATCCCGCCCGAGATCCTGACTTCGCTTGCAGGCATCGATGACGCCGGCCGCCTGGCCGACACCATCGCCGCGCATCTGCCGCTCAAGCTCGAGCAAAAGCAGAAGATGCTCGAAATCCTGGGCACCTCCGAGCGCCTTGAAGGGCTGCTGACGCAACTCGAAACCGAGATCGATATCCTCCAGGTCGAGAAGCGCATTCGTGGCCGCGTCAAGAAGCAAATGGAGAAAAGCCAGCGCGACTACTACCTGAACGAGCAGGTCAAGGCCATCCAGAAGGAACTCGGCGAAGGCGAAGAGGGCGCTGACATCGAGGAACTCGAGAAGAAGATCATCGCCGCGCACATGCCCAAAGAGGCGCGCAAAAAGGCCGACGCCGAACTGAAGAAGCTCAAGCTGATGTCGCCGATGTCCGCCGAAGCCACGGTGGTGCGCAACTATATCGACACGCTGATCAACCTTCCCTGGAAGCGCAAGAGCAAGATCAACAACTCTATCGGCAATGCCGAGAAGGTACTTGACGACGACCACTACGGCCTGGAAAAGGTCAAGGAACGCATCCTTGAATATCTCGCCGTGCAGCAACGTGTGGACAAGGTCAAGGCGCCCATTCTGTGTCTGGTCGGCCCCCCGGGGGTAGGCAAGACCTCGCTGGGCCAATCGATCGCCCGCGCCACCAATCGCAAGTTCGTGCGCATGGCGCTGGGCGGCGTGCGCGATGAAGCCGAGATCCGCGGCCATCGCCGCACCTACATTGGTTCGATGCCTGGCAAGATTCTGCAGAACATGAGCAAGGTGGCGGTGCGCAACCCGCTGTTCCTGCTCGACGAAATCGACAAGCTGGGCATGGATTTTCGCGGCGACCCGTCGTCGGCCCTGCTTGAAGTGCTCGACCCCGAACAGAACCACACGTTCCAGGACCATTACGTCGAGGTCGACTTCGACCTGTCTGATGTCATGTTCGTGGCAACCAGCAATACGCTGAACATTCCGCCGGCCCTGCTCGACCGTATGGAAGTCATTCGCCTGTCGGGTTACACCGAAGACGAAAAGGTTCACATCGCTCGTGACCACCTGCTGCCCAAGCTGATGAAGAACAATGGGCTGAAAGAGTCCGAGCTTACGGTCGATGATTCGGCCCTGCGCGATATCGTGCGGTATTACACCCGCGAAGCCGGCGTGCGTGCGCTCGAGCGCGAAGTCGGCAAGATTTGCCGCAAGGTGGTCAAGGAACTGCTGTCCGAAGCCGACAAAGCCAAGGCCGAAGGCAAGCCCGCGCAGCCGGCGCCGGTGCATGTCAATGCCGACAACCTCAACGATTACCTGGGCGTGCGGCGTTACACCTTCGGCATGGCCGAGAAAGAGAACCAGATCGGACAGGTCACGGGGCTTGCCTGGACCGAAGTGGGCGGCGACCTGCTGACCATCGAAGTCGCCGACATGCCGGGCAAGGGCGCGATTCAGCGCACGGGTTCGCTGGGCGACGTCATGAAGGAATCGGTAGAAGCCGCGCGCACCGTGGTGCGCTCGCGGGCGCGTCGTCTGGGCTTTGCCGACGGTGTTTTCGAAAAGCGCGACATGCACGTACACGTGCCTGAAGGCGCAACCCCCAAGGACGGCCCTTCGGCTGGTATCGCCATCACGACGGCCATGGTTTCGGCGCTTTCGGGTATTCCCGTGCGCGCCGACGTTGCCATGACCGGCGAAATCACCCTGCGCGGCGAGGTGCTGCCCATCGGTGGCTTGAAAGAAAAGCTGTTGGCCGCGCATCGTGGCGGTATCAAGACGGTGTTGATCCCCGAGGAAAACGTCAAAGACTTGGCCGAGATTCCGGACAACGTCAAGAACCAGCTCGAGATCGTGCCGGTGCGCTGGATCGACAAGGTGCTGGAACTGGCGCTTGAGCGCCAGCCCGAACCCCTGGCCGACGATGATGCCGTGAAAGAGCCGCTGGTCAGCAAGCCGGCCGACCCTGCGCCGACAGACCCTGTCTTCAAGCATTAAGGGTTGTAGGGGCGGTTATCCGCCCGGGCAAAAAAACAGGGCGCTATATGGCGCCCTGTTTTTTTTGCACACCGTTGCCGGCGCGGAGACTCTCGTTGTGGGCCGGCGGGATGCCGCCTTGGCCAGGCCGGCGGCGCCTTAGTGCAACGGTTGGGTGCGAATCAGCCCTACCGCAATACCTTCAAGCGCGAATTCCTGAGTGTTGTCGACGAGGATGGGAGAGAAGTCGGGGTTTTCGGGCAGCAGCTCGATGCGACCCTGGCGGCGCTGCAAGCGCTTGACGGTGACGTCGTCACCCAGGCGGGCGACGATGATCTGCCCGTTGCGAGCGTCGGCGGCGCGTTTTACCGCGAGCAGGTCGCCTTCCAGAATGCCTGCGTCGCGCATGCTCATGCCGCGTACCTTCAACAGGTAGTCGGGAGCCTGCGCGAACAAGGCTGGGTCGACGCCGATTTCGCGCTCGACGTGTTCGGCAGCCAGGATGGGGCTGCCGGCCGCCACCCGGCCCACCAGCGGCAGCAGCAGCCGCCCGACGGTGTCGGCCATGCCGGCCAGCGCGGACGATGCAGCAGCGGATGCGGCGGCAGCGGATGCGGAGGAGTGGCCGGCGTCTTTCAGGCGTATGCCGCGCGACGCGCCGGCTGTGAGTTCAATGGCCCCTTTGCGCGCCAGCGCCTTGAGATGGTCTTCGGCGGCGTTGGGCGAGCGGAACCCCAGCGCGCGGGCGATTTCTGCCCGCGTGGGAGGAAAACCGGTGCGCTCGACCGTAACCCGGATGAGATCCAGGATTTCCTGCTGGCGGTCGGTGAGTTTAGTGGCCATGGCGATGATCCGAAAGGCGGACTGTATGGATATACAGCGTGGATTCTGGACGAGCGCGGGCGAAAATGCAAGCGCCGCGCAGCGGGAGCGGCTGCCCGGTTTGTTGCACGGGTGTGGCATGGACGAGCGTCGCCGCGGATCCGGCCGCGGGGAAAGCCGACTCGCAACAAAAAAGGCCCGTCCTTTGCCGGACGGGCCTTGCTGCGCAGTGGCCGGGCTTACTGCTTGATGACTGCGGCGATCGCGTTGGCGACGGTGTCGATATTGCGGCTGTTCAAGGCCGCCACGCAGATGCGGCCGCTGGACACAGCGTAAATGCCATGTTGCTCGCGCAGGACGTCCACCTGAGCGGAGGTCAGGCCGGAATACGAGAACATTCCGCGCTGCTGCAGCACGAAGCTGAAGTCCTGCGTGGCGCCTGCGGCGGCGATTTTCTCGACCAGTTCCTTGCGCATCAGGCGGATGCGGTCGCGCATGCCAGCCAGTTCTTCTTCCCACAGCGCATAGAGCTCCGGCGTATTCAGCACGGTGGAGACCACCGTGCCGCCGTGCGTGGGCGGGTTCGAATAGTTGGTGCGGATGACGCGCTTGAGCTGGCTGAGCACGCGCGTGGCTTCGTCCTTGTTGCCGGCCACTACAGTCAGCGCGCCCACCCGTTCGCCGTACAGCGAGAACGATTTGGAGAACGACGAGCTGATCAGCATGGTCAGCCCCAGGCTTGCAAACAGGCGCACTACCGCGGCGTCTTCCTGCAGGCCTGCGCCAAAGCCCTGGTAGGCGATGTCGAGGAAGGGCACCAGGTTGCGCGCCTTGACGACCTGTGCGATCTGCTGCCATTGCTCGGGCGTCGGGTCGACGCCGGTGGGGTTGTGGCAGCACGCGTGCAGCACCACGATGGTCTGTTCCGGCGCGGCCTGCAGCGAGGCCAGCATGCCCGGGAAGTCCAGGCCATGAGTGGCCGGGTCGTAGTAGGCATACGTATCGACCGTGAAGCCCGCGCGTTCGAACAGCGCCCGGTGGTTCTCCCAGCTGGGGTTGCTGATCAGCACTCTGGATTGCGGCAGCAACTGGCGCAGGAAGTCGGCGCCGATCTTCAGGGCGCCGGTGCCGCCCAGCGCCTGGGCGGTCAGGACGCGGCCTTCTGCGGCCAGGGAGGAGTCCGCGCCCAGCAGCAGCGTTTGCGCGCCTTTGTTGTAGCCGGCGATGCCTTCGATCGGCAGGTAACCCCGCGCCGACGCGGCCTCGATGCGCGCGATTTCCGCCTTGCGCACCGCCGACAGCAGCGGAATACGGCCATCGTCGTCGTAGTACACACCCACGCCCAGGTTGACTTTACCGGGGCGGGTATCGGCGTTGTACTGTTCGTTCAGACCCAGGATGGGGTCGCGCGGCGCAAGTTCGACGGAATCGAAAAGGGAGCTCATGGGAGTTCAGTAAGGTGTGTGGACGCGAGAAGGCCCGCTGTGGATAATGGGGGGTTTACCCTGAAACAGTCTAGCATGACCGCCCCCGGATTCGTCGATTTTCCCGACAGCCCCTTCCATTTGTACCAGCCCTATCCGCCGGCTGGCGACCAGCCCACGGCCATCGACAGCCTGGTGCAGGGCATACAGGACGGGCTCATGTACCAGACGCTGCTCGGGGTAACCGGCTCGGGCAAGACGTACACCATGGCGAACATCATCGCCAGGCTGGGGCGGCCCGCGCTGGTGCTGGCGCCCAACAAGACCTTGGCCGCCCAGCTGTACGCCGAAATGCGCGAGTTCTTTCCCAAGAATGCGGTGGAGTATTTCGTTTCGTATTACGACTACTACCAGCCTGAGGCCTACGTGCCGACACGCGACCTGTTCATTGAAAAAGACTCGTCCATCAACGAGCACATCGAACAGATGCGGCTGTCGGCCACCAAAAGCCTGCTGGAGCGGCGCGACACAGTCATTGTGGGCACCGTATCGTGCATATACGGTATCGGCAACCCCGGCGACTACCATGCCATGGTGCTGATCCTGCGCGCCGGCGATCGCATTTCGCGCCGCGAAGTGCTGGCGCGCCTGGTGGCCATGCAGTACACCCGCAATGACGCCGATTTCACCCGCGGGACTTTCCGCGCCCGCGGCGAAACGCTCGACATCTTTCCGGCCGAAAGCCCGGAACTCGCCGTGCGCGTCACCCTTTTCGACGACGAAATCGAGTCGCTCGAACTGTTCGACCCGCTTACCGGCCGCGTGCGCCAGAAGGTGCCCCGGTTCACCGTGTACCCGGGTTCGCACTATGTCACCCCGCGCGATACCGTGTTGCGCGCCATCGAAACGATCAAGGAAGAACTGCGCGAACGGCTGAAGCTGCTTACCGCCGAAGGCAAGCTGGTCGAGGCCCAGCGTCTGGAGCAGCGCACCCGCTTCGACCTCGAAATGCTGCAGGAACTCGGTTTCTGCAAGGGCATCGAAAACTACTCCCGGCACTTGTCGGGCGCGGCGCCCGGCGAGCCGCCGCCGACGCTCATCGATTACCTTCCCGCCGACGCCCTGATGTTCATCGACGAAAGCCATGTCACCATCGGACAGCTGGGCGGGATGTACCGTGGCGACCGGGCACGCAAAGAAACGCTGGTGCAGTATGGCTTCCGGCTGCCGTCGGCGCTCGACAACCGGCCGCTGCGCCTCGAAGAATTCGAGGCGCGCATGCGGCAATGCGTGTTCGTGTCCGCGACGCCGGCCGCCTACGAGCAGGAGCACACTGACAACGTCGTCGAACAGGTGGTGCGCCCCACCGGGCTCGTCGATCCCCAGGTCGAAGTGCGCCCCGCGCGCACGCAGGTCGACGACCTGCTTGGTGAGATCAAGCGGCGGGTGGCGGTCCAGGAACGCGTGCTGGTCACCACGCTGACCAAGCGCATGGCCGAAGACCTTACCGATTTCCTGGCCGAGCACGGGGTGCGCGTGCGGTACCTGCATTCCGACATCGACACCGTCGAGCGCGTCGAGATCATCCGCGACCTGCGGCTGGGCACCTTTGACGTGCTGGTGGGCATCAACTTGCTGCGCGAAGGGCTGGATATCCCCGAAGTTTCGCTGGTGGCCATCCTGGACGCCGACAAAGAAGGCTTCCTGCGGTCCGAGCGCAGCCTGATCCAGACCATCGGGCGCGCGGCGCGCAACCTCAACGGGCACGCCATTCTTTATGCCGACAACATTACGGCGTCCATGCGGCGCGCCATCGACGAAACCGGGCGCCGCCGCGCCAAGCAACTGAAGTTCAACGCCGACCACGGCATTACCGCACGCGGCGTCAACAAAGCCGTGCGCGAGCTGATCGACGGGATTGTCGCCCCGGCGCGCCACGATACGCTCGAAGCCGCGGTGGCGCCGGAACTGCTGGCCGACGAAAAGGCAATGGCGCGCGAAATCCGGCGCCTGGAAAAGTTGATGACCGATCACGCGCGCAACCTGGAATTCGAGCAGGCGGCCGCCGCGCGCGACGCCCTCAATGCGCTCAAGCAGAAGGTCTTGCTGGGCGGCGGCCCCTAGCATGGCGCGGCCCCGGATCGGCATTAAAAATGGGCTGATAACAGCCTTGTGTTGCATCGCAGCCAGCGCTCCGCGGCTGTTACAAATGCGGCGCAACAAAAACCGAGAATAAGCTTTCAGTGATCGCTATAAGCTATTGATTTGATTTAGATAAACAATGGCTGTTATCGCGCGCTGCATGACTGCGCAAATGCAAAAAAAACTTGCTATATTCCGGGTTTTCCCTCAGACTTGCACCCATGATGACCAAGGTACTTTTCGTTTGCATGGGTAATATCTGTCGCTCGCCGAGCGCAGAGGGCGTTTTTCGCCATTTGGTGAACGATGCCGGCTTGGGCGATGTCGTACATGTGGATTCCGCAGGTACGCACGCCTATCACATTGGCGAGGCGCCGGACGCGCGCGCGCAGGCGGCGGCCCGTAAGCGCGGCTACGAGATCGGCCATTGCCTGGCTCGTCAGGTCACGGCCGACGACTTCCGCGAATTCGACCTCATTCTGGCTATGGACTGGGACAATCTGTCTGCGTTGCAGCAACAGTGTCCCAAGCAATATCAGCACAAGCTGATGCTGCTGATGCGCTTTGCCAACGAATTCGAAGAAGCCACGGTGCCCGATCCCTACTACGGCGGGCCTGAAGGTTTCGGCAAAGTGCTCGATTACCTTGAAGACGCCTGTCAGGGCGTGCTCGAACTCGTCCGCAAGCGCGCAACCCAATATCAGGCTGCCTGAACCGCAGCTTTCCCGCAAAACCGCGCCCAGGCGCGGTTTTTTGCGACTGCGATGACTTAGCAATTTAGTCGGGAATTTGCTATACTTGAGGTAATTACTCAGGTATTGGTTGCCCATCCGGGGTGGCCTGCCGGTTTTACAGGAAACCACCATGCGGCTTACGACGAAAGGGCGGTTCGCGGTCACCGCGATGATCGACCTGGCCATGCGGCAGCACAGCGGTCCGGTGACTCTCGCGGCGATCAGCCAGCGCCAGAATATTTCGCTTTCCTATCTGGAACAACTCTTCGGCAAGTTGCGCCGCCACGAACTGGTCGACAGCGTGCGGGGCCCGGGCGGCGGCTATTCGCTGGCCCGCTTGGCGCGCAACGTTACTGTGGCCGACATCATTTTCGCAGTCGACGAACCTCTGGATGCCACCAACTGTGGCGGCAAGCACGATTGCACCAGCGGCAAGGACGGCAAGTCGGGCAAGTGCATGACTCACGAGCTCTGGACCACGCTGAACCGCAAGATGGTCGACTATCTCGATTCCGTTTCCCTGCAAGACCTGGTGGACCAGCAGCGGCTGCGCCAGTTGCAGGAAGCCTCCCAGGCGGCGCAGAGCTGTGCGGCTGTACGGGTAGAGCGCGGCAGTGCCGGCGCCCCCGCAGCCTCGAGCTCTTCAGTTGCCGCCGGTGCCACCGTATAAGAAGCAGGAGCCTTTCCCTCATGACCACCCGCCCGATTTACCTTGATTATTCCGCCACCACGCCGGTCGATCCGCGCGTGGTCGAAAAAATGGTGCCCTGGTTGTATGACAATTTCGGCAACCCGGCTTCGCGCAGCCACGCGTTTGGCTGGGAAGCCGAGGAAGCGGTCGAAAATGCGCGCCGTGAAGTGGCTTTGCTGGTCAACGCCGACCCCCGCGAAATCATCTGGACATCCGGCGCCACCGAATCCGACAACCTGGCCATCAAGGGCGCCGCCAACTTCTATTCCGAGCGCGGCAAGCATATCGTCACCGTCAAGACCGAGCACAAAGCAGTGCTGGATACCTGTCGCGAACTCGAGCGGCAGGGCTTCGAGGTGACGTATCTCGACGTGCGCGACGATGGCCTGATCGACCTGGATGTATTCAAGTCGGCGTTGCGGCCGGACACCGTGCTGGTTTCGGTGATGATGGTCAATAACGAAATCGGCGTGATCCAGGACATCGAAACCCTGGGCGAGATCTGCCGCGAAAAGGGCATCGTGTTTCACGTCGACGCGGCCCAGGCTACGGGCAAGGTGGCCATCGATCTGCAGAAGCTGAAAGTCGACCTGATGTCGTTTTCGGCGCACAAGACGTACGGCCCCAAGGGTATCGGGGCGCTGTATGTGCGCCGCAAACCCCGGGTGCGCATCGAAGCGCAGATGCACGGGGGCGGGCATGAGCGCGGCTTCCGTTCGGGCACGCTGGCCACGCACCAGATTGTCGGCATGGGCGAGGCTTTCCGGCTGGCCCGCGAAGAAATGGGCACCGAGAACGAGCGTGTCCGCATGCTGCGCGACCGCCTGTGGTCGGGCCTGTCCCAGATCGAGGAAACCTACCTGAACGGCGATTTCGAGCAGCGTGTTCCGCACAACCTGAACGTCAGCTTCAACTACGTCGAGGGCGAATCGCTGATCATGGCCATCAAGGAACTGGCGGTGTCCAGCGGCTCGGCGTGCACGTCGGCGAGTCTGGAGCCGTCGTACGTGCTGCGGGCGCTGGGGCGCAACGATGAACTGGCGCACAGTTCGATCCGTTTCACGCTGGGGCGCTTCACGACCGAGCAGGATATCGACTTCACGATTGAACTGATCAAGAGCCGCGTGGGCAAGTTGCGCGACATGTCGCCGCTTTGGGAAATGGCCCAGGCCGGCATAGACCTGAACACCGTACAGTGGGCTGCTCACTGAGCCTGCACGCGACCGACACAGGAGAATCACCATGGCATACAGCGCCAAAGTACTGGATCACTACGAAAACCCCCGCAACGTGGGCTCGTTCGACAAGGGCGACGAGTCCGTGGGCACCGGCATGGTCGGCGCGCCCGCCTGTGGCGACGTCATGAAGCTGCAGATCAAGGTCAGCGAGTCGGGCGTCATCGAAGACGCGCGCTTCAAGACCTACGGCTGCGGGTCTGCCATCGCCTCGAGCTCGCTGGTTACCGAATGGGTTAAGGGCAAGACCCTGGACGAAGCCCTGTCCATCCGCAACACCCAGATCGCCGAAGAGCTGGCGTTGCCGCCCGTGAAGATCCACTGTTCGATCCTTGCCGAAGACGCCATCAAGGCTGCAGTGCACGACTACAAGGCCAAGCACGAGGCCCCCGTGGATTCGGTAGCGGCTGCCACGACGAACTGATATGCCCATTACCCTGACCCAACAGGCGGCCTCGCATATCGGGCGCTACTTGCAGAAGCGCGGCAAGGGCGTAGGGTTGCGGCTGGGCGTGCGCACCACGGGGTGCTCGGGCATGGCCTACAAGCTCGAGTACGTGGATGAGCCCTCTCCCGAAGACTTGGTGTTCGAGAACTTCGGTGTGAAGGTGTTCATCGACCCCAAGAGCTTCGCCTACCTGGACGGGACCGAGCTCGACTACGCCCGCGAGGGCTTGAACGAAGGGTTCAAGTTCCGTAACCCCAACGAAAAGGCGACCTGCGGCTGCGGCGAGTCGTTCACGGTGTAGCCTTTGGCGGCAGACGATCACTTCAGCCTGTTCGGCCTGCCCGCGCAGTTCGACATCGATACGCAGGCGCTCGAGCAAGCCTGGCGACGCGTGGCGGCGCAAGTGCACCCCGACCGCTACGCAACGGCCAGCCCAGCCGAGCGGCGGGTGGCCATGCAATGGGCGGCTCGCGCCAACGAAGCCTACAGGCAGTTGCGCGATCCGTTGCTGCGAGCCCGCTATCTGTGCGAGCAGGCGGGCATAGACCTGCAGACCGAAAGCAATACCGCGATGGATCCCGCGTTTCTGATGCAGCAGCTGCAGTGGCGCGAGATGCTGGACGACGCGCGTACCGATGCGGCCGTGCACGCCGCGCTGCAAGCCGAACTGAACGACGCGCGCCAACAGATGCACGCCACGCTCGCCATGCTGCTGGACGAACGCCGCGACTACGCCGCCGCCGGCACGAAGGTGCGCGAGTGGATGTTCGTCGACAAACTGACGCGTGAACTCGCGGCCAGCCGGCCGCCCGGCTGACGGCGGCCCCCAAGGGCCCGCGCCAAGCCGCTATTCCGCTTACCGACCTGAAGCTTAATCATGGCCTTATTGCAGATTTCCGAGCCTGGCGAATCGCCCGCCCCGCACCAGCGCAAGCTTGCGGTGGGTATCGACCTGGGCACGACCCATTCCCTGGTGGCCGCGGTGCGTAGCGGCACGCCCGAAGTCCTGAACGATGCCGACGGGCAGCCTTTGCTGCCGTCGGCCGTACGCTATTTTCCGGATGGCAGGGTGGCCATCGGCCGCGAGGCCCTGGCAGGCCAGAGCTCCGACCCGTTCAATACGGTGGTTTCCGTCAAGCGGTTCATGGGGCGCTCGATCGACGAAGCGCAGGCCAGCGGCGCACCCTATGAATTCGTGGACGCCCCCGGAATGGTACGGCTGCATACGGTGCAGGGCGATCTCAGCCCCGTGGAAATCTCTGCCCAGATCCTGGCCGTGCTGCGCCAGCGTGCCGAAGACGTGCTGGGCGATGACCTAGTCGGGGCAGTTATTACCGTGCCAGCGTATTTCGACGATGCACAGCGCCAGGCTACCCGCGACGCGGCCCGTCTCGCGGGCCTGAACGTATTGCGCCTGCTCAACGAGCCGACCGCCGCAGCCATCGCGTACGGGCTCGACCAGGCGGCCGAGGGCACCTACGCGGTGTACGACCTTGGCGGCGGCACTTTCGATATTTCCATACTGCGCCTGACCAAGGGTGTATTCGAGGTGGTGTCCACGGGCGGCGACACCGCGCTGGGCGGCGACGATTTCGACTGGGCCATCAGTGAGTTTGCTCGCGAGTCGCTGGGCGAAGCGCCATTTGCGCCAGCCGACCGGCGCAACGTGCTGGTTGCCGCACGCCAGGCGCGCGAAGCGCTGTCGCAGACCGAGCAGGCGCCGCTGCGCGTTGCGTTGCAGGATGGCCGCGAGGTCGACCTGACGCTCACGCGTGCGCAATTCGAGGAGCTGGCCCGGCCGCTGGTGCAGCGTACGCTGGACCGCGCACGCTCGGCCCTGCACGACGCCGGCCTGTCTGTGTCGGAGGTCAAGGGTGTGGTGATGGTGGGCGGAGCCACCCGCATGCCGGTGGTGCGCCGGGCAGTGGCCGAATTGTTCGGTACCGAGCCGCTCGTCGACCTCGATCCGGACCAAGTGGTGGCGCTGGGGGCGGCGTTGCAGGCCAACCTGCTGGCCGGCAATCGCATGCCGGGCGAAGATTGGCTGCTGCTCGACGTCATTCCGCTGTCGCTGGGGCTGGAAACCATGGGCGGCCTGGTTGAGCGCATCATCCCGCGCAACAGCACCATCCCCGTTGCGCGCGCGCAGGAATTCACCACGTTCAAGGACGGCCAGGGAGCCATGAGCGTGCATGTGGTGCAGGGCGAGCGCGAGCTCGTGTCCGATTGCCGGTCGCTGGCGCGATTCGAGTTGCGCGGTATTCCACCCATGGTGGCGGGCGCCGCCCGCATCCGGGTCACATTCCAGGTCGATGCCGACGGTTTGTTGAGTGTGACGGCCCGTGAACAGAGCACCGGCGTCGAAGCCGCCGTGGCGGTCAAGCCATCGTATGGCTTGTCGGACGACGAGATTACGCGCATGTTGGCCGACAGCGTGGCGCAGGCCGACAGCGACGCCCAGGCGCGCATGCTGCGCGAGCAGCAAGTGGAGGCCCGGCGCCTGGTCGAATCCGTACAGGCCGCGCTGGCCGCCGACGCCGACCTGCTGGACGCCGAGGAACGCGCCCTGGTGGATGCCCGCCTGCAGGCGGCGATCGCCGCGCGGGAATCCGAGGATGTCGACACGGTGCGCAACGCCGTGCAGGCGCTTTCGGACGCTACCGAGGATTTCGCCGCGCGCCGCATGGACCGCGGAATTCGTGCCGCCCTGGCTGGCCGTAAACTGGACGAAATCGCCTGATATAACTACCCGTATGCCCAAACTTACCGTACTGCCTCACCCGGACGTCTGCCCAGAAGGGGCGGTGATCGAAAACGCCCCCCAGGGCACGTCCATTTGCCGCGTGCTGCTCGATAACCATATCGAAATCGAGCATGCCTGTGAGCTGTCGTGCGCATGCACGACGTGCCATGTCATCGTGCGCGAAGGTTTCGGGTCGCTCGAGGATGCCACGGACGACGAAGAAGATTTGCTGGACAAGGCCTGGGGACTGAGCCCGACTTCGCGCTTGTCGTGCCAGGCGCGGATTGCCCAGGCCGACCTGACGATCGAAATTCCCAAGTACACCATCAACCACGCCAAAGAGGAACACTGATGAAGTGGGTTGATACTTACGAGATCGCCGCCGCGCTGGCGGATGCGCACCCCGACGTGGACCCTGCCACGGTACGATTCACGCAACTGCGCGAGTGGGTAATTGCGCTGCCCGGGTTCGACGACGACGCGGCGCGCAGCGGCGAGAAAATCCTGGAAGCGATACAGATGGCCTGGATCGACGAAGCTGCCTGACTGCGCGTCGATCCGGCCACACCGTTGCGGCGTCTTTCGTAATCCCTCATTGATCCGAGTGCCATGACTGCCTTGCGTTTCGGCCTAGCTGCCAACCGCCTGCATCACGAAACGGCCGATGCGGCCTTGTTCGACTGGCTGCGCGCCAGTTCTGCGGGCATACGCAATCTGGGGATGCAGCTGCACACGGTGGGGCGCACGCACGACGCCATTCTGCGTGAAGGCATGTTGCAGGGTTATAGCGGCCTGATCCGCTATCCGTATGGACGCGAGGGCGGGCTGATGAAGCTGGTGGCCCGGGTGACCGAAGGGCGCGATGGCGACGCGCCTTTCGACGGCGCGATCTACCTGATCGATCCGGTCGACCCCTCGTCCATTTTTCCGGAGGCCCTGGCGCTCAAGCGGCAGTGCATCACGCATGGCCGGCCGTTCATCTCGACGCTGGCGGGCGCTATCGAATGGATCGAAGTGGAGTCCGTCCTGGCACAGCTTCCGCCCGACCCGGCCGTGTCGCGCTATTTCGATTTCGGGTCGCAGACCATCGCCCTGATTGCGCACGACGCGCTCAAGGACGAAATGATGGCTTTCGCGGCCGAACACTTCGACTTGTTGTCGCAGTTTGCCGGACGCGTGGCCACCGGCACGACCGGCGGCCGCCTGAACGAACTGGCATGGTCGCGCGGCTGGCCCGCCGACAAACCCTGGGTGCATCGTTACCTGAGCGGCCCGCTGGGCGGCGATGCCCAGATTGCCGAACTGGTGCTGGAGCACCGCTGCCAACGGGTGGCTTTCTTTGAAGATCCGCACGTGGCACGGCAACACGAGGCCGACATCCAGTTGCTCGAGCGCGCGGTGCGCGTGGCTACCCGCCATGCCACTTGCGTGACCTCGCCCAGCGTGGCCAGGCGCTGGGCGCAGGCCGTGACCATACGCCAGCAGAAAGCCCGACGCTGAGGGCACAGGCCCGCATGCGCCACCAGGGCGGCATGGCGCCGCCCGCTAGCGGCGCTTGAACAACACGATGACGCCGCACGCCAGCGACAGCGCCAGCAGCACGCCGGCGATACGCAGCAGGCCGGTGCCGCCCAGCACGTCGCCGGCCCCCGTAACGGTGTCGGAAATGCCGCCCAGCCAGAGCAGCGCGCAGAACAAAGACAATATGAACAGCACCACGCCCGCGGTGGCCAGCAAGGTCAGCGCCAGCCGGTTGGCGGGGGCACGGGCGGCAGTGGCGCGGCGCCTGGGCAGGACCAGGTACAACACCCCCAGGATGACGGCCGCGATGATCAGCAACTTGATGAGCAAGGCGGCCTCCCGGGTCAGTCTTCGCGCCGCAGGTGCGGGAACAGGATGACGTCGCGGATGCTGGGGCTGTTGGTCAGCAGCATGACCAGCCGGTCGATGCCGATGCCGCACCCGCCGGTGGGCGGCATGCCGTATTCAAGGGCACGGATGTAGTCGGCGTCGAAGTACATGGCTTCTTCGTCGCCCGCGTCCTTGGCCTCGACCTGGGCATGAAAGCGTGCGGCCTGGTCTTCCGGGTCGTTGAGTTCGGAAAACCCGTTGGCGATTTCACGGCCCGTCATGAAAAGCTCGAAGCGCTCGGTAATGCCCGCCCGCGTATCCGAAGCGCGGGCCAGCGGCGAGACTTCGACCGGATAGTCGATGATGTAGGTGGGGTTCCACAGCTGCGCTTCGGCAGTTTCTTCGAACAGCGCGAGCTGCAGCGCCCCCAGGCCGGCGCGAGCCAGCACCGGGCCATTGATGTCGGCGCCGAATTTCTTCAGCTCTGCGCGCAGGAAGGCGGCGTCGTCGAGCTGGGCCTGCGTATACCCCGGCGCATACTTGAGTATGGCTTCGCAGATCGTAAGGCGATCGAACGGCCGGGAAAGATCGAGTTCGCGGTCCTGGTATCGCAGCACTGCGCTGCCGGTGGCCGCAACGGCGGCCTGGCGCAAGATCTGCTCGGTGAAGTCCATCAGCCAGCGGTAATCCGCATAGGCCGCGTAGAACTCCATCATGGTGAACTCGGGGTTGTGCCGGGGGCTGACGCCTTCGTTGCGGAAGTTGCGGTTGATCTCGAACACGCGCTCGAATCCGCCGACGATCAGGCGCTTCAGGTAGAGCTCGGGCGCAATGCGCAGGAACATTTCCATGTCGAGCGCATTATGGTGCGTGACAAACGGCTTGGCCGCCGCGCCGCCGGGAATGGGGTGCAGCATGGGCGTCTCGACTTCGAGGAAGCCGGCGTCGAGCATGACCTGGCGGATGGCGCCCACCGCCTTGCTGCGGATCTCGAACGTGCGGCGCGTGTCCTCGGTCATGATGAGGTCGACGTACCGCTGGCGATAGCGCAGTTCCTGGTCGGCCACGCCGTGGAACTTGTCGGGCAGCGGCCGCAACGACTTCGCCAGCAGCCGGGCCGTGGCGGCGTGCACGGACAGTTCACCCTTGTTCGTCTTGAAAACCGACCCTTCGACCGCGATGATGTCGCCGATGTCCCATTGCTTGAAAGCCGCGTAGGCCTCTTCGCCCAGTGTGCCGCGGTCAAGGTAGATCTGGATGCGGCCGCTGCCGTCTTGTACGGTGGCGAAACTGGCCTTGCCCATGACGCGCTTGAGCATCATGCGGCCGGCCACCTTCACCTGCTTGCCGGCGCTGGCCAGGGCTTCCTGGTCTTGGTCGCCATATTGGCGATGCAGGTCGGCGGCATGTGCGTCGGGCACGAAATCGTTGGGGTACGCGACGCCGGCTTCACGCAGCTTGGCCAGCTTGGCGCGCCGCTCGGCGATCAAGCGGTTTTCATCCTGGGCAGCCGGGGCGGGCGAGTGGTCGGTCATGGTGGATCAGTTGTAATTGCGGATGTCGTCGATTTCGGTCGCACCGAAATCATCGCGGTCTAGGTAGGCGAGGATGCGGTCGGCCACGGCCGACGGCGATGCAAGCTGGCCGGTGGCGTGGAGTTCCTGGAAACGGGGCAGGGCCGGGAAGCTGGAGGGATCGCTGGCGCGTATGGCCTGCTGCATGTCGGTGTCGACCACGCCCGGGGCCAGGGCGACGGCACGTACGCCGCTGGCGCCTTGTTCCTGGTTCAGCACACGGGTGTACATGTCGAGCGCGGCCTTGGTGGCGCAGTAGACGCCCCAGCCCGCATTGGGATTGCGGCCGGCGCCCGAAGAGATATTGAGAATGCGGCGCTGCGCCTGCAGGCCTTGCACCGCCGACACGAAATGCGCTGAAAGCAGCATGACGGCGGTGACATTCAAGTTGAAGGCGCCGGCGATGGCGGCACCTTCGGTAAGCGAGGCAGTGCGGGCCACGGGTTGCACCGTGCCGGCATTGTTGATGAGCAGATAACGCTTGGCGTCGCGGGGCAGCGCCGACGCGATGCGGGTGGCGGCCGCGGCCGCTGCCTGCAGGTCGGACAGGTCGACCTGGATCTGCTCCAGTTCGGCGCCCTGCGCCTGGGCGTGGGCAGCCAGATCAGGATCGGCGCGGCGCGCCAGCGTAATCAGGCGCGTGCCGGGCCGGGCCAGGCCGCGGGCCAGCGCCGCGCCTATGCCGCGGGAGGCGCCGGTCAGGATTGCGATCGTATCGGTCATGCGCTTGCCTCTTGAGGGGTTCACGATAGAAAGCGGCGCGCAAGCGCGCCGCCGTGGATCACACGCCTTGCTTCAGGCTGGCCTGGATGAAGGCATCGAGGTCGCCATCGAGGACTTTCTGGGTGTTGGAGATTTCGACGTTGGTGCGCAGGTCTTTGATGCGGCTCTGGTCGAGCACGTAGGAACGGATCTGGTGCCCCCAGCCCACGTCGGTCTTGGAGTCTTCGAGCTTTTGCTGTTCGGCCATGCGGTTGCGCATCTCGAGCTCGTAGAGTTTCGACTTGAGCATCTGCATGGCTTCGGCGCGGTTGCGGTGCTGCGAGCGGTCGTTCTGGCACTGCACGACGATGCCGGTGGGGATGTGGGTCAGCCGCACCGCCGAGTCGGTCTTGTTGATGTGCTGCCCGCCCGCCCCGCTGGCGCGGTAGGTGTCTGTGCGCAGGTCGGCCGGATTGACCTCGACCTCGAACGAGTCGTCGACTTCGGGATAAACAAAGACGCTGGCAAAAGACGTGTGCCGTCCGCCGGAGGAGTCGAACGGGCTCTTGCGCACCAGCCGATGCACGCCGGTTTCGGTGCGCAGGTAGCCGAACGCGTATTCGCCCTCGATCTTGATGGTGGCCGATTTCAGGCCGGCGACTTCGCCTTCGGATTCTTCGAGCACCTCGGCCTTGAAGCCCTTGCGTTCGGCGTACTTGAGATACTGGCGCAGCAGCATCGACGCCCAGTCCTGCGCTTCGGTGCCGCCCGCGCCTGCCTGGATGTCCATGAAGCAGTTCAGCGGATCGGCCGGATTGGCGAACATCCGCCGGAATTCCAGGTCTTCGAGCTGTTCCTGGAATGTGTCGGCATCGCGCTCGATGGACGACAGGGTGGCGTCGTCATCGTCGGAGGCAGCCAGTTCGAACAGTTCGAGCGAATCGGCGATACCCGCACGCAGGTGCGTCAGGGTTTCAACGACGGTTTCGAGGGATTTTTTTTCGCGGCCCAGGTCCTGGGCGTGCTTGGGATCGTTCCAGACCGCCGGGTCTTCCAGTTCGGCGTTGACGACGTGCAGGCGTTCGGCCTTCAGGTCGTAGTCAAAGATACCTCCGTAGCGCCTGCTCGCGCTCTGCGTAGTCGGCGAGGCGGGCGGCTAGCTGGTTCTGGCGTTCGGCTTCCATGATGTGTCCTGGCTTGATTCCGGTGCGAAACCAAGCATTTTAGCGTGGATTATTCGGCGTGTTCGACGACGAGCTGGGCCGATACGATGCCGTTCCAGACGTTGGGTTCCAGCCGGTAGGCCACGCGCACGTGTCCGGGCAGCGGCTGGTCGTGTCCGAACCAGATGGCGTCGAACCGCTGATGGCCGCGCTCCAGCGACAGCTTCAGGTGCTTTTCGCCCACCAGCCGCTGATTGCGCACGGCGAATTCGTCCAGGAACAGGGGCGGCGCGAAACCCGCCCCCCAGACCTGCTGCTGCAGCAGCGTGGCCACCTCGGCGTTGGCATAGCCGGACTCGAGCGATCCGTCGGTTTCCAGCAGCGGCTCGAACGAGTGGCGTCCGGTAAGTTCGCGCACGGCCGCGTCGAATGCGGGCGCGAAGGCGGGGAAGTCGTCCCGGCCCAGCGTCAGGCCGGCCGCCATGGCGTGCCCGCCGAATTTGCGGATAAGCCCCGGGTGGCGCTTGGAGACGAGATCGAGCGCATCGCGCAGGTGCACATCGGGGATGGAGCGCCCCGATCCGCGGATTTCTGTATCGCCGGCCGGGGCAAACGCCAGGGTGGGGCGCCAGAATTTTTCTTTCAGGCGCGACGCCACCAGCCCGACCACACCCTGGTGCCAGCCCGGGTCGAAGACGCATACCGTGGCGCCCCCCGTGTCGCCGGCCGCGTCCATGGCGGCCAGCGCCTGGTCGCGCATTTCGGCCTCGATGCCGCGCCGTTCGCGGTTGATCTGGTCGAGCTGGCGCGCCATGTCGAGCGCCTGGTCTTCATCGTCGGTGGTCAGGCAGGCGATGCCCAGGCTCATGTCGGCCAGGCGGCCCGCCGCATTGATGCGCGGACCCAGGGCGAAGCCCAGGTCAAAGCCGCTGGCGTTGCGCGGCTCGCGCGCGGCCACTGCGAACAGGGCGCGCACGCCGGGCTGCATGCGGCCGCTGCGCATGCGCTGCAGCCCCTGCGTGACCAGCAGGCGATTGTTGGCGTCGAGCTTGACTACGTCGGCCACGGTGCCCAGGGCTACCAGATCGGCCAGGGCATCCAGGCGCGGGCCTGCGTCGGGCGCATAGACGCCGCGCCGACGCAGCTCGGCTCGCAGGGCCAGCATGAGATAGAAGATCACGCCCACGCCGGCCAGGTTTTTGGAGGGGAAGCCGCAGCCCGGCTGATTCGGATTGACGATCGCCAGGGCGTCGGGCAACGTGTCGCCGGGCAGGTGATGGTCCGTGACTAGTACGCCTATTCCTGCCGCATTGGCCGCCGCTACGCCATCGACGCTGGCGATGCCGTTATCCACGGTGATGATCATGTCCGGCTTGCCGTTGCGATGATTGCAGGCCAGCTCGACGACGGCCGGCGACAAGCCGTAGCCGGTCTCGAAGCGGTTGGGCACCAGGAAATCCACGTCTGCCCCGAAGGCCCGCAATGCGCGCAGGCCCACGGCGCATGCCGTCGCACCGTCGCAATCGTAGTCGGCCACGATCAACAGCCGCTTGCGCTGCGCGATCGCATCAGCCAGGATGGCCGCGGCAGTCGCGACGTGGGTCAGGGTTGCCGGCGGCAGCAGCGCGGGCCAGGCCAGGCGTGTCTGATCGGGATGCGTGACGCCGCGTGCAGCCCACAGGCGCGCCAGCAGCGGGTGTATGCCTGCGGCCTGCAGGGTGCGGCAGGCGTCGAAATCGGCGGGGCGGATTGTCAGACGGGGCGAGACCACCAGCTATTCCAGTTTTTGTTCGGGGCAGGCAGCCAGCCCAGCAGGCGGCTGCGGGGTTTGAGGGTCAGATGGGCGCGGCGGTCGGCGCCCAGCAATAGAAGCTGCATGGGTTCGAGGGGACGCCGTGCCGCATCGGCCAGCGGCCGCAGCCGCAGCCGGTCGATGTCGGCAAGCGCCTGCAGCCATGCGGACCAATCGGCGGCACGATGCGGAGCGTCCAGCTCATCGGCCACCATCGCCGGCGGGGCGTCGGCGGCTTTCCAGGCGGTGCCGCCGCCGTATAGCCACAAGGCATTGACGGGCGGCGCGCCGCGCGCCTGGCGGGCTTCATTGGCCGGATGCCCGTGCCATGCCATCTGTATTTCGTTCAGCAACCGGCGCCACGGACGCATGGCCGGGTCCTGGCTCCACCAGTCGCGCAGCGGCTGGCCTGCGACGGCGGCCGGACTGGCCGTGGCGGGCGCCAGGCCTGCGGGCAAGCCGAGGCGCCAGCGTTGCGGCGCCAGCGGTTGAACGGCGAACCCCGCGGCGTCGAGGCTGGGCCGCGCGGCCTGCAGCAGGGCATCGCTCTCGTCCGCGCGCACGTCCATTTGCGCCGGATCGAGCAGCACGGCCTGGTCGGCGCCCAATGCCAGGTGCGACAGCTCGGCCAGCCACACCGGCTCGCCGTCCGGGGCATGGCCTGGGGCCAGCAATGGTCCCAGCCCGCTGCCCAGCGGCAGGCCTTGGGCAGGCCGGTAGCCTGCCTGCTCCAGCTGCCAGCCTTCGTAAGGCGTGCAACCGTGCGTGCGCACATCGAACCGTTCCACCCGTGCGGTTGCGGCCTGCAGCCAGGCGTGCAGCACGGGGGCTTGCTGCGGCAGCAGGCGGGCCAATTCGGCGGCAACCGGCGGGGGCGGCAGTGCGCCCGGGATGGCTATGAACATGGCGCAGATTGTAGTCGCAGCGCGCGGCTGCTGGCTGTCGTGGCAGTTAATGCCATAATGCGCGGGTGCTGAAAATACCTTATGAACTCTGGATCGGCGCCCGCTATGCGGGCATGGCCCGCATCCGCCAGCGACGCGGGCGCCGCGACCGCTTTATTTCTTTCATTGCCGCCACTTCCATGGCGGGCATCGCGCTGGGCGTCGCCGCCTTGATCGTGGTGCTGTCGGTGATGAACGGGTTCCAGAAAGAAGTACGCGACCGCATGTTGTCGGTCTTGCCGCACATCGAGCTCTACATTCCGGGCGCCGTGCCCGAGCGGGTGCTGGAGCAATGGCGGCAGTTTGCCGACGCGGCCGAACGCAACAGCGAGGTCAGGGGTGCGGCGCCTTTCGTGGCCGCACAAGCCATGCTGGCGCGGGGCCAGGCGCTGCAGGGGGTGCAGGTGCGCGGCATCGACCCCGGCACCGAGGCCCAGGTTTCCGATGTGCCCGGCCAGATGAGCACCGGCCGGCTTTCCGACCTGCAGCCGGGCAGTTTCGGCGTGGTGCTGGGCAGCGACCTGGCCAATGCCCTGGGCGTGCAGGTGGGCGATACGTTGCTGGTGCTGGCCCCGCAAGGCTCGATCAGCCCGGCGGGCTTTACGCCCCGGATGCGGCAGTTCACGGTAGTGGGCACCTTTCACTCGGGGCATTACGAATACGATTCCAGCCTGGCGTTCGTCAATGCACAGGATGCGGCGCGGGTGTTCCGCGACAGCGGCACGGCGGGAGTGCGGCTGCGGATCCAGGACATGCAAAGGGCGCCGCAGGTGGCGGCCGAGCTCGGCAAGGTGCTGCCGCCCTATGTCATGGCCAGCGACTGGTCGCGCAACAACCGTACGTGGTTCGCGGCGGTGCAGACAGAAAAACGCATGATGTTCCTGATTCTTGCCCTGATCGTGGCCGTGGCGGCTTTCAACCTGCTGTCGTCGCTGGTAATGGCCGTGAAGGACAAACAGTCGGATATCGCGATCCTGCGCACGCTGGGCGCTGGCCCGGGCGAGGTGGCGCGCATCTTTCTGGTGCAGGGCGCATTGATAGGCGTGGTCGGCACCGTGGTCGGCGTGCTTGGCGGCATGCTCATCGCCTATAACGTGCACGTCATCGTGCCCTTCATCGAAGGGTTGCTGGGCATACATTTCCTGCCTCGCGAGATCTACTTCATCAGCCAGCTGCCTTCCGATCCGCGCTCGGGCGACATCATCTCCATAGGCGTGACTTCGCTGGTGCTTTCGCTTCTGGCCACGCTGTACCCGAGCTGGCGCGCTTCGCGCCTGCAACCCGCCCAGGTGCTGCGCCATGACTGACGCCGTTTCTATGTCCGCTCCCGACACGCCGGCCCTGGAAGCCCGCAACCTGGTAAAGACCTACGACGAGGGGCCGGCGCGCATACAGGTGCTGGATAACGTCAGCCTGACCGTGCAACGCGGCGAGATGGTTGCCATCATAGGCGCGTCGGGCTCGGGCAAGAGCACGCTGCTGCACATCCTGGGTCTGCTCGATGTGCCCACCTCGGGGCAGGTCACCGTAGACGGGGTGGCGGGCAACGGGCTGTCGGAGTCGCAAAAGAGCGCACTGCGCAACCGCAGCCTGGGGTTCGTGTACCAGTTCCACCACCTGCTGCCCGAGTTCTCGGCGCTTGACAACGTTGCCATGCCGCTCATTGTCAGGCGCGAACCGCGCGACAAGGCGCGCATCGCCGCGCGCGAGGTGCTGGAGCTGGTGGGCCTTGCAGCGCGCGAAGGGCATTTTCCCGGCCAGTTGTCTGGCGGTGAAAGGCAGCGCGTTGCCCTGGCGCGTGCGCTGGTCACCCGGCCGGCATGCGTGCTGGCCGACGAGCCCACAGGCAATCTGGACCGCGGCACGGCGCACAAGATGTTCGAATTGCTGACCCGCGTAAACCGGGAATCCGGCACAGCGTTTGCTATCGTCACGCATGATGCCGAACTGGCCAGGCTGGCCGACCGCCAGTTGCTGATGGAAAGCGGGCAACTGGTGTCGGGATAGCACTGCCATGGGTCGCGGCCGCGGGCCGCGAAGCGCAAGCCGTACCGAATCGCTATGTTGATCGACACGCACTGCCACCTGGATGCCGAGGAATTCGACGCCGACCGCCACGACGTAGCGCGGCAGGCGCATGCGGCCGGCGTGAGGCATATCGTCATCCCCGCGGTCGAGCGCGCCAACTTTTGCGTCGTGCGCGATCTTGCCCGACGGATCGAAGGCGGGACATACGCGCTGGGCATACATCCATTGTTCGTCCAACGCGCCCGGCAAGAGGACCTGGATGCCTTGCGCGAGGCCGTGGTGTCGGCACTGGACGACCCGCACTTCGTCGCCATCGGCGAGATCGGCCTGGATTTCTTCGTGCCGGAGATCGCCTCGGGTCAGGCGCGGGATAAGCAGGAGCGCTTCTACGACGCTCAATTGGCCATGGCCGCGGAATTCGACCTGCCCGTGCTGCTGCATGTGCGACGTTCGCAAGATATCGTGTTGAAGTATCTGCGTCGTCGCATCGGTGTGCGCAGCGGCATTGCCCATGCATTCAACGGCAGCGCCCAGCAGGCCCAGGGGTTTGTCGAACGCGGCTTTGCCCTGGGGCTGGGGGGCGCCATGACATATGCGCGCGCGTTGCAGATACGCCGCCATGCTACCGACATCGGCCTGGAGCACCTGGTGTTGGAAACCGACGCCCCGGATATTCCTCCCGCCTGGCTGCACCGGCCAAACCGGCGCAACGACCCCGCGCAACTGCCGCGAATTGCCCAAGTGCTGGCGGAACTGCGCGGCATCGAACTCCACGAGATCGCGCGGGCGACCACGGCCAACGCACGCCGCGTGCTGCCTCGCCTGCCGGCCTGAATTTGCTTGCTGGTTCCATCGTGCGTTGATGAAACGCAACGCCTTGTTGCGCCATATGGCTGTCGCAGATTGACATAATTCTGAGAATCAATATCATTTGCGCAGCTTAAATAAAGCTGAATGCAAATGATCCATGCGTGCGGGGCAGGCTGACGCCCGCGGCGCTTTTTTCGATTTCAGATTCCGGAGATTATGTCGTGACTGCTTCTATGTCCGCGCCGCCCGAGGTGCCGCTATCGCAACCCTGGCGTGCCGCGCGATACCCTGCCTTGGTGGCCGCACTTGCTGCCGCCTGGTCTGCTTGCGCGCAGCAGGGTTTGGCCGAGGACACCATGGGCATCGCCCAGATGGACACCGTTGTGGTGACGGCGGCCGGGTTCGAGCAGGAAATCAAGAACGCGCCGGCTTCGATTTCGGTAGTGACGCGCGAGCAGCTGGAGGCGCGGCCGTTTCATAACCTGGCCGATGCGGTCGCCGATATCGAAGGTGTGTCGGTGGAGCGGGGCGGCAAGGCCGGCGGCATGAACATCAGTATTCGCGGCATGCCGAGCGACTACACGCTGATCCTGGTGGACGGCAAACGCGTCAACCGCAACAGCAGCGGGTCGCGCCCCAACGGTTTTGGCGATGTCGACACCAATTTCATCCCTCCCATGGCAGCGATCGACCGCATCGAAGTGGTGCGGGGGCCGATGTCCACCCTGTACGGCTCCGACGCGATGGGCGGCGTGATCAACATCATTACGCGCAAGGTGGCCGAGGAGTGGATGGGCCAGGTTACGGTAGATGGCACCGTGCAAGGCGACAATCGGTTCGGCAACAGCTATGGCTCGGCGTTCTACCTGAGCGGGCCCATCAAGTCGGACATGCTGGGCTTGTCCCTGCGTGGCGGCTACCAGCGCCGCCTGGCGGCAACCGGCCAATACTCTGCCAATCTGGCCGAATACAACAGCGGCGACTATACGGGCGACGTCGGCAGTTTCAGCGGCCTGGGCGAAAGCAAGTTGACGAACGTGGGCATGCAGCTGGCGTTGACCCCCACTCGCGACCACGACATCCTGTTCGATGTGGACCAGAGCTGGCAGCAGTACGATAACTCCAACAGCCAGGTGGGTACGCTCAACAGTGAGGTCGAGCCGGGCCGCGCCGGCGGCGGCTATGCGCCCGAGTTGAAGTTCAACCGCACGCGCTACGCGCTTACTCACCTTGGCCGGTATGCGTCGGTTACGTCGGACACGAGCCTGGTGTACGACACTACCGAGACCAAAGGGCGCACCAACCCCATGAGTTCGCCGCGGCAGCCGGCCGATGGTACGTCTCGCAAGCTGGAATACGACAACTGGGTGTTCGACACGAAGTGGACCATGCCGCTGTTCAACGATCGCCACAACCTGACGGTAGGCGGTCAGTGGCGCGAGCAGAAGTTCGTCGACTCGCTGGCGTCGGCGCCGCTGGACCTGACGCAGTGGCAATGGGCGTTGTTCGCCGAAGATGAATGGCGCATCGTGGACGACCTGGCCCTGACCCTGGGCGCGCGCTACGACCGCAACCAGCAGTTCGGCGGAGAATGGAGCCCGCGGGGCTACCTGGTGTGGAACGCCACGCCGTCATGGACGTTCAAGGGCGGCGTCAGCCGCGGTTACAAGACGCCCGACATCAATCTCATGACCGACGGCATCATCGGCCTGGGCGGGCAGGGCACCATCCCCTTGCTGGGCAATTCGGAACTCACTCCCGAGCGCAGCACGTCATCCGAACTCGGCGTGCTGTTCGACGACCAGGAAGGCCTGCGCGGCAACCTGACGTTCTTCCATACGAAGTTCAAGGACAAGATCGATACCGAAGATGTGCCCAACTGCCGCGCGCCCGGCAACAACGTTCCGGGCTGCCTGGACCTGGGAGACTGGCGTCGGCGCGGCGTGCCGGTGGACACATTCTCGCGGCGCGTCAACATCGATTCGGCCACCATACGCGGCCTGGAAATCGGCGGTACGGTGCCGCTCTACGAGGGCCTGTCGTTCAATGGCAACTACACCTACACCGCCAGCGAGCAGACCTCGGGCGCTTCCGAGGGCCAGCCGCTGGGCTCGCAGCCGCGCCACGCCTTGAACCTGGGGTTGAACTGGAGCATCAACGAGCGCGCCAACACGTGGATTCGCGGCGAATACCGCGCCAAGCAGTTCCAGGGCGTGGACTGGAACGAAAAACAGGTGTTCTATAAACCGTACTGGCTGACCAGCGTGGGCGGATCGTACGTCGTGAACAAGAACGTCACCGTGTCGGCCGCCGTGTTCAACCTGTTCGACAAGAATTTCGTCGACTACGGGCCGCCTCGCACGGGCACCAGCGCGCCTGTGGCCGACGCGAGCTGGAGCAACTCGTATCGCCAGGTGCTGGAAGGCCGCCGCCTTTGGGTGTCTGCCAACATCACGTTCTAGGCAAGGTGCCGGCGCGGCCTGACGGCCGCCAGGGACTTTTCCATTCACTGCACGCCCCCGATGCCCCGGCCACGGCCTACGCTGTGCGCTTTGGGGGAACAGCATCGTCGGGCGTCTTTTCCTGTTGGCCATACTGGCGGGCGTATCGGCCGTCCAGCTGCTGCCAGAGTTGCCTGCCGCGAACCGGTGGGGGTTGTGGGCGGTGTCGTGGCTGCCGTCGGCCGTCGTGGCGTCGAGTCGGCGGCGCCACCGGCTGGCCGGCCAGTGCGCTGCGGCCTGGCTGGGCTTCGGGTTGGGCGCAGCATGGGCCGCCTGGCATGCCCACGCCAGGCTCGATGACGCGCTGGCGCCCGCGCATCATGATGTGGTCACGCGGCTTGCCGTGCGCGTGACTGACCTTGCCCAGGGTGATGCCGGGCAATGGCGCTTTACGGGCGAGCCGGCCGAGGGCGCCCCTGCCGGCGTACCGGCGCGCATCGCGGTGTCGTGGCGGGCGGCCCAAGGCATGCGGGTGCCCGAACCCTTGCCCGGCCAGGTATGGCGCATGGCGCTGGTGCTGCGCCACCCGCACGGCACGCGCAACCCGCATGGCAATGATGCCGAAGGGCGCTTTTTTGCATCGGGCATAGGCGCGATGGCAACCGTGCGCGGCATGCCCGTGTTGCTGCGCGATCAGCCGTGGGCCAGCGCAGGCGTCGTGATAGAACGCATGCGACACCATGTGCGTGCCGCCATGCGCGAGGCCATCGGGCAGCGGCGCTACGCGCCGGTGCTGGTGGCGTTGGCCATGGGAGACCAGGCTGGGGTGCAACGCGACGATTGGCGGATATTCAACCGCACGGGCATCACGCACCTGGTATCGATCAGCGGCATGCATGTGACCCTGATCGCCGGGCTTGGAGGATACCTCGCCATGTTCGCCTGGCGCCGGGCGCGCTGGCGTCACATCGGCCTGCCGGAGCGGGTGCCCGCCCAGATGGTCGGCGCTGCGGTCGCGCTGGGCACTGCGCTGTTGTACTGCCTGCTGGCGGGATGGGGCGTGCCGGCGCGCCGCACGTTCTTCATGCTGGCGGTGGTGGCGGTGGCGGCCATGATGCGGCTGCCCCTGTCCGGCATGCGCGTGCTGGCGCTGGCAGCGGCGGCCGTGGTGTTGTTTGATCCGTGGGCGGTGCTGGCGCCGGGTTTCTGGCTCTCGTTCGGCGCGGTGGCGATTCTGCTGCGCGCCGCCGACACGCCGGCGCCTGCCGCCCGGAGCGGCTGGACTGTGCGCCTGGGCCGCCTGGTGCAGGAATTCAGCCGCATCCAGATGGCCATTACGCTGGGTTTGGTGCCATTGCTGGCTTACCTGGTGCACCAGGTGTCGCTCGCCTCGCCCGTGGTCAATGCATACGCTATTCCCATCGTCAGTTTTCTGGTGACGCCGCTGGCCTTGCTGTGCGCTGCGTTCGCGGCCGTGCCGGGGCTGCAGTTCGTCGGGCAGGCCTGCGGCATTGTCGGGCATGCGATTTTCGAAGCGATGATGTGGCCCACGCTATGGGCCGCAGCATCGCCGTGGGCCGTGATGGACGTCGCGGCGGCGCCGTGGCCATGGGTGGCGCTCGCCGCGGTGGGCGTGGCCTGGGCGCTGCAGCCATCGGGCTGGCCGGCGCGCGGCGCGGGTTGGCTGCTGTTGCTGCCCATGCTCTGCTGGCGGCCGGAGCGGCCTGCCGCCGGTCACTGGACCCTTACCGCGCTGGATGTGGGGCAGGGCAGCGCCATCGTGCTCGAAACGGCCACGCAGGCATGGCTGATCGACACCGGCCCGCGCCATGGCGATGCGGCCGATGCCGGCGAACGCTATATCGTGCCGTTCCTGCGGGCGAGGGGTTATCGGCGCCTGGACGGGCTGGTGGTCTCCCATGCCGACCTGGACCATGCCGGCGGCCTGGCCAGCGTGCTGGCATCGATGTCCGTTTCCCAGGCGCATGCATCGTTCGACATGCGCGCGAAAGTGACGGCGGACACCACCCCTGCCGGTGCTGCGATGCCGCGCCTGCCGCAGTCCATGCGGCGCTGTGCGGCGGGGCAGGCATGGCATGTCGATGGCGTAGCGTTCCGTTTCCTGCATCCGCCCGAGGGCGCAGGCGGCGAGGGCAACGCGTACAGTTGCGTACTGCTGGTGCAAGGACGCTCGCACGCCGTGCTGCTGCCGGGCGACATCGGCGCCGCCCAGGAACGCGGCGTGGCACGGCAGCTTCCTCGCACGGACGTAGTGCTGGCGCCGCACCACGGCTCGACCACGTCCTCCAGCGCCCCACTGGTCGGCGCCGCGCAGGCCGCCCACGTGATCGCCCAGGCCGGACGCCTGAACCGCTTCCGGCACCCGTCGCCCCGGGTGCAGGCACGCTGGGAGGCCGCCGGCGCGCGGTTCTGGCGCACAGACGTGCACGGCGCCGTTACCGTCATCTCGGCTCCGGGCGATCTGGAAGTGCGAGCACATGCGCTGGCCTCGCGGCGCTATTGGCACCGGGAGGCTCGCCACTGATGCTGCTATAAGATGTAGCTCTTGTTCGTCCAGGCGGAGCACTACATGCAGGCACCCCGATTCGATTTCGTCACATGCGCCAGCGCTGCAGGATTGCATCGCATGGCCTATACCGAATGGGGCGATCCCGACAACGACCGGATACTGCTCTGCGTGCATGGCCTGACCCGCACCGGGCGCGATTTCGATACCTTGGCGCGACGGCTTGCCGGCCAGTACCGTGTGGTGTGCCCGGATGTCGTGGGACGAGGACGGTCTGATTGGCTGAGCAATCCTGCGCTGTATACCGTGCCGCAGTATGTGTCCGACATGGTGACGCTGATCGCCCGGCTGCGACCCGCTACGCTGGCTTGGGTGGGCACCTCGATGGGCGGGCTGATCGGACTGGGGCTGGCGGGCGCCGCGGCATACGCCCGCATGGCGCGTGCCTCGCAGCCCAATGGTGGCGACTGGCCCGAAGGCCGCGACATCCGGTTCGAGCGTATGGTGCTCAATGACGTCGGCCCGCGGCTCGAACCGGCGGCGCTGGCGCGCATTGGCCAGTATGTCGGCCAGCCAGGGCGTTTCGACTCCTTTGACCAGGCGGTGCGGGCGGTGCGCGAGGTATCGGCCACCTTCGGGCCGCACACCGATGAGCAATGGGAGGATCTGGCCAGGCACGTGTACGTGCAGCGCGATGGCAAGTGGGTCAAACACTACGACCTGAACCTGGCGCTGCCGCTTGCGGCGCAGACGGCGGACGCCTACGCCACCGGCGAGCAGGTCCTATGGCACGCGTACGATTCGCTGGACTGCCCGGTATTGGTCGTGCGCGGCGCGCAGTCGGATCTGCTGACGGCCGAAACCGCGGCCGAGATGCTGGCGCGCAACCCGCGAGCAAGGCTGGTAGAAGTGCCCGACGTGGGGCATGCGCCTACGCTCCTGGACGACGCACAGGTCGATCCGGTGGCGAAATTTTTGCTTGCTCATCCGGCAGACTGAAACGGACTGCGCGCGCCCTGCGGCCGTACAATGAACTCATGCCTACCGCTCTCAACGTCGATCTGCATTGCCATTCCACCGTGTCCGACGGCGTGTTGCCGCCGGCCCAGGTGGCTGCGCGCGCATGCGCCAATGGGGTCGATGTGTGGGCGCTGACCGATCACGATGAGGTCGGCGGCTTGGCCGAGGCGGGCGCCGCGGCAGCGGGCTTCGGTATGCGATTTGTCACCGGCGTCGAAATATCGGTGACGTGGGCGGCGCAAACGGTTCACATTGTCGGCCTGGGCTTCGATGCGGCCAACCAGGCCCTGGTGCACGGGCTGCGAGCCACGCGCGCGGGCCGCGCCGAGCGTGCGCGCCGCATGGGACAGCGCCTGGCCGAATTGGGTATTCCCGGCACGTATGAAGGCGCCTTGCCCTTTGCGGGCAACCCCGAACTGGTCAGCCGCACGCACTTTGCAAGGTACATGGTGCAGGCGGGCTATTGCCCCGATGTGCAAACCGTATTCAACAAATATCTGGGCGACGATTGCCCGGGGTACGTGCCCATGCAATGGGCAAAGCTCGCCGACGCGGTGACATGGATCCGCCAGGCCGGTGGCCGCGCCGTCATCGCGCATCCGGGCCGCTACAAATATACGCCCACCCAGTTTGATGCCCTTTTTGAAGAGTTCCTGCAGTGCGGAGGCGAGGGCATCGAAGTCACCACGGGCAGCCATACGGTCGAAGAAGCAAGGCATTATGCGCAGGTGGCGCGGCGCTACGGCTTCCTGGCCTCGCGCGGCTCGGATTTCCACAGCCCGCGTGAAAGCCGGGTCGACCTGGGTGCGCTTGCGCCGTTGCCTGCAGACCTAAAACCCGTATGGCACGACTGGTTCTGAAGTTTTCATGAACAAGGCTTTTGTCAAAGAATCCGATCGCGACGACGACGATGAGCTGCCCGACGCGCAGATCTTGCCGGCCGGCACGCGCAACTACATGACGCCTGCGGGCTATGCCAGGCTGCGCGACGAGTTGGCGCACCTGATGAATGTCGAGCGGCCGGCCGTTGTGCAGGTCGTGTCGTGGGCCGCGTCAAATGGCGACCGCTCCGAGAACGGCGACTATCTCTACGGCAAGAAGCGGCTGCGCGAAATCGACCGGCGGATGCGGTTCCTGACCAAGCGGCTCGACGTGGCCGAGGTGGTCGACCCCTCGGCGCAGCCCAACCGCGACCAAGTGTTCTTCGGCGCCACGGTCACCTACATGGACAAGGCGGGCGAGACACACGCCGTCACCATCGTCGGCGTCGACGAGGCCGAACCGCTCACGGGCAAGATCAGCTGGATATCGCCCGTGGCGCGTGCGCTGATCAAGGCCCGCGAGGGCGACACCGTGGTGCTGCGCACACCGGGCGGCGTCGAAGAGCTCGAGATCCTCGAAGTCAGTTATCCCGACCCGGCCTGAACGGGCCGGAACACACGTGCGCGGCCGCGGGTGTCCGGCCTCGTCGGCCCCAGGCGCCGCCGCGCAAAAAAACACGGACGCCCGATGGCGTCCGTGCTGGAGGCGGGTTCTGTGCCCGGCCTTCCGGTGGCGGCAATGCCGCCGTTCTCCCCTGTGGGCTGCTGCTTATTTCGTGCGGGCCGCGATCGACTTCTCGGCCAGGTCGACCAGTTCCTGGCCGATGCGCGACTTCCATTTGTCGTATACGGGCTTGGTTGCCTTCACGAACGCCGCGTGCTGTTCCTGCGTCAGCGAAGTAACCGTCACGCCATGCCCTTCGATTTCCTTGAGCAGCGATGGGTCTTGCGGCGTGACACCCTTGCGCGCGATGGCGATCTGGCGCTTGCCGGCTTCCAGCGCTGCTTCACGCACGATCTTGCGGTCGGCCTCGGACCACGATTCCCAGACCTCGCGGTTGACCACGAACACCAACGGGTCGGCCACATAGTTCCATAAGGTCAGGTACTTCTGCGCAACATCGTACAGCTTGGCGCCGGTGTAGATGGACAGCGGGTTTTCCTGGCCGTCCACCGCGCCGCCGGCCAGCGCCGGCTGCGCGTCTGCCCAGCTCATTTGCGTAGGGTTGGCTCCCAGGGCCGTAAAAGTATCGATGTACAGCGGCGACCCCACTACGCGCAGCTTCAGGCCCTTGAGGTCTTCAGGCTTGGACACGGGGTGGCGCGAATTGCTCAGCTGGCGGTAGCCGTTTTCGCCCCAGGCCAGCGGCACCACGCCCGCTTTCTCGATAACCTTGAAGAGCTCCTGGCCGACTTCGCCCTGCACCAGTGCGTCGATGGCGGCATAGTCGGGCATCAGGAAGGGCAGCGAGAACAGGTTCAGTTGTCTGACCTGGGGCGACCAGTTGATGGTAGAGCCCACGGCCATGTCGATCACGCCCTGGCGTATTGCGGTGAATTCGCGTGTCTGGTCGCCCTGCACGAGCGAGGTGCCGGGATACACCTTGATGTTGATGCGGCCGTCGGTGCGCTCGCGTACCAGGTCCGACCAGATGGTGGCGCCCTGGCCCCACGGGAACGTGGTGCCGACCACGATGGACAGCTTGTACTCCGATTTGTAATTCTGTGCGTGCGCCGCCGGCACGGCCAGCGTGATGGCCGCGCACAAGGCGGCGCCGATCATGTTGCGTAATTTCATCGTGTTCTCCTCGCTATATGACGTTGTGGATTTATCAGGCCGCCTTGCTTCAGTATCCCAGGTAATGCGGCAGCCAGAGAGCCAGCTGCGGAAAGGCCAGCACGGCTATCAGTACCAGGAACATAGCGCCCAGCAACCATAGCACCCAGGGAATCGTCGACTCCATCGGCACGCGCGCGATGCGGCACGACACCATCAGGTTGACGGCCAATGGCGGCGTGAACTGGCCCAGCGCCACCTTCAAGGTCAGGATCACGCCGAACCACACCGGGTCCCAACCGTAGGCGTCGGCGATCGGCATGAGCAGCGGCACGAAGATCAGGAATATCGAGATCCCGTCCAGGAACATGCCCATGATCATCAGCAACAGGACCAGCAGCGCCAGCACGCCCCATTCGCCCAGGCCGGAGTTGACGATGGCATGTGTAACAGGGTCGATGATGCTGAGCGTGGACAGGGCCCACGCAAAAATGCCGGCCAGCGCCACCACCAGCATGATGACCGCCGACAGCTCGGCCGCCTCTCGCAAGATGATGAACAGGTCGCGCACTTTGATGCTGCGGTGAATGCACATGCCCACGAACAGGCCATAGAACACCGCGACCACGGCGGCTTCGGTGGGCGTGAACCAGCCCATGCGCATACCGCCCAATATCAGTACCGGGGCGGCCAGCCCCCAGCTGGCCTCGCGCAGGCTGGCCCAGAACGGGGGGCGGGGCAGGTGGGCTTCCAGCCCGCCGAACTTGTTTCTGCGAGCCAGCCAGACCGTGGGCACGATCAGGGCGATGCCGGCGAGCAGGCCGGGCACCATCCCGGCCGCGAACAGCGCGGGCACCGAGGCGCCGGGCACCAGCACCGAATAGATAATGAAGGCAATCGACGGCGGGATCAGGATGTCTGTGGCCGCCCCGGCGGCCACCACCGATGCCGAGAACGAACCCGGATAGCCGGCGCGTGACATCGCGGCGATCATGACCGCGCCCACGGCGGCTGCACAAGCCGGCCCCGAGCCCGAAATGCCGCCCAGGAACATGGCAACGGCAATTGCCACCAGCGGCAACATGCCCGGCCCGCGCCCCACGATGGCAATCGCCAGGTCGACCAGCCGTCGCGCGACCCCCGACCGGTCGAAGATCGAACCGACCAGCACGAACATGGGGATGGCCAGCAGGGGATACTTGGCCAGGCCGGCGTAGAAATTCTGCGGCACCGCGAGCAGGCCGAACCATGCCACGTCCTGGTTCGACATCACGATCGCCAGCGTGCCTGCCACACCCAGCGCCACGCCTACCGGCACGCCGATGATCATCAGCGCCGCGAACACGACGAAGAGCAGGGTGGCGATCATCGCCGCTCGCTCCAGAGCCGGCGCAGTGTGCCGAGGGTGCGCAGTGCAACCACTGCCGCCAGCACGGGCAGCCATATGGAATACCACCACGTAGGCACACCTATGGCCGGCGAAGTCTCTTCATAGATGTACTCGTCGTACACCAGCCGCGTCGACAGCACGGTAAGCAGGACGAAGAACAGCAGCACCACCACGTTGGAAACCAACGCCAGGCGGCGCTGGCGGGCCGGCGAGCCGGCGTCGGCTACCGCTTCGATCCGGATATGGTGGTTGCGCACGAATGCGGCGCTGCCGCCCGCCATGGTCAGCACAATCAGCAGGAATACCGAAATTTCTTCCGTCCAGGCAAATGACTGGTCGGTAAAGTAGCGCACCAGCACGTTGCCGAACGTAATGAGCGCAAGCACCGCCAGCACGCTCACTGCCAGCCAGTCTTCCAGGGCCAGGGGGACTTTTACGGCAGGATCGCGTTCGTCGGGGATGATGGGCTCGACCGGTTCGGCCGGTTCGGTGTGGACATCATGGCGGGGCATTGGCAACAGCGGCAAGGCGGGCAAGTCGGGATCGCAGCATCCTACCCGCGGTGCGGCGGCGCGTTAGTGCGTGTTTTCCCGTGGATGAAGACGCGGCACAACATACTGCAGCGCAATAAAAACTCTACATGCATGGGTCGACTTCTCGATGAAATCGCCGGGTTTCCGCAAAAGGCATGAATATTGCAACGCGGCAATCTGGACGCCCGCCACGGGAATTATTTTGTAACCGGGGCCATTTCGTGCGTGATTCCGGGCCGGGGCTGGCGCGGCGAAGCGCCAATTCCGGGAAATCCCTGAAAAGGTAAAATCCCTGTTTTGCCTTTCCTCAATTTCAAACGGCGCCCGCATCGTGTCTTTCGTTCAGCATCTGCCCGGTTCTTCCGTCCTTTCCGCTTTTCGCCGCGAGCGGCTGCTGGCGCAATTGCGCGAAGCGGGCTTGCCCGTCGCCGATATCTCGGCCCGCTACGAGCATTTCGTCAGCACCGATGCGCGGCTGGACGACGCCCGGCAACAGCAGCTTGTGCAACTGCTCGACTACGGCACCGAGCCGGCCGGCGAAGTCCCGCCCAAGAGCCTGTCCCTGCTGGTCATCCCCCGCCTGGGCACGATCTCGCCGTGGGCCAGCAAGGCGACCGACATCGCGCATAACTGCGGCCTGGATGCCGTGCGCCGCGTCGAGCGTGGCGTGCGTTATTTCCTGGTTCCCGAACGCGGGCTGCTCGGCGCCAAGACGCTGGACGAAACCATGCTGGCGCGTGCGGCCGATTGCCTGCACGACCGCATGACCGAAACGGTGGTCAATGCCGATTTCGACGCGCAGGCGTTGTTCCAGCCGCTCGAAGGCAAGCCGATGCGCACGGTGCCGGTGCAGGCCGACGGGCGCGCCGCGCTGGCCGAGGCCAACATCGCCCTGGGCCTGGCGTTGTCCGAGGACGAAATCGATTATCTCGCACAGGCATTCGGGGCGCTGGGGCGCGATCCCACCGACGTCGAACTCATGATGTTCGCGCAGGCCAACAGCGAACACTGCCGCCACAAGATCTTCAACGCGCAGTGGGTCATCGATGGCCAACCGCAATCCGAGACCCTTTTCGGCATGATCCGCGCCACGCACAGGGCGCAGCCCGAAGGCACCGTGGTGGCCTATTCCGACAACGCCGCGATCATGCAGGGCGGCCCGGCGCAGCGTTTCCAGGCCGGCGTTCCGGCTTCGGACAGCGCCGGCGATGGCAATGGCGACGCGACGCGCTATGTGCGTCGTGACGCGGTCGTCCACACCCTGATGAAGGTCGAAACGCACAACCATCCTACGGCGATCGCGCCATTTCCAGGCGCCGCGACGGGCGCGGGCGGCGAGATCCGCGACGAAGGCGCCACGGGCCGGGGTTCCAAGCCGAAGGCCGGCCTGACCGGCTTCACCGTGTCGCACTTGCGTTTTTCCGACGCTTTGCAACCCTGGGAAGCCGACCATCACGGGCTGCCCGATCGCATCGCCTCGCCGCTGTCGATCATGATCGACGGCCCCATCGGCGGCGCGGCCTTCAACAACGAATTCGGGCGTCCCAATCTGCTGGGCTACTTCCGTACCTACGAGCAAACGGCCGGCGGCACGCGCTGGGGCTACCACAAGCCCATCATGATCGCGGGCGGCCTGGGTTCCATCGACGCCGAACTCACGCACAAAGAAGTCATCCCCCCCGGGGCGCTGCTCATCCAGCTGGGCGGCCCGGGCTTTCGCATCGGCATGGGCGGTGGGGCTGCGTCCAGCATCAGCATGGGCAGCAATTTCGCCGAGCTCGATTTTGATTCGGTGCAGCGCGGCAATCCGGAAATCGAACGCCGGGCGCAGGAAGTCATCGACCGCTGCTGGCAGCAGGGCAAGGCCAACCCCATCCTGGCCATTCACGACGTGGGCGCCGGAGGGTTGTCCAACGCTTTTCCCGAACTGGTCAACGATGCCGGGCGCGGCGCCGTATTCGACCTCAAGCGCGTGCCGCTCGAAGAATCCGGCCTGTCGCCCGCCGAAATCTGGAGCAACGAGTCCCAAGAGCGATACGTGCTGGCGATTCTGCCGCAAGACCTTGAACGCTTCGATGCGATCGCGCGGCGCGAGCGCTGCCCCTATGCCGTGGTGGGCGTGGCTACCGAATCGCGGCAGTTGCGCGTGGTCGATGGTGAAGGCCTGCCAGGGCTGGACGCCGAGCAGGCGGCCGGCGCGGCCGGTACGCGGCCCGTCGACGTGCCCATCGACGTCATCCTGGGCAAGCCGCCGCGCATGACGCGCGATGTGCAACGCCTGCCGGCGGTCGCCGAGCCGCTCGACCTGGTCGGCATCGATCTCACCGAGGCCGCCTACCGCGTGCTGCGTCATCCCACCGTGGCCAATAAATCGTTCCTCATCACGATCGGCGACCGCACCGTGGGCGGCCTGTCCAGCCGCGACCAGATGGTCGGGCCCTGGCAGGTTCCCGTGGCCGACTGCGCCGTCACCCTGGCCGACTATGAGGGTTTCCGGGGCGAGGCCATGGCCATGGGCGAGCGTACGCCCTTGGCGGTGCTCGATGCCCCCGCGTCCGGCCGCATGGCGGTTGCCGAGGCGCTGACCAACCTGGCCGCCGCCGACGTGGCCCGTCTCGAAGACATCAAGCTTTCGGCCAACTGGATGGCGGCCTGCGGCGTGCCCGGGCAGGATGCCGCGCTGTACGACACCGTGTCCGCCGTCAGCGAGCTGTGCCAGGCCACCGGCCTGTCCATTCCGGTGGGCAAGGATTCGCTGTCCATGAAAACCTCCTGGGAACAGGACGGCGAGCAGCGCCAGGTCGTGGCTCCGGTGTCGCTCATCGTGACCGCGTTTGCGCCGGTGGGAGACGTGCGCGCCAGCCTCACCCCGCAATTGCGCACGGACGCCGGCGACAGCGTGCTCATCGTCATCGACCTGGGACGCGGCCGGCACCGCATGGGCGGCTCGATCCTGGCGCAGGCGTACAACCAGGTCGGCGACAGCGTGCCCGACATCGATACGCCGCAAGACCTGCGCACGTTCTTCGTCACGATCCGCACGCTGGCCGAAGCCGGCGTATTGCTGGCCTACCATGACCGCTCCGACGGCGGCCTGTTTGCCACGCTGTGCGAAATGGCGTTCGCAGGCCGCACCGGCATTTCGGTCAACCTGGACATGCTCACGTTCGACCCCGGCTCGGCCGACTGGGGCGACTACAAGATCCGCCCCGAACAAGTGGCGGTGCAGCGCGACGAACTCACGCTCAAGGCCTTGTTTTCCGAAGAGGCGGGCGCCGTCATCCAGGTGCCTGCGGCGCAGCGCGATGCGGTGATGCAGGTGCTGCGCGGCGCCGGCCTGTCGGCGCATTCGCATGTCATCGGCGGCCTGAACGATGCCGACATGGTCGAATTCTTCCGCGATGGCAAAAAGGTGTGGAGCCAGCCGCGCGCCGAGTTGGGCCGCGCCTGGAGCGAAGTCAGCTATCGCATCATGGCGCGTCGCGACAACCCGGCCTGCGCGCAGGCTGAACTCGATACCTGGAACGACGTCGCCGATCCCGGCCTGTCTCCGCGCGTGAGCTTCGACCCCCAGGAAGACGTCGCAGCGCCGTTCATCGCCGGCGGCGCGCGTCCCCGCGTGGCCATCCTGCGTGAACAGGGCTGCAACAGCCAGGTGGAGATGGCCTGGGCGTTCGACACCGCCGGCTTCGAGGCCATCGACGTGCACATGACCGACCTGCTGGCGGGCCGCATCGATCTCAGCGCCATGCAAGGGCTGGTCGCCGTGGGTGGCTTCAGCTATGGCGACGTCCTGGGCGCGGGCGAGGGCTGGGCCCGCACCATCCGCTTCAACAGCCGGCTTTCCGACCAGTTCGCCGCCTACTTCAACCGCCCCGACACCTTCGCGCTGGGGGTGTGCAATGGCTGCCAGATGATGGCTGCGCTGGCGCCCATGATCCCCGGCGCCGAGCACTGGCCGCGCTTTACCCGCAACCAGTCCGAAAAGTACGAAGCGCGCCTGTCTCTGGTCGAAATCGGCGATACGCCGTCGATTTTCTTTGCGGGCATGGCGGGAACCCGGGTGCCCGTCGCGGTAGCGCATGGCGAAGGCTACGCCAACTACGCGGTGCAGGGCGATGCCGCCAAGGCGCTGGTGGCGGCGCGTTTCGTCGATCACCGCGGCAACCCCACCGAAGCCTATCCGTTCAATCCCAATGGCAGCCCGGGCGGGCAGACCTCGGTCACCACCGCCGACGGCCGCTTTACGGTCATCATGCCGCACCCGGAGCGCGTCACGCGCAATGTGATGATGTCGTGGGCGCCGCAAAAATGGGGCGCGGCCGACAGCGGCGGCGCCTACAGCCCCTGGATGCGCATGTTCCGCAATGCCCGGGTGTGGGTGGGCTGATCGGCGAAGAATCCGGGCGCCTGCAGCGCTCCGTTGGCAGGGGCGCCGGGCAGGCGCCCCTTTTTTTGGTGCCCGGGCATAAAATCCAGGTTCAGCCCTGCCGGAGAACTCCGCCATGAACGCCCGCATTCCCGACGACGCCCTGCCGCCCACGCTCGATCCCGACGCCCTGCAGGCGTATGTCGACCGCCAGTGGGATGACGAGATCATCCCGGCGCTGACCGACTATATCGCCGTGCCGGCCAAGAGCCCGGCCTTCGACGCCGACTGGGAAAAAAACGCCTATATCGAGCGCGTGGTGCGCGATGCGGCGCAGTGGGTGGAATCACGCAAGGTGGCGGGGCTGAAGCTCGAGGTGGTGCGCCTGCCTGGCCGCACGCCGGTCATTTTCTTCGACGCGCCCGCCACGCGCGCCGATAGCGGCGACACCATACTGTTGTACGGCCATCTCGACAAGCAGCCGGAATTCTCGGGATGGCGTTCCGACCTGGGCCCCTGGACGCCCAAATATGAGGACGGCAAGCTCTACGGCCGCGGCGGCGCAGACGACGGCTATGCCATCTACGCGTCTCTCACCGCGATCATGGCGCTGGACGCGCAGGGCGTGGCCCGCCCGCGCTGCGTGGGCATCGTGGAAACGTGCGAAGAATCCGGCAGCTATGACCTCCTGCCCTATATCGATGCCCTGCGCGACCGCCTGGGCAATGTCGCGCTGGTGGTGTGCCTGGATTCGGGCGCGGGCAACTATGACCAGCTCTGGATGACCACCTCGCTGCGTGGCCTGGTCGCGGGCACCCTCGAAGTCCAGGTCCTGGACGAAGGCGTGCATTCGGGCGATTCCAGCGGCGTGGTGCCCTCCAGTTTCCGCATCCTGCGCCATCTGCTCGACCGCCTGGAAGACAGCTCGACCGGCCGTCTGCTGCCGCAAAGCCTGCATTGCGAAATTCCGGCCCAGCGCCGCGAACAGGTGCGCGAGACGGCGCGCATTCTGGGCGACGAAGTCTGGCGCCGCTTTCCCTGGAGCTGTGGGGCCGAGGGCGGCTTTGTGTTGCCCATGACGACGCATCCCGAAGAAGCGCTGCTGAACCGCACCTGGCGGCCGACCCTGTCGGTTACCGGAGCCGAAGGCCTGCCGCCGCTGTCCAGCGCCGGCAATGTGCTGCGTCCGCGCACCGCCTTCAAACTTTCGCTGCGCCTGCCGCCGCTGGTCGACGCCGTGTCGGCTTCGCAAGAAATCAAGCAATTGCTCGAAGCCGATTCCCCCTATAACGCCAAGGTCATCTTCCATGCCGACCAGGGCGCCGCAACCGGCTGGAACGCGCCCGAGTCGGCGGCCTGGCTCACCCGGGCGCTTGACGCCGCTTCGCACCAGTACTACGGCGCGCCTTGTGGCTATATCGGGCAGGGCGGCACGATTCCCCTGATGAGCATGCTGCAGCAGGGGTTTCCCAAGGCGCAGTTCATGGTGTGCGGCGTGCTGGGGCCCCGCTCGAACGCGCACGGCCCCAACGAGTTCCTGCATGTACCGTACGGCAAGCGCCTGACCGCCGCCGTTGCGCAAACCATGGCGGCCATGCCGGTTTGATCGAGAACCCATGATACATACCGCCGGCGCCTATCAGCGCGTCATCGACGAAACCCGCCTCTGGGTGGAGCGTGCCGTCATCGGCCTGAATCTGTGCCCGTTTGCCAAGGCGGTGCAAGTCAAGCAGCAAGTACGCTATGCGGCCAGCGACGCCACCGACGCCGAGGGAGTGCTGGCCGACCTGGAAGACGAACTGCTGCTGTTGTCGCAGGCCGATGACCAGGAAATCGACACCACGCTGCTGATCGTGCCGGACGCGCTGGATGATTTCTACGAATTCAACGATTTCGGCGACCTGTCGGACCGCCTGCTCAAGCGCATGCGACTGGTGGGCACACTGCAGGTGGCGACGTTCCATCCCGCGTTCCAGTTTGCCGACAGCCTGCCTGACGACATCGAAAACTGCACCAACCGGTCGCCGCATCCGATTCTTCATCTGTTGCGAGAAGACAGCATCGACCGCGCCGTAGAGGCTTATGCCGATGCTGCGGAAATCTACGAGAAGAACATCCAGACGATGCAGCGGCTGGGTTGGGAGGGCTGGCGCAAGCTCATGGCGGGCTGACCGCCTGGCACGGGCGCCGCTAGCGCGGACGCCGGGCGTATCGCGCGGCCAGAATGGCGCATACCATCAGCTGTATCTGATGGAACAGCATCAGGGGCAGCACCATGGCGCCCACCGCCTGGCCCGCGAAAATCACCTGGGCCATCGGAATGCCGCTGGCCAGGCTTTTCTTCGAGCCCCCGAACAGCAGCGTAATGCGGTCTTCGAGCTTGAACTTGAACACCCGGCCCAGCGCCACGCAACCCAGCAGCGACAACGCCAGCAGCACGCCGCACGTCAGCACCAGGCCCATCAGGGCGGGGGCAGGGGTGTCACGCCACAGACCTTCGTTGACCGACTCGGAAAAAGCGGTATACACCACCAGCAGGATAGAGCCCTGGTCCACGTACTTGAGCAGGCTCTTGTGGCGAAACACCCAGGCGCCGATCCATGGGCGCAATAGCTGCCCCAGCACGAACGGCAGCAACAGCTGCAGCATGATCTTGCCCACGGCATCGAATGAAACCGGCGCGCTCGCGCTGGCCACCACGACCACGCCCACCAGCAGCGGCGTGAGGAAGATGCCCAGCAGGCTGGAGGCCGAGGCGCTGCACACGGCCGCGGGCACATTGCCGCGCGCCATCGAGGTAAATGCGATAGCCGATTGCACCGTGGCCGGCAGGCAGCACAGGAACAGCACGCCGGTGTAGAGTTCGGGCGTTACCAGCGGCTGCAGCAGCGGCTTCAGTGCCACGCCCAGCAGCGGAAACATCACGAACGTGGCCGAGAATATCGTCAGGTGCAGGCGCCAGTGCATCATGCCGGCCACGATGGCTTCACGGGGCAGGCGCGCGCCATGAAGGAAGAACAGCAGGGCGATGGCGACGTTGGTGATCGTTTCAGATGCCGCCATGCCGACGCCGTGGGCGGGCAGGACGCTCGCGATGATGACGGTGGCAGCAATAAAGAGCGTGAAGCGGTCAGGCAGAAAGCGGGTGTGGCGGGACATGAGACGGCTGGCGCGGGCGGCGCCACGGTGAGCGCCGAAGGCCGGTATTGTAGACCCGCCGTGCAACGCCCCGTGTTCAGGGCGTCATGGACAGGGCCAGATCGAACGCGGCCACCAGCGATGCCGCATCGGCAACGCCTTTGCCGGCAATGTCGAACGCCGTGCCATGGTCGACGCTGGTGCGCACGAAGGGCAGGCCCACCGTGACATTGACGCCTTGATCCAGGCCCAGGTATTTCACGGGTATCAAGCCCTGGTCGTGATACTGGGCCACCACGATGTCGAATTCGCCCCGGCGCGCGCGCATGAACACGGTATCGCCGGGCCAGGGGCCCGATACGTCCAGGCCGGCGTCGCGGGCCTGTGCGATGGCCGGCCCGATGATGTCGATGTCTTCGCGTCCGAACTTGCCGTCTTCGCCCGCATGCGGGTTCAGCCCGGCCACGGCGATGCGCGGCCGTGCAATGCCCATCTGGCGGCATGCGCGGTCGGCGAGCCGGATGGCGCGGGATTCTGCCTGCAACGTGATGGCGCGCGGCACGTCGGCCAGCGCGATGTGTATGGTTACCAGCAGCACGCGCAGTTCGTCGTTGGCCAGCATCATGGCGTAATCGGCCGTGTGCGTGCGTTCTGCCAGGATTTCGGTATGGCCCGGTTGGTCTATGCCCGCCAGATGCATCGAATGCTTGCTCAGCGGCGCGGTCACAATGGCCCGGATGTGGCCAGCCTGCGCGGCATCGATCGCCGCGCAGAGATAGTCGTAGGCGGCCTGCCCCGCGGGCGCGCAGGCCTGGCCCACGGGCAGGTCCGGCGGCAACGGGGCGCCGCACGGCACCACTTCGATGCATCCCGGCTCGCATTGCGCCTGCGCGGCCGAGCCGACTTCAACGACGTCCAGGCGCGCGCCCAGGGCGGCCGCGGCGCGCCGCATGATGCCGGCATCGCCATAAACGACCGCCGGCGCCCGCAGGCCTTGCGCGCACGCCTTGACGATGATTTCCGGGCCGATGCCGGCTGCATCTCCCATGGTGATGCCGACAGGCCGGGCCGGGGTCATTACAGTACGTCGCCCGCGTAGTCGGCCAGCCGCGAACGTTCGCCGCGCTGCAAGGTGACATGCCCGGCGTGCGGCCAGCCCTTGAAGCGGTCAACCACGAACGTCAGGCCCGAACTGCCTTCGGTAAGGTAGGGTGTGTCGATCTGGGCGATGTTGCCCAGGCAAACCACCTTGGTGCCCGGGCCGGCGCGTGTCACCAGGGTTTTCATCTGCTTGGGCGTCAGGTTCTGGGCTTCATCGATGATGAGGTATTTGTTGAGGAACGTGCGGCCCCGCATGAAGTTCAGCGACTTGACCTTGATCCGCGAGCGGATCAGGTCCATGGTGGCCGCGCGGCCCCAGTCGCCGCCGTCGCCGTCGCCCATGTTGAGCACATCCAGGTTGTCTTCCAGCGCTCCCATCCAGGGCAGCATTTTTTCTTCTTCGGTGCCCGGCAGGAAGCCGATGTCTTCGCCCACGGGCACGGTCACGCGCGTCATGATGATTTCGGTATAGCGCTTGGTTTCAAGTACCTGCGTGATGCCCGAAGCCAGCGCCAGCAGCGTCTTGCCCGTGCCGGCCTGCCCCAGGAGCGATACGAAATCGCAGTCGGGATTCATCAGCAGGTTCAGCGCGAAGTTCTGCTCGCGGTTGCGCGCCGTGATGCCCCACACGTTGTTCTTGCCGTGCGTGTAGTCGCGCAGCGTGGCCAGCACCGCCGTTTTGCCGCTGACTTCGCGCACCTGCGCATACAGCGGCATCTGCCCCTCGAAATACACGAACTGGTTGACGACGAACTGCGCGCAGAGCGGCCCGTGCACGCGGTAAAACGTGGTGCCGCCTTGCTGCCAGGATTCGACGTCCTTGCCATGGCGGTTCCAGAAGTCTTCGGGCAGCTGCATCACGCCCGAATACATCAGGTCGGTGTCTTCCAGGACGTGATCGTTGTAATAGTCTTCGGCCGCCATGCCCAGCGTGCGCGCCTTCAGGCGCATGTTGATGTCCTTGGACACCAGCACGACTTCGCGCTGCGGGTAGCGTTCCTGCAGCGCGCGCACCACGCCCAGGATCTGATTGTCGGCCTTGCCCATCGGCAGGTCGGCCGGCAGCGTGCTGTGTATGGCCGTGGTCTGGAACATCAGGCGACCGGTGGCTTCTTTGTTGCCCAGCGCGCTCAGTTCGAGGCCGTCGTCCAGCTGGCTGGCGTCATGCACCAGCGCGTCGAGCGAGCGGCTTACCTGCCGCGCGTTGCGCGCCACTTCCGACATGCCCTTTTTCTGGTGATCGAGCTCTTCGAGCGTCATCATGGGCAGGAAGATGTCGTGTTCTTCGAAGCGGAACAACGAACTCGGGTCGTGCAGCAGCACGTTGGTGTCCAGCACGAAGAGCTTGCGTCCGGCGGCGCCGGCGCGGGCTTTCGGCTTGCGCGCCGGCGCCGCGGCCGGCGTCGGGCGTCGCGAGGGCGCGGCCGGCACGGCCTGCGCCGCCGGGGCGGAATGCGGTTTCAGGCCATCCAGTTCGGGCTGCACGGGCAGCGCAGCCGCTGCAGCCGGGGCGCTCTTGGGGGTGTCGGCCCGTCTGGAGGGCTTGGTTTTGGTACGGGCGGCTTCGCCCGAGGGGAATGTCAGGATAGCTGCGGGTCGGGAGGGCAACTTCGGTAGCGGCATGTAGGGGGGTCTCCTGTGGGGCCGGCTATAGCGCCTGACAAAAAAAGTTCTCGGTTCAACCGATGCTGCGGGCGGCCTGCAGCACTTCGTTGGCGTGGTTGGGCACCTTCACCCCGCGCCATTCCTGCACGAGCCGGCCTTCGGCATCGATGAGGAAGGTGCTGCGCTCGATGCCGCGTACCTGTTTACCGTACATATTCTTCTGCTTGATGACGCCGTACAGATTGCATACGGTTTCGTCGGCATCGGAAATCAGGGGAAAGGGCAACTGGTGCTTGGCCTGGAAGTTCGCGTGCGACTTCAGGGAATCGCGCGACACGCCAATGACGACGGCGCCGGTGGCCAGGAAATCGGCGTGCAGGTCGCGGAAATCCTGGCTTTCAGTGGTGCAGCCCGGGGTGTTGTCCTTGGGGTAGAAATACAGCACGACGGCACGGCCGCGGCATTGTTCGAGACTGAGAGGGCCTATCGTGCTTTCGGCGGTGAAAGACGGGGCGGGCTTGCCTATGTGAGGCGTCATGCGGGGGAATCTCCGTCGGTGGGCAGCAGGGCGACGATTACGCGCCGGCCCTCGGCCATCAGGATGTTGTAGGTGCGCGCGGCTGCCTGCGTATCCATGACTTCCACGCCCACGCCGGCGGCCAGCATGGGGCGCAGCACGTCGTGCGGCAACAGCCGCTGCCGCGCGCCCGTGCCTACCAGCAGCACTTCGGGGCCCTGGCCACGGGCCGGGGCCGCCGATTCGGGCGCGTCCAGGAAGGCCATGGGGTCGCTTGTCGCCTGGGTCAGGCCGGCAGCCTGCTGCAGCAGGGCGGCGGTGATATCTGTGGCGGTCCGGACCGGCCACTCGGCGACGGCGCCTTCGGGACCGAAGGCCACCGCGTGGGAAAATCGTACCTGGTTGACCTCGATGTAACCGTCACCGTAGGCGGTTACCGTGTTCAGGGCCGATGCAGGGTCAGTATGCAGCTTCAATAAAAACTCCGGCTTGATGCTTCCGATGATAGCGCATTGGAATCGGGCCATGTTGCAGGATATCCCTGGGCGAGGGGGGGTGGAATGCCCCATTTGCCGCCTGGGCCCGCTTGCGCTAGATTACTGAGTTTTGCTGCGCCGCAAACTGCGCTGCGCGTCCCGCCTTAACCCTAGGAATGTCCCCATGAGGAAGTTCTCCCGCATCGAGCGTCTGCCGCCGTACGTGTTCAATATCACTGGCGAGCTCAAAATGGCCGCCCGGCGGCGCGGCGAGGACATCATCGACATGTCCATGGGCAACCCCGACGGCCCCACGCCCAAGCACATCGTCGACAAGCTGGTCGAAGCCTCGACGCGGCCCACGACGCACGGCTATTCCGTATCCAAGGGCATCCCGCGGCTGCGCAAGGCCATCTGCGACTGGTACCAGCGCCGCTATGCCGTCGAACTCGACCCCGACAGCGAGGCTATCGTCACGATCGGCTCGAAAGAGGGCCTGGCGCACCTGATGCTGGCCACGCTCGACCGCGGCGACACCGTGCTGGTGCCCAACCCCAGCTACCCCATCCACATCTACGGCGCCGTCATCGCGGGCGCCAACATCCGCTCGGTGCGCATGACGCCGGGCGTCGATTTTTTCGAAGAGCTCGAGCGCGCGGTGCGCGAATCCATTCCCAAGCCCAAGATGATGATTCTGGGCTTTCCCAGCAATCCCACCGCGCAATGCGTCGACCTGTCGTTCTTCGAGCGGGTGGTCGCGCTGGCCAAGGAACACGATATCCTGGTCGTGCACGACCTGGCGTACGCCGACATCTGCTTCGATGGCTACGTCGCGCCGTCCATCATGCAGGTGGAAGGGGCGCGCGACGTGGCAGTCGAATTCTTCACCATGAGCAAGAGCTATAACATGGCCGGCTGGCGCATCGGCTACATGGTGGGCAACCGCGAACTCGTCAATGCGCTGGCGCGCATCAAGAGCTACCACGACTACGGCACCTTCACGCCGATCCAGGTGGCTTCGATCGCGGCGCTGGACGGCCCGCAGGAATGCGTGACCGAAGTCGTCGAGCAATACCGCAGCCGTCGAGACGTGCTGGCGCGCGGCCTGCATGAAGCGGGCTGGAACGTCGAGATTCCCAAAGCCTCGATGTACATCTGGGCGCTGATTCCCGAACCTTACCGGGCCATGGGTTCGCTCGAATTCGCCAAGCGCCTGTTGTCTGACGCGAAGGTCGCCGTTTCGCCCGGCATCGGCTTCGGAGAATACGGCGACGAATACGTGCGCTTCGCGCTCATCGAAAACGAGCAGCGCACGCGCCAGGCCGTGCGCGGCATCAAGGATATGTTCCGCAAAGACGGGCTGCTGAAGTAAACGAGCCGCCGTCGGCACATGGCGGCATGCCGCCATGTGCCGATGCCCGCCGTATCTGGAAACTGAAATGACGAATTCTGCAAGTACGCTGTCTGCGACGCCCGCTTCCTTTCCGCGCGCCGAGCTGCAACCCATCAAGATCGGCTTGCTGGGCCTGGGCGTGGTGGGCGGGGGCACCTGGACAGTGCTGTCGCGCAACGCCGAAGAAATCGCCCGCCGGGCCGGAAGGCGCATCGAGGTCAGCCGGGTTGCCGTGCGCGACGTCGCCAAGGCGCGCGCCCGCGTGGGCGACGGGGTGGCGGTCGATAGCGACGTGCATGCGCTGGTGCGCGATCCCGAAGTGGATATCGTGGTCGAACTGATCGGCGGCGATACGCTGGCGCGCGAACTCGTGCTCGAAGCCATTGCGCATGGCAAGCACGTGGTCACCGCGAACAAGGCGTTGCTGGCCAAGCATGGCAACGAAATCTTCGCCGCGGCCTCTGCGCAAGGCGTGATGGTCGCCTTCGAGGCGGCCGTGGCGGGCGGCATTCCCATCATCAAGGCCATACGCGAAGGGCTGACGGCCAATCGTATCGAATGGCTGGCCGGCATCATCAACGGCACCACGAACTTCATCCTGTCCGAAATGCGATCGCGCGGCCTGCCGTTTGCCGACGTGCTGGCAGAAGCGCAACGGCTGGGCTACGCCGAGGCCGATCCGACGTTCGACATCGAAGGCGTCGACGCCGCCCATAAACTGACCCTGTTGGCCTCGCTCGCGTTCGGGGTGCCGGTGCAGTTCGACAAAGCCTATATCGAGGGCATTTCGCAACTGGCCCAGGAAGACATCGCCCACGCCGAGCGCCTGGGGTATCGGATCAAGCTGCTGGGCATCACCAAGCGCCGCACCGATGGCATCGAGCTGCGCGTGCATCCGGCGCTGGTGCCCGCCGAGCGCCTGATCGCCAACGTCGAAGGCGCAATGAACGCTGTGCTGGTGCGCGGCGACGCCGTGGGCCCCACGCTTTACTACGGGCAGGGCGCCGGCGAAGAACCCACCGCATCGGCCGTGGTGGCCGATCTGGTCGATGTCACGCGACTGCATACGGCCGATCCGGGCAACCGCGTGCCGCACCTGGCTTTCCAGCCCGATGCGCTGTCCGACCTGCCCATTCTGCCTATCGAGCAGGTCAGCACCTCGTACTACCTGCGCCTGCGCGTAGACGACCAGCCTGGCGTGCTGGCCGATATCGCCCGCGTGCTGGCCGACCATTCCATTTCCATTGGCTCCATGATCCAGCAGCCGTCCCATATCGGCGGGGCCGACATCATCTTCCTGACACATCAGGCGACAGAAGGCGATGTGGCGCGCGCCATCTGCAGCATCGAGCAATTGCCGTTCGTGCGTTCCAACGTGACGCGCCTGCGTGTCGAGACACTGACATGAAATACATATCCACCCGCGGCGGCATGGCCCCGCAAGCCTTCAGCGACATCCTGCTCGAAGGCCTGGCGCCCGATGGCGGCCTGGCCGTGCCCGAGTCGCTGCCGCAGATCTCTGCCGAAACGCTCGAAAGCTGGCGCGGCCTGTCGTACGCCGAACTGGCCTATGAGGTCCTGTCACGCTTTGCCACCGACATTCCCGCCGACGACTTGCGCGCACTGACGCGCGCAGCCTATCGGCAGGGCGTCTTCAGCAGCGAAGATATCGTGCCGTTGCGCCCGCTCGATGGCGGGCTGCATCTGCTGGGTCTGTCCGAGGGGCCGACACTGGCCTTCAAGGACATGGCCATGCAGTTCCTCGGCCAAGTGTTCGAGTATGTGCTCACGCAGCGCAACGCCACCCTGAACATCCTGGGCGCCACCTCGGGTGACACGGGGTCGGCGGCCGAGTATGCCTTGCGCGGCAAGAAAGGCGTGGCCGTGTTCATGCTGTCGCCGCACGGCCGCATGAGCGCGTTCCAGCGCGCGCAGATGTATTCGCTGCAAGACGAAAACATCCACAACATCGCCGTGCGCGGCGTGTTCGACGACGCGCAGGATATCGTCAAGGCCCTGGCGGGCGACCTGGAATTCAAGACGCGTTACCGCATCGGCGCTGTCAATTCCATCAACTGGGCGCGCATCGCGGCCCAGGTGGTGTATTACTTTCAGGGCTGGCTGCGCGCCACCACCGCGCCGGGGCAGGAAGTCTCGTTTGCCGTGCCGTCGGGCAATTTCGGCAACATCCTGTCGGGCCACATTGCGCGATCCATGGGCTTGCCGGTGCGTCGCCTGGTGCTGGCCACCAACGAGAACAATGTGCTGGAAGAATTTTTCCGCACGGGTATCTATCGTCCGCGCGGGGCGGCCGATACGTTCGCCACGTCCAGCCCGTCCATGGACATTTCGCGGGCGTCCAATTTCGAGCGCTTTGTGTTCGACCTCACGGGCCGCGATCCGGGCCGTGTACAGGCGTTGTGGGCAGGGCTTGCGCGCGATGGCTACTTCGACCTGTCCGAGCTGAAGCCGGAATTCGAATCGCGCTATGGCTTCCTGGCAGGCACCAGCACGCATGCCGACCGGCTGGCAGTTATCCGTTCCACGTACGACACCACGGGCGTTCTGGTTGATCCGCATACCGCCGATGGGGTGAAGGTGGCTCGCGAGTTCGTCGAGCCTGGCGTGCCCATGCTCGTGCTCGAGACAGCCTTGCCGGCGAAATTCTCGGACACCATCGAGGCTGCCCTGGGCCGTCCCGTTACGCCGCCGCCCGCGCTGGCAGGGCTGGAATCGCTGCCCCAGCGGGTCACGGTCTTGGACTGCGACGCACAGTTGGTTCGACGCTACATCGAGGCTCATGCCAAGGTGTAAGGGTGTATCCGCTGTGTAAGTTTGCAACCCCGAAAAAACCCCGGAGCGTTCATGCCGGGGTTTTTTTTATCGCCGGCGCCGCGCACGATCGCGTCAATGCGTAGGCGCGCCGGCGCGGGCCGCGCCATTACACACTTATGCATTTTGCCGACATCCCGTCACTGTCCGGGCACGGGCGCGAGCCTACAGTGAAACTTCGTTCAACCAGACGGAGAAACGCCCATGAAACTCAAGACCACGACGCTTGCCCTGATCCTGTCCGGAGTCGGCGTACTGGCGGGTTGCTCGTCGCCCTCGGTGGTGCATACGCGCGACGGCGGCCAGGTCGTGACCCCGGATGAGCCCGAGTACGACAAGAATAGCGGCTTTTACGAGTACGAACAGAACGGCAGCAAAGTCCAGATGAACAAGGACGACGTGAAGACGATCGAAGAGGTTGATTGATCGTTCTGGCTTGCCGGGTAGCCGGCATTGCGGCGCTCAAGTTAAAAAGGTGTCTGGCTCCTGCAAGAGCCGGACACCTTCGACAGCGCAATCAGGCTTGCGCAGCTGTCGCTTCCGCGTGGTAGCGGCCCACGCGCTCCACCTCGTTTTTTGATCCCAGTATGACGCTGACGCGCTGATGCAGCTTTTCGGGCTGGATGTCCAGAATGCGCTGGTTGCCGTCGATTGCCGCGCCGCCCGCCTGCTCGATGATCATGCTCATGGGATTGGCTTCGTACATCAGGCGCAGCTTGCCCGCCTTGCCCGGTTCGCGCGCATCCCAGGGATACATGAAGATGCCGCCGCGGGTCAGGATGCGATGCACATCGGCCACCATCGAGGCGATCCAGCGCATGTTGTAGTCTTTGCCCAACGGGCCGGTGGTGCCGGCAAGGCATTCGTCGATATAGCGCCGCACGGGCGGGGCCCAATGGCGCATGTTCGACATGTTGATGGCAAATTCTTTGGTGTCCTCGGGCACGCGGATCTGGTCGTGCGTCAGTACCCACGAGCCCATTTCGCGGTCCAGCGTAAAGCCGACGACGCCATTGCCGATGGTGAGCACCAGCATGGTCTGCGGCCCGTACACCGCGTAGCCTGCCGCAACCTGCTGGTTGCCGGGCTGCAGGAAATCCTGTTCGCAGACTTCGGCCCCGGACACATGGTGAGGGGCGCGCAATACCGAGAAAATCGTGCCGATCGACACGTTGACGTCGATGTTCGACGAGCCGTCCAGGGGATCGAACAGCAGCAGATACTCGCCCTTGGGATACCGGTTGGGAATCAGATGGATGGTTTCCATTTCTTCGGACGCCATCGCGGCCAGGTGGCCGCCCCATTCGTTGGCCTCGAGCAAGATTTCGTTGGACAGGACGTCCAGTTTTTTCTGGACTTCGCCCTGGACGTTTTCGGAGTCCAGGCTGCCCAGCACGCCGCCCAGCGCGCCTTTGCTGACGGCGTGGCTGATCGCCTTGCAGGCGCGGGCCACGATTTCGATCAGCAGGCGTACTTCGGGGGCCAGCGCATCGGCCGAGCGCTGCTGCTCGACCAAGTATTGAGTAAGGGTTTTGTGTTTCAAGAGCGGTCTCCGTTGGCAGCGAATAAGGGCCTGGAACTCAAGCGGCGAGCTCCAGTGCCTTGGATACGATTTCGACAACATTGCGCGACAGGCCAGGCTGGCTGCGAACCGTCTGCAGCGCTTGCTGCATGGGCGTGCGCAACGCGGGCACGAAGCGACTCCAGTTGTCGAGCGCGCGCGCCAATCTGGCGGCGATTTCGGGGTTCAGGGCGTCCAGGGCCAGAACCTGCTCGGCCCAATAAGCATAGCCGTCGCCATCCGGGCGGTGCATGCCGCGCGCATTGTTCAGGCAGAACTGGAATACCAGTGCGCGCGCGCGGTTGGGGTTGCGCAGTGTGAAGGCCGGATGCGCCATCAGCGCGCGCACGGCAGCCACATCGGTACTGATGGCGGTGGCCTGAAGCGCGAACCATTTGTCGACGACCAGCGGATCGTCCTGCCAGCCGGCATAGAAGGTTGCCAATGCCTCGGCGGCGACGTCGGGATGGCCGTGATTCACCAGGGCGGACAGGGCGGCCAGGCGGTCGGTCATGTTGTCTGCCTGGGCGAATTGGTCTTGCGCCAGTGTTTGCGCGCCATTGATTTCCGCCGCCATCAGGTGTGCAAGCGCCTGGTTCTTCAGGGCGCGGCGGCCCGCGGGGCCGGGGGCCGGGCTGTACGCACCGGGCGTCTGGTTGGCATCGAAGGCGTTGCGCCATTGATCGGCGAGTTCACGGCCCAGCGCGGCGCGCAGGAAGTCGCGCGCCACGGCCAGGGCGCGCGGGTCGATCTCGTGCATGCGTTCGGCCAGCGTTTTCTCCGAAGGCAGGGCCAGCGCGCGCGCGCGGTAGCCCGCGTCCAGCGCAGGGTCGGTAAGCAGCGCGCGCCAAGCGTCGACAAACCCGGCGTCCACGCGCAGGTCGGCGCCCGACTGGTGCTGCGCCGCCAGGCCGAGTATCTGCCGGGTCGCGAGCTCCTGTCCGGCTTCCCATCGTGCGAACGGGTCGGTGTCGTGGGCGGACAGCAGGGCCAGCTCGGCATCGGTCCAGTCGTATTCCACGATGACCGGCGCGGAAAATCCGCGCAGCAACGATGGCACGGGCTTGGCGGGAATGCCTTCGAACACCCATTGCTGGCGCGCCTGCGTCAATTCCAGCAGCACCGTATCTTGCGCCGCGCCGTTGCCCAGCCGCAGCGGCTGGGCACGCCCCTGCGGGTCGAGCAGCCCCAGGGCAAAAGGAATGTGGAAAGGCTGCTTGACATAGTCGCTGCCGGCGCGTTTTTCCACCCCAACCGGCGGGCATTGTTGCGCCAGGGTGACGGTGCAGCGCCGCGTGGCGGGTTGGTAATCCAGCGTGACCGTCACGCGCGGCGTACCCGCCTGGCTGTACCAGCGACGGAATACCGCAAGGTCGCGCCCGGGATGCTGGCGCATGTAGACCGATTCCATCGCCGCGACGAAGTCGTCGCAGGTCACGGCCTGGCCATCGTGGCGGCGGAAGTACTCGTCCATGCCTGCGCGAAAGCCCTCGGCGCCCAAAAGCGTGTGCTGCATGCGGATGACCTCGGCCCCCTTCTCGTATACCGTGGCGGTATAGAAGTTGCCGATTTCCTGGTAGCTTTCCGGACGTATGGGATGAGCCATGGGGCCGGCGTCTTCGGGAAACTGCGCGGCGCGCAGCGTGACCACGTCATCGATGCGCTTGACGGCGCGCGCGCTGGCGGCCGCGGCGGGGTCCAGATCGCGCGCCATCATGTCGGCGGTGAATTCCTGGTCGCGGAATACCGTCAGGCCTTCTTTCAGGCTGAGCTGGAACCAGTCGCGGCAGGTGACCCGGTTGCCCGTCCAGTTATGGAAGTATTCATGGCCGATGACGGCCTCGATGCCTTCGTAATTGGCGTCGGTGGCGGTTTGCGGGTCGGCCAGCACATATGCGGCATTGAAAATGTTCAAGCCCTTGTTTTCCATGGCGCCCATGTTGAAGTCGCGCACTGCGACCACCATGAAACGGTCCAGGTCGAGCTCGAGGCCGAAGCGGGTTTCGTCCCAGCGCAGCGCCCGCTCCAGCGATTCCAGAGCCCATTGCGTGCGGTCTTCCGAGCCGGGGTCGCTGTATACCTGCAGCAGAACGGCGCGCCCGGAGGCCGTGCGCACCGTGGTCTCGCGGTGCGTCAGGCGGCCGGCCACCAGCGCGAACAAATAGCAGGGCTTGGGGAAGGGGTCTTCCCATTGGGCTTGCTGGCGCCCGTCCGGCAGCGTGGCGGTGTCCAGCAGGTTGCCGTTGGACAGCAGGACGGGGAAGTCGGGGCTTGCCCGCAGCGTGACGCGGTAGCGCGACATGACGTCGGGCCGGTCGGCAAACCAGGTAATGCGCCGGAACCCTTCAGCCTCGCATTGCGTGAAGAAATTGCCGCCCGACACGTATAGGCCCATCAGGGTCGAATTGGCCTGGGGCCGGCAACGGCTGGCGATCTCGACCACGGCCTCGGGCGGCAGGCCGCAGATGCTCAGGGTTTCGTCGTCGAGCGTGTACCCGCTTGCCGGCCAGTCCCGGCCATCGACGCGCAGCGATATCAGTTGCAGGTCGGTGCCATCGAGCACGAGCGGCGCGTCTGGGGCGGCGTCTGCCTTGCGCTGCACCCGCAGCTTGCTTTGCACGAGTGTGGAATCGGGATCAAGGTCGAACTCCAGCGACACTTCCGGAATCGCGTACGGGTAGGGTCGATAATCCTTGCGATACACGGTTACAGGGGTTTCGGTACGCATGCGCGGAATCAGTCCAGAATAGGCAATGGCGTATTGTAGTGGCACGCTATGTGCTCGATGGCCGGCAGAAATATCCCGTTGAAAACTTTCGGGCCCCGGCGCGGTCGAAACTTGCGTACGATAGGCGCCCTGGGAGAAGCATCATGTCAGCAATCTGGTCGAAAATGTGGCGCTGGGCCGCCTTGGCTTTGGTTTTGTCGGCGGGTTTGCTAAGCGGATGCGCCGCGCCCACGGTGCAGGCGCGGGTGACGTCCTTCCAGCAATGGCCGGCCGGGGTCGAAGGCCAGACCTATAAATTCGTGGACGCCACGCCAGGACAGGCCGGCAACCTTGAATACCAGACCTATCAAGACGCGCTGCGGGCGAGCATCGGGCCCACCGGTCTGGTCGAGGCTCAACCGGGCCAGAAAGCGCGTTTTCACGTGTCGTTCGAATATGGGGCGCAGCAGACTCAGGTGATGGTGCGCCGCGCCTACGATCCATATTTCTATGGCGGGTTCGGCGGATTTTACGGGCCCCGCTGGTGGGGGCCGGGCGTGGGCTATTGGGGCCCCGATTGGGTAGACGTGCCCGCCGTGGCCTATCGCAACCGGCTCAGCGTGCAGATAACCGATACCGCCCGGGGCGGCGCCGAAGTATATCGGGCGTCGGCTTATATCGTGACTGGGCAGGAAGACCTGGTGCGCACCATGCCGTATCTGGCGCGCGCGATTTTCGACGGTTTTCCGGGTAATAATGGCTCGGAGCGCCAGGTTGAATACCCGTCGGGGCGCTAGGGCGTCGCGTTATATCCGCGTTCTGTTACGTTACCGTGCTGAAACCGGCGGCGTGGGCGCCGCCGGTGGCTCTTGCAGGCAATGCCGGGCCGTTGCGCCGCCGTTAATCGGCAATAAGAAAGGCGTCGCGGGTGCGGCCCGCGGCCTCTTCGGCCGTCAACCAGCGCGGGGGCTTGCCGCGGCCGCTCCAGGTTTCGCCGGTTTCGGGGTGGCGATATTTGGGCGCCACCTGACGCTTGGCGGGAGCCGCCTTGCGTGCGCTGGCGCCGCGCGGCGCCTTGACGCCTTTATTAAAGGCCAACGCAATTTCTTCAGGGGTAATATTGTATTCGCGCATGGACGTAATGATTGACGCGATTACCGGTTTGCGCCGCTTATTCTGCAAAGCTTCGGCTTTTTTTTGCAATTTGTTGATTTCTCTTTCTATCTTTGCTTGCAAGGCGGAATAGCTTTCTCGGGCCATGTGGTGTCCTGGGATTTATTGGGTATATACGAAATGGCGCCGCATAATGTTCGAAGTTGCGGCATTACGCACATAATACAGAAGTTCATATGTGGCGAACATTATGGTGCGCTGTTTTTAATTTGGCAGAGGGTCTAAATATGGGTAATTCTGGCTCGAATTCGACGCATGTGGCCGCAATTCAGATGATTTCCACGCCCAATGTGCAGGATAATCTTGCGCAAGCCGCCGAATTAATCGAGAAGGCCGCCGCCGCCGGGGCGCGCCTGGTTTCCTTGCCCGAATATTTCTGCTTCATGGGCCATGGCGACCTGCAAAAGCTTGAAATCAAAGAAGAACCCGGCGCCGGGCCCGTCCAGGACTTTCTTGCGGCACAGGCGCGCCGCCATCAGGTATGGCTGGCGGGGGGAACCTTACCGCTGGCGTGCCCGGATCCCGGCCGCGTATTCAATACGACGTTTGTATACGGCCCGGACGGTCAGCCGGCGGCTCGCTATGACAAGATCCATTTATTCAATTTCAAGCGCGGCAACGAAGCGTACGACGAATCCATCGCGATCCGTCCGGGTGACACGGTACGGGCTTTCGATGCGCCGTGGGGGCGGGTGGGTTTGTCGGTGTGTTACGACCTGCGCTTTCCCGAACTGTATCGGGCGTTGGGGCAAGTGGACCTGATTCTGGTGCCCGCGGCATTTACCTATACCACCGGTAAAGCGCACTGGGAATTATTGCTGCGCGCGCGCGCCATTGAAAACCAATGTTATGTGCTCGCTGCCGCCCAGGGAGGCCGCCACCCCAATGGCCGCCGTACCTGGGGCCATTCGATGCTGATCGACCCCTGGGGCGAAATTATCGACGTATTGCCAGAGGGGCCGGGCGTGGTCAGCGGTACCATAGAGGCTGAGCGTCTGGCGCAAGTGCGGGCCTCGCTGCCCGCGCTGCGCCATCGCGTCCTGTAGACACAGAGACAACATTTAATGAACCTGATAGATCCTGATATTCAATCCCTGGCCACTGCCAAGTCACTGCTGCTCGACCCCTGGGGTCTGGACGAAGCGCACCTGGCCCGGGCCCTGGGCGAGATTTTCACCCACAAGGTCGACTATGCCGACCTGTATTTCCAGTACACGCGCAGCGAAGGCTGGAGCCTCGAAGAAGGCATCGTCAAGACCGGCAGTTTTTCCATCGGGCAGGGCGTGGGCGTGCGCGCCATCAGCGGCGAGAAAACCGCCTTTGCCTATTCCGATTCGCTGTCGCCGGACGCGCTGCTGTCCTCGGCCCATGCGGTGCGGGGCATTGCACGGCGGGGCGCGGGCAAGGTGAAGGTGGCCGCGCAGGTGCCGCCTGTTTCAGGCCGCAGCCTGTATGCGGACATCGACCCGCTGTCGACCCTGACCGCGCCCGAAAAAGTGGCGCTGCTCGAGCGCGTCGAGCGCATGGCGCGCGCGCGCGACCCGCAAGTCATCCAGGTGATGGCCGGGCTCGGCGCCGAATACGACGTAGTGCTCGTGGCCGGCAGCGATGGGCGGCTGGCGGCCGATGTGCGTCCGCTGGTGCGGCTGTCGCTGACCGTGATCGCCGAGCGCAACGGGCGTCGCGAGATGGGCCATGCCGGCGGCGGCGGGCGCCTGGGCCTCGATTATTTTTCCGACGAAATTCTGCAGGGCTATGTCGAGCGCGCGGTACACGAGGCCATGGTCAATCTCGAGGCCCGGCCTGCGCCCGCCGGTGAAATGACGGTGGTGCTGGGGTCGGGCTGGCCGGGCATCTTGCTGCACGAAGCGGTGGGGCACGGCCTGGAGGGCGATTTCAACCGTAAAGGGTCCAGTATTTTTTCGGGGCGCATAGGCCAACGGGTGGCGTCCAAGGGCGTTACCGTCATCGACGACGGAACTTTGCCCGATCGTCGCGGTTCGCTGAATATCGACGACGAAGGCAATGCCACGCAGTGCAATGTGCTGATCGAAGACGGCATTTTGCGCGGCTATATGCAAGATACGCTGAATGCGCGGTTGATGAAGACGGCGGCCACCGGCAACGGGCGCCGTGAGTCGTTCGCGCATCTTCCCATGCCCCGCATGACCAACACCTACATGCTGGCGGGCGACACGCCGCCGCAGGAAATCATCGCCTCGGTCAAGCGCGGCCTGTACGCGGCCAACTTCGGCGGCGGCCAGGTCGATATCACGAACGGCAAGTTCGTGTTTTCGGCTTCCGAGGCCTACATGATCGAGAACGGCAAGGTGACCTATCCCGTCAAGGGAGCCACGCTGATCGGCAATGGCCCCGACGCGATGAACCGCGTCAGCCTGATCGGCAACGACCTGCAGCTCGATTCGGGCGTGGGCACCTGCGGCAAGGACGGCCAGAGCGTGCCCGTGGGCGTGGGGATGCCGACCGTGCGCATGGATGGCCTGACGGTGGGCGGCACAGGCTGAGCGCCCGGCCGGGCATCAGGGTGCGCCGAGCCAGCCGCCTACGCTGGCCGGGTCGACCCGCGCCAGTTCATGCGGCCGCTGGTCACGCCACAGTGTCAGGCTGTCGCCGGCGTGCAGTTCCACATAATCGCGCGGGCCGGCCGCCGGGGTCTGCACCCTTACGGTTCCGGCCTGTACTTGCACTTGCAAGGCGTCGGGGGTTGCCCGAACATTGAATCGGGTATCCGGCACGGGAACGCGGGTGCCGACGATTTCAATGGTGTCCGGGCCGTTGCTCACTTCAAAGGCGGCGCGGCGCTGCCAGCGCACATGGAAAAATGCCTCGCCGCTGCCCAGCGCGATGTGACGCCGCCGGGAAAAATACGCGACGGCCAGGGCGGTATTGCGGTTGAGCGCCACGGTGGAATCGTCGGGCAGCGTCAGCTTGAGCAGTTCGCCGCTGCCCGTGCGCGCCTGCGTGCTGTACTGGGGCGACGTGTCGCGCATGACCCAACTGGCGGTAAATAACAGCGCCAGCCCCAACAGCACGACGCCGGCGCCTATCGTCAGCCAGCGCCGCGTGCGAGTCCATACCTCGGTGGCCATATCGTTCGGTGTTGTCCTGGGAACCAAGAGTGTAGCGCCCGGGCGGATCAAGGGGCGCGCAGCAGGGGGTACGGATTGATGGCGCCGCCCGATTGATATATGCCGTAATGCAGATGCGGCGGTGTGCCGCGCGCGTTGCCGCTGTTGCCGACGTAGCCCAGCGGCTCGCCCGGCGCCACCAGTTTGCCCGGGGCGGCGGCCGCGTAGCCGTCCAGGTGCGCGTAATAGTGCATCTGCCTGCCCGGGCCCAGCACCCACGCGACCTTGCCGCCTATGGGCGTGGTGTCCAGGCGCGTTACCACGCCCTCTGTGGCTGACAGCACCGGCGTGCCGCGCGGCGCGAATATGTCGATGCCCTCGTGGCGGCGATCGGCGCCACGGGACGCGCCCCAGGTGTCGGCCAGTTGCTGTGGCGCGACCCCGGCCACCGGGACGGGCAGGGCGGTGGGCGCGGGCTGGAGACTCAACCTGACGATGTGCCAGGGCGCGCGCCAGCCGTCGGGCAGGCGGGGCCAGCCCCACCAGGCCAGGGCGCCCAGCGCCACGAGCAGGGCCAGGCGCTTTGTTGCGCGCCAGAGCCAGGACAATCTGGTGAGTCGAGCAGTCATGAGGGTTGGATGGCTGGCTGCCGGCCGGGTTCCGCAGCCAGAAAACCGTGGACGGCCGAAAAACTATGTGCTAGAGTTTGCCGCTATGAAGTTCGCGTCCCCCGCTTTTTATTTTTATTTTTTTGGGTTTCTGAAGCCGCTGGCGGAGGAAGGGGCACGCTCAACCTGAAGTTCGTACCGAATCCCTCAAAAAAGCCGCCAGCACCCTGGCGGCTTTTTTGTGCCGTCAGCCTGGCGGGTCATCCAGGAGTTTTACCGTGTCGCACAATACCGACGACTTACGCATTCGCGAAATCAAAGAACTGAACCCGCCGTCGCACGTCATGCGCGAGTTTCCCTGCACCCAGCAGGCATCCGAAACCGTTTTCCAGGCGCGCCAGGGCATGCACCGCATCCTGCACGGCATGGACGACCGCCTGATTGTCGTCATCGGCCCTTGTTCTATTCACGATACCCGTGCGGCCCTCGAGTATGCATCGCGCCTGAAGCCAGTGCGCGACCGCCTGCTCGGCGAACTCGAAATCGTGATGCGGGTGTACTTCGAGAAGCCGCGCACCACGGTGGGATGGAAGGGGCTCATCAACGACCCGGCGCTGGACGGCAGTTTCGACATCAACCGCGGTATCCGGGTGGCCCGCGAGCTGCTGCTGGACATCAACACGCAGGGGTTGCCCGCCGGCTGCGAATTCCTGGACATGATCACCCCGCAGTACATCGCTGACCTGGTGTCCTGGGGCGCCATCGGGGCGCGCACGACCGAAAGCCAGGTTCATCGCGAGCTGGCTTCCGGGCTGTCGTGTCCGGTGGGTTTCAAGAACGGCACCGACGGCAATGTGAAGATCGCCGTCGATGCGATCAAGGCCGCGTCGCAGCCGCATCATTTTCTTTCGGTGACCAAGGGCGGGCACTCCGCCATTGTCGCAACGGCTGGCAATGAAGACTGCCACGTGATCCTGCGCGGCGGCAAGGCGCCCAACTACGATGCGGCCAGTGTCTCGGCGGCATGCCAGGAAATGGCCAAGTCGGGGTTGGCGCAGCGCGTCATGATCGACGCCAGCCACGCCAACAGCAGCAAGAAGCCCGAGAATCAGCCGCTGGTGGCCGACGACGTGGCGCGCCAGGTCGAGGCCGGTGATGCGCGCATTGTCGGCCTGATGGTAGAGAGCCACCTGGTAGGAGGGCGGCAGGATATGCTGCCGGGGGAACCGCTGGTCTACGGTCAGAGCATCACCGACGGCTGCATCGATTGGGACGCTTCGGTTCAGGTGCTGGAACGGCTGGCCCGCGCCGTGAAAGAGCGGCGCCGGGTGCTGGCCACCGCCGGCAAATAGGCGCACGGGGGCGGGCGCGGCCACGGCGCCAGCCACAGGCGGCCGCCCGGCTGCGGGCGGCGTAGAATGGAAGGTTCCAAATCTTTCCTGCGTTGATGTCGCCATGAATGCACCCGCCACAGCCGAAACCCTGCGCCGCCCGGTTCCTTCTTCATGCCTGGATGCCCTGCGCGCGCAGTTCGCTGACCGCCTTTCTGTGTCGCACGCCGTGCGCGAGCATCATGGGCGCGACGAATCGCCGTATCCGCCCATGCTGCCCGATGCAGTGGTGTTTGCCGAAACCACCGAAGAGGTGGCGGCGGTGGCCCGCCTTTGCAATGAGCATCGCGTGCCGCTCATTCCCTACGGCGCCGGGTCATCGCTGGAAGGCCATCTGCTGGCCATCCAGGGCGGTATCAGCCTGGATTTGTCGCGCATGAACCAGTTGCTGGCCGTCAATGCCGAAGACCTGACCGCCACGGTGCAGGCCGGGGTGACACGCAAGCAGCTCAACGAGCAGATCCGCGATACCGGCTTGTTCTTTCCCATCGACCCGGGCGCCGACGCCAGCCTGGGCGGCATGGCCGCGACGCGGGCATCGGGCACCAACGCGGTACGGTACGGCACCATGCGCGAGAATGTCGTGTCGCTGACGGTGGTCACTGCCGACGGTCGCGTCATCCGCACTTCGAGCCGGGCGCGCAAGTCATCGGCAGGCTACGACCTTACCCGCCTGTTCGTGGGCAGCGAAGGCACGCTGGGCATCATCACCGAGGTAACCGTGCGCCTGTATCCGCAGCCCGAGGCAGTGTCCGCAGCGGTTTGCAACTTTCCGGTGCTCGATGAGGCCGTCATGAGCGTCATCGAGATCATCCAGATGGGCGTGCCCGTGGCCCGGGTGGAATTCATGGATACGGCCGCGGTGCGCGCGGTCAATCTGCACAGCAAGCTGAACCTGCGCGAATCGCCCATGCTGGTGTTCGAGTTCCACGGCAGCCCTGCGGCCGTGCAAGAGCAGGCCGCACTGGTGCAGAGCATCACGGCCGACCACGGCGGCATGGATTTCGAGTGGGCCGAGCGTCCCGAAGACCGCAACCGGCTCTGGACGGCGCGGCACAATGCCTACTTTGCGGGGCTGCAGCTGCGGCCCGGTTGCCGCGCCAGCACGACCGACGTCTGCGTGCCCATTTCCCGGCTGGCGGATTGCGTGCGGGAAACCGTCGACGAACTTGAACAGGCCAGCTTTCCCTACACCATCGTCGGTCACGTGGGCGACGGCAATTTCCACGTACTGATGTTGCTGGATCCCGACAGCGAAGCAGAATGGCAAGAGTCTGAAACCATAAATCACAATTTGGTGCGGCGCGCGATCGCCGCCGACGGTACGTGCACGGGCGAACACGGCATCGGCCTGCACAAGATGCAATTCATGGCAGATGAGCACGGCCCCGATGCGCTGGCCCTTATGCGCAGCATCAAGCATGCCCTGGATCCCCACAATATCCTCAATCCGGGCAAGGTCATCAGCTGGTAGCCGGGGCGGGCGGGGTTTGGTTGGGGCGTGCGTGTGCGGGTAAATCCGCTCTGCCGCGAATGATAGGCGCGCGCTATCGTTGCGCTCATGAATTCCCTGGCAGAACCGAACCTCAGTCACGCCTCGCAGCCTTTCTCCGCCACCCGCGTCATCGACGCACTGCACGGGGTGCTGCCGGCCCATTGCGTGCTCCACCGTGAAGAAGACACGCGCCCATACGAATGCGACGGCCTGTCGCTGTATCGGACGCTGCCGCCCGTAGTGGTGCTTCCCGAAACCGAGGAGCAGGTGGTGGCCGTACTGCGGCTGTGCAAGCGCATGAACGTGCCCGTGGTGGCACGCGGCGCCGGCACGGGCCTGTCGGGCGGCGCCATGCCGCATTCACAAGGCATATTGGTGGGGTTGGCCAAATTCAACCGCATCAAGCACGTGGATGTGGCCAGCTGCACGGCCGTCGTCGAGCCGGGGGTGCGAAATCTTGCCATCTCCGAGGCGGCCGCGCCTTATGGCCTGTATTACGCGCCAGACCCTTCGAGCCAGATTGCCTGCACCATCGGCGGCAACGTGGCTGAAAATTCAGGGGGCGTGCATTGCCTGAAATACGGCCTGACTGTGCATAACGTGTTGCGCGCGCGCGTGGTCACCATCGATGGCGACGTGGTCGAGCTGGGCTCCGATGCGCCCGACGCTCCGGGGCTGGACCTGCTGGCGTTGTTCGTCGGCTCCGAAGGCATGCTGGGGCTCGTGACCGAAATAGCCGTCAAGCTGATACCCAGGCCTGCGTGCGCGCAGGTGATCATGGCCAGCTTCTCCAGCATCGAGGCCGCCGGGCAGGCCGTGACCGACGTCATCGCTGCCGGCATCATACCGGCCGGGCTCGAGATGATGGATCGACGGGCGGTGCAGATGGTCGAGCCCTTCGTCAATGCGGGCTACGATCTCACGGCGCAGGCCATACTGCTGTGCGAATCCGACGGCACACCCGAAGAAGTCGCCCACGAAGTCGAGCGCATGGAGGCGGTTTTCCGCCAGGCCGGCGCCACGCGCCTGCAGGTCTCGCGCGACGAAGCCGAACGGCTGCGGTTCTGGGCAGGGCGCAAGAACGCCTTTCCCGCTGCAGGCCGGATCTCGCCCGACTATTACTGTATGGACGGCACGATTCCTCGTCGCCACCTGGCGCGCGTGCTGGGCGCCATCGAGCAGATGGAAGATGAGTTCGGGCTGCGCTGCGCCAATGTGTTTCACGCGGGAGACGGCAACCTGCATCCGTTGATCCTGTTTGATTCCAATAAGCCCGACGAGGTCGAGCGGGCGGAAAAATTCGGCGCGGCAATTCTTGAGCTGTGCGTGCAGGTGGGAGGCACCCTGACCGGAGAGCACGGGGTGGGAATGGAGAAGATAAATCAAATGTGTGTGCAATTTTCGCGTGATGAACTGGACGCGTTTCTTGCAGTGAAGAGGGCGTTTGACCCTCCTGGCCTGCTGAACCCCGAAAAGGTCATACCGACCCTGGCTCGCTGCGCGGAATACGGCAAGATGCACGTACACGCGGGCCAAATAAGTTTTCCCGATCTGGCGCGCTTCTAGGGCTGCGCTTTATGGAATTTGTCCTCAGGGAACTGTGCGAGCAGGTCATGACGGCGCGCGCCGGCCACCGGCCGCTGTTTGTGATGGGCGGCGGCAGCAAATCGTTCTACGGCAACTACCGGGCGGTGACGCCCCAGGACGGCCACTGCCTGCTCGACATGACCCCTTACAACGGCATCATCAGCTACCAGCCGTCCGAGCTGGTTGTGACGGCGCGCGCCGGCACGCCGCTGGCCATGCTGGAAGCGGTGCTCGATGAACAGGGGCAGATGCTGGCGTTCGAGCCGCCGCATTTCGGGTCGGCGGCCACCGTTGGCGGCTGTGTGGCCGCCGGCCTGGCCGGGCCGCGCCGGATGGCGGCAGGGGCGGTGCGCGATTACGTGCTGGGCGCGCGGTTGCTCGATTCGCAGGGCCGCGTTCTGTCATTCGGCGGCGAAGTCATGAAGAACGTGGCGGGCTACGATGTATCGCGGTTACTGGCCGGGTCGCATGGGATCTTCGGCGCGATTCTTGACGTATCGCTCAAGGTGATGCCGCGGCCCTACGAGGAACGCACTGTTCGTTACGACGCCACAGAGGCGCAGGCGCTGCAACACTTCGCGGCCTGGCGCGCCCGGCCGCTTGCGGTGTCGGCCAGCTGCTGGGTCCCGGCCGATGGCGACGAAGGCTGCGTGACGGTACGCCTGTCCGGCGCTCCCGCGGCGGTACGCGCGGCAGCCAGGCACATCGGCGGCGATGAAATGGACCCGGCCGACGCGCAACGGTTCTGGACGTCGCTGCGGGAGCAGACCCATCCGTTTTTCAGCCGCGGCCTGCCCCTGTGGCGCCTGGCTTTGCCGCCGGCGGCGCCGGGGCTGGGGCTGGACAGGCCGGCACTGATCGAATGGGGTGGCGGCCAGCGTTGGGTCAGCGGCAACGCCGACGCGCATGCGATGCGCGAGCTTGCGCAGCGGCTGGGCGGACACGCCACGTTGTTCCGCGCCAACGGCACGGCGACCCCGGACGATGGCGTGTTCCATCCGCTTTCGCCTGGCGTGGCGGCGATTACGCGGCGCCTGAAACATGAACTGGATCCGGCCGGCTTGTTCAATCCAGGCCGCCTGGTACGGGAGCTATGACCCGGTATGCAAACTAATCTTGCTTCCTGGGCGCGTGACACCGACAACGGCCGCGAGGCCGACGCGATCCTGCGTCGCTGCGTGCATTGCGGGTTCTGTACGGCCACGTGCCCGACGTACCAGGTGCTCGGCGACGAGCTGGATGGGCCGCGCGGCCGCATCTATCTCATCAAGCAGGTGCTTGAAGGCGCGCAGCCCTCCCATTCGACTCAACAGCATCTGGACCGCTGCCTGACATGCCGCAACTGTGAAACCACCTGTCCGTCGGGGGTGCAGTACGGGCACCTGGTCGATATCGGGCGCCGCCTGGTCGACGAAAAGGTGCGGCGCCCGTGGCGCGACCGCATGATGCGGCTGCTGTTGCGCAAAGGAATGAACTCCGCCCTGTTCGCTCCGGCGATGCGCGCGGGGCAGATGCTGCGGGAACTGTTGCCGGCCGCGCTCAGACGCAAGGTGCCGGTGCGGCGCGACCCGGGGCGGTTGCCGGACACCAGGGGCCATGCGCGCCAGGTGCTGCTGCTGGCCGGCTGTGTGCAGCCAGCCATGATGCCCACCATCGATGCCGCCACCGTGCGCGTGCTGGATGCGATCGGCATCGGGGCGCGTGTGACGCCCGGCGCAGGGTGTTGCGGGGCCATCAACTTTCACCTCGACGCCCAGGACGAAGCGTTGGACCAGATGCGGGCCAACATCGATGTCTGGTGGCCGATGGTCGAGCGCGGCGAGATCGAGGCCATCGTGATGAACGCGTCCGGGTGCGGCGCCATGGTCAAGGAATACGCCCACCATCTGCGCAGGGATGCGCGCTATGCCGGGAAAGCGGCGCGCATCGTCGACATGGTAAAGGACGTAGCCGAGGTCGTGGCTCCGCATGCGCCGGCATTGCGCACCCGCATGGCACGCGCCGGCAAGGCGGCATTCCATCCGCCTTGCACGTTGCAGCACTGGCAGGGCCTGCGCACAGTCAGCGAACGCCTGCTGGCCGATCTGGGGTTTGAGCTGCAGCCTTTCGCCGACACCCATCTGTGTTGCGGCTCGGCGGGCGCCTATTCGGTGCTGAACCCCGACATGGCGCTGGAACTGCGCGACCGCAAGCTCAAGTCCATCGCGGCGCAGGAGCCGCCCATCATCCTGTCGTCCAACATGGGTTGTGTTGCCCACCTGCAAAGCGGTACCGATACGCCGGTGCGGCACTGGATCGAGATCGTGGACGAACTGTTGCAGGCGCAGACGACGAAGTCGTAGCGCGGCCGCGTTGGGGCAGGCGCGGGCCTACCTGGCCTTGGGCGCGCCCGCGGACAGGAATCTGTCGCCCTGGTGCTTTTTCAGCGCCCCGGACAATGCGCGCTCATAGTCTGGGCGGGCCTGCTCCAGCCGCGCACGGCCGGCATCGGTAAGCACCGTATAAACGCCGCGCCTGTCGTCCGGACAAAGGTCGCGCACGGTCAGGGCGGCGCGTTCGAGCCGTTCGACCATGCGCGAGACCGAACTCTGGTTCAGCCCCAGGTGCGAGGCCAGGTCCTGCATGCGCAGTTCCGCGTTTTCGGCTTGCGCCAGGGCGGCCAGCGCACGGTATTCCGACAGCCCCAGGCCGTGGCCGGCCTGCAGCGTCTTGCCCAGGTCGTTCTCGACTGCCGCAACCACCTGGATCAGGTGCAGCCATGCGTCGCTCTTCTTGCTCATTCCGGAACCGATGTCAGCCTGCAGAAAAGCACATTTTCGCATATGCATGGCCATGCAAGTTGGCGCCCATGCCCGTCATGGCGCGCGGCCGCGCGCCCGGTGCGCATGAAAAGGCTTGTGGGCCGGCGGCACCGCGAGCCGCGCCGAGGCCGCAGCGGGCCAATCCAGCGGGTCGTGCGCAAAGATCCGATAGGTGTCGCGGTAGTCGAATCCATGCGCGGCGGCCTCGTCGCGGCTGGCTGCAAACCAGATCTGCGTCACACCCGCATAAAGCGCGGCCAGGTAACACAGGGCACATGGTTCGCCAGATGCCAGCAGGATCGTGCCGGGCAGGCGCGTCGCACCTGCCCGTGCGCAGGCATTGCGCATGGCCTGCACTTCCGCGTGGGCCGTAGGATCATGGTGTTCGCGCACCTGGTTCACACCGCTGCCCAGCACGCGGCCATGAACATCCAGCACCATGGCAGCAAAGGGTATGCCTCCGCGGTCCACTTGGCGCAGTGACAGCTCCACTGTTTCCTGCATGCGCTTGAGAATGAGTTCCTGGGGTTGGCCGTTCATTGCCTGGCCCCCGAGGCTGCGCCTTGCGAGAGTGTCGCGAGCCGCGCGCTGTCGGCCAGCTTCAGCCACACCACGCCCGCGATGATCACGGCCAGCCAGAACGCCTGCGCCAGGGTGAGCGGCTGGTGCAACATTACGCTGCCCAGGGCGGCTGCGCCCACCGAACCTATGCCGGCCCATACTGCGTAGCCGATGCCCACGTCGATGGTGCGCAGCGCCACGCTCAGCGTGTATAGCGTCAGCAGGAAAAACACCCCGGCGGCGAGTGACCAGTCCAGAACTGTGAAGGCCTTGCTGCTGGCTACGCTCAGTGCGTAGCCGATCTCGAAAGCACTCGCCAGCATCAGCATCAGCCAGGCTCGCCCGTTGTTTGTTTGCTTTTCAGTAGTCATGTCGTTTCCCATCCTTTTCTGTTAAGCCGCGCCGCTTAGCCGCAGGCCCACCACGCCGCCTATCACAAGTAGTATGCCGAGCAGTTTCTTGCCGGTTATCGGTTGGCCGAAGAACAGTGCGCCGAGTATCACAATGCCCACGCCGGCTACTGACGTCCAGATTGCGTAGCCCACGCCCACATCGAAGGTGAGCAGGGCAAGGCTCAGGAAAAACGTCGCGATGGCGCCGCTGGCAAGCGTGGCGACCGTCCAGCCGAGACGGGTGAATCCCATGGCCTTGCCTGCGCTGACGGCGACGGCGATCTCGAACACTACGGCGACGCTCAGATAGATCCAGTTCATGTTGTTTCCTTAAATAGAGACCAGGGCGCTGGCCAACGCAGCCGGGGCCGGTATGCCGCGGAAGGTCTGGTTGCCCACGATGATGGTTGGTACGGAGGTGATGCCCAGGACATCGCGCGCGTGATGCTGCGCCGCGCGGTGTGCGCCGCTGTATCGGCCGGAATCAAGCGCTTGGCCGGCTTCTTCTGAGTCCAGCCCCGATTGCCCGGCCAGCCGTACCAGAACTTCGGCGTTGCCGATGTCCTGACTGTCCTGGAAAAATGCGCGCAGAACCTGCATGGTGTACGAATGGCCCCGGCCACGCTCTTGAGCCAGCCACAGCAGCTCGCTGGCCAATCGGGTGCGGGGTTGAGGAGAAATCGCAGGCAGGCGGATGGGCACGCCGAGCCGTTCAGCCAGCGGATAGACGGACTGCCGCCAGACTTCAGGCAGGTACGCGTCCTGCGGCTTGAGCGTCGGCACCGGGTAGGGCCTCAGTTCAAAGGCCCGCCAATCGATGCGGAACTCGTTGCCGGCCAGGCTTTCCGACAGGACCTTTTCTGCCAGCAGGCAGTACGGGCATACAAAGTCGGAGTAGACGGTGATGGTATGCATGGGCTCTCCATATAAATGCATGTGCATGCATATTATTGGCGCCGCGCAGGCATGTCAACATAAATGTATGTGCATGCATTTATTTGGGCGGCCGTGCGAAAGATAAGCCGCATTTGTCGCGGCTTGGGAGAATGTCGGGGAAGGGGTGCGGCGGCCCACGAGGGGCCGCGACCAAGGGTCAGACGCCCGGCCGCAGGGGCCAGGCGGCCGATCCGGCGGCTTGGTTCAGCCCAGCTGTGTACGGGTCCAGTCGAGCAGCGCGGCCGTCAGGTCGCGCAGATCGCTCTTCAGCTTGGCATAGTTGGCGGTGGGGCGCAGGCTGGTTTCATCCATGTAGAGTTTGCGGTTGATCTCTACCTGCAGGCTGTGACGGCCTTGCGAAGGTTGGCCGAAGGCACGCACCAGCTCAACGCCCTTGTAAGGGTCGTTGACAGTAACGTCGTAGCCGCGCTCGCCCAGCCAGGCCGCGACGAACTCACGGAACGCCGGATCGCTGGTCGAGCCGTCACGGTCGCCCAGCACGAAATCGGGATGCACCAGGCCAGGCTTGTCGGTGGCGTACGCGCCGGCGACGCTGGGCATGGAGTGGCAGTTGATGTGCCAGACCTTGCCGTGGCGCGCATGTGCGGCGTCGATCAGCTGGCCCAGGCGCGCGTGGTATGGCTTCCAGCAGGCATCGATGCGATGCCGCACTTCGTCCACGCTGAGTTTGCGGTCGTACAGCGGCGTGCCGTCGTCCAGCATGCGCCATATCAGGCCTTTGCCCAGCTTTACCTTGGGCGATTCCGGCAGCGGCTCGGGCCAGGGCTGATCGAGCAGTTGCGGATCGATTTCTTCGACCGAACGGTTGGCGTCGATATAGGCGCGTGGAAACGAGGCCGCGATCAGCGGCACGCCCATCGATACCGCATCGCCCCACAGGTCATCGACCCAGGTGTCTTCCGCCGTGCGCAGCGCGCCCAGGGGCGCCGATGATGCGAAATCCGGGGGGTAGGCGGTGCCGCTGTGCGGCGAGTCCAGCACCAGGGCGGCCGAGGCTTCGGGATAGTCGGCGGGCAGCGCCAGGCGATAGGACAGGGGTTCGGTGATGAGCATGGGGATGGCAAGGCAAAAGCGGAAAAGCCTCCGCCCGGGGAGGGCGGAGGCCCGATCGATCAGTCGATCTTGACGTTGGCTTCTTTGGCGATACGCTTGTTCTTGGCGATTTCGGCCGAGATCTGCTGGGCGTATGCGTCGGGCGTGTTGGCCACGGGCGCGGCGCCCAGGTTTTCCAGGCGTTGGATCACGGCAGGGTCAGCGCTGGCCTTCACGACGGCGGCGTACAGCTTGTCGACGATGGGCTTGGGCAGATTGCCCGGCGCCACGAGCCCGAACCAGGACGAATCGTTTACGGGTTCCAGCCCGGCTTCGGCGAAAGTAGGCACGTCGGGCAGCGCGGCGACGCGCTTGGGCGAGGCCACCGCCAGCGCCACGAGCTTGCCGGCCTGTATGTGCGGCAGCGACGAAGGCAGGTTGTCATACAGCACGTCCACCTGGCCGGCCAGCGTGTCGTTCAGCGCGGGGCCGACGCCACGATAGGGCACGTGCATCAGGTCGGTGCCGGACGCCATCTTGAAGAGTTCGCCCATCATGTGGGACACCGAGCCGTTGCCGGCCGAGGCGTAAGCAAGCTTGCCCGGCTCTTTCTTGACCAGCGCAATGAACTCGGCCATGTTCTTGGCCGGCACCTTGGGGTTGACGACCATGACGTTGGGCACGGCTGCCAGGTTCGAGATCGGGGTGAAGTCTTTCTCGGCGTCGAAGGGCAGGTTGTGGTAGATGGCCGGGTTGATGCCATGGGTGCTCACCGTGGCGATGCCCAGCGTGTAGCCATCGGGTTCGCTGCTGGCCAGCTGGGCGCTGCCGATGGAGCCGCCGGCGCCAGCCTTGTTTTCCACCACCACGGGTTGGCCCAGCACCTTGCCGAGCTGGTCGGCGAACAAGCGGCCGACGATATCGGTGGTGCCGCCGGGCGGGAAGGGCACGACCAGGCGTATCGGTTTGTTGGGATACGCGTCCTGGGCGTGGGCGATGCCTGCGCCCAGCGGCGAGGCCAGCACGGCGGCCAGAGACAGGCCTAGAATGACATTGCGACGTTGCATGGATTCCCCTGAAAGAAATAGTCGGTGCGTTGCGATTCGCAAACTCCACGATTCTGGGCGGCGCGCGCCCATTTGCGCAAACGAAAGATTCTCCGTAAGCTATTCCTTTTGGTCATGCTTGTTGTTGTAATTCGTTACGAATTGCCTCGCGCCCGATGCGCCGATTCTGTCCTTCCCTTACCGACCTCCAGGCCTTTGAAGTCGCTGCCAGACATAGCAGCTTCACGCGGGCGGCTCAGGAACTCTGCGTAACGCAGGGGGCCGTCAGCAAACAAGTGAAACACCTGGAACAGTTTCTTGGGGTGGAACTATTCCTGCGTATCCGGCAGGGCCTGGTCCTGACGGAAGCAGGGCAAAGCTATCTGAAGAAAATCCAGGCGGGCCTGGGGCAGATCGAGGCTGCCACGGTCGAGCTTATCGCTCACCAGGGCAAGGGCGGCACGCTGTACCTGACCTGCATGCCCACGTTCGGCGCGCGGTGGCTTATTCCCCGTCTGGCGGCGTTCATGAGGGTGCGGCCGGATATCCATGTGGAGTTCCTGCCTCATCGCCTGGGCTACGACTTTTCCAACCATGAGCTGGACGCCGCTGTACGATTTGGCGACGGCATCTGGCCCGGCAGCGGGGCCGATTACATCGTGGGGCGGGATGTCGTGCCCGTATGCAGCCCGCGCCTGATTTCGGACGGCTGTGAGCAGGCCGACGAACTGTTGCGCTATCCGCTACTGCACCATACGTCCGCACTGGAAGGCTGGCGCGATTGGTTCGAGCAGGCCGGTTGCGACACGCGGCGCGCGCTCGAGGGCGCACGTTTCGATCAGTACTCCCTGTTGTCGCAGGCCGCCGCCGCCGGCTTTGGCATCGCGCTGATTCCGCGCTGCCTCATCGAAGACGAGCTTCGCGACGGCAAGCTGGCGGTGGCGTTGCGGTTGCCGATACGCGCACGCCAGGGCTATTACCTGTGCTACCCCGAGCAGAAGGCCAGCCTGCCCATCCTGCAGGCATTTCGCGCCTGGCTGATGGAGGTGTCCGCGGCGGCCGAGCCGCGTCCGGCAGAGGCCTCCGCATCGGTCCGGGCCGCCTCGCTCTAAAATGGCCGCCATGTCACCTGCAACACTCCCCCCGATTTCCGGCAAAGGCCGCCGCGTAGTCGTCGGCATGTCCGGCGGCGTCGATTCGTCTGTTTCCGCCTGGCTGCTCAAGCAGCAGGGGTACGAAGTCATCGGCCTGTTCATGAAGAACTGGGAAGACGATGACGATTCGGAATATTGCTCGACCCGCCAGGACTTGCTGGACGCGGCCAGCGTAGCCGACCTGGTGGGTGTGGAATTCGAGTACGTCAATTTTGCCGCCGAATACAAAGACCGCGTCTTCGCCGAGTTTCTGCGCGAGTATTCGGCCGGCCGCACGCCCAATCCCGATGTGCTGTGCAACGCCGAGATCAAGTTCAAGGCGTTTCTCGACCATGCGATGACGCTTGGCGCCGACCATATTGCCACGGGCCATTACGCTCGGGTGCGCGCCATTGCCGGGCCGCATGGCCGCGAATACCAGTTGCTGAAAGCGCTGGATGCCACCAAAGACCAGAGCTACTTCCTGCACAGGCTGAACCAGGCGCAGCTGTCGCGCACCTTGTTCCCGCTGGGGGAAATCAACAAGACCGAGGTGCGCCGGATCGCCCATGAGATCGGGTTGCACAATGCCGCCAAGAAAGATTCGACTGGCATCTGCTTTATCGGCGAGCGGCCGTTTCGCGAGTTCCTGAACCGCTACCTGCCGACCGAGCCCGGCGATATCCTGACGCCGGAAGGCCAGCGCGTGGGGCGCCATCACGGCTTGTCTTTCTATACGCTGGGCCAGCGCAAGGGGTTGGGGGTGGGCGGCGTCAAGGGCAGCCAGCGCGAAGACGGCACGGCCGACGCCTGGTACGTGGCCCGCAAGGACCTCGAACGCAATATTCTGTATGTCGTGCAGGGTCACGACCATCCATGGCTGCTTTCGAGCAGCCTGAAGGCGCAGGACGCCAGCTGGGTGGCGGGCCGTCCGCCGCAACCGGGCGACTACGGCGCCAAGACGCGTTACCGCCAGGCCGACGCGGCCTGCGCCATCGATGCCGTCACGCAAACCGATTTCGGGCTGTCATTCAGCCAGCCCCAGTGGGCGGTAACCCCCGGCCAGTCGGCCGTACTGTATGACGGCGATATTTGCCTGGGCGGCGGCATCATCGCCTGATGCCGCCCGGGCCGCGCGCACGTTTTTTCTATCAAGCCAAGGAGTAGTACGTGGATGTAGCAATGCTGGTTTGCCTGTTGGCGCTGGGAGCCGTGGTGGGGTTCGCGGCCGGCCTGCTGGGCATCGGTGGGGGGATGCTGCTGGTTCCCTTCCTGACAATGCTGTTTACCTGGCAGGGGATGTCGCCGGATCTTATCGTGCACGCCGCCATCGCCACGTCCATGACCTCCATTCTGTTTACTTCGGTATCCAGTGTGCGCGCGCACCAGCGCAAGGGCACCATTCAATGGAAGATCGTGTTCGCCATGGCGCCGGGCATCATCGTGGGCGGCTTGCTGTCGGGCGGCGCCGCGTTTGCGGCGTTGAGTACCGCCTGGCTGTCCCTGTTCTTTGCGCTGTTCGTGGGTTATTCGGCCTGGAGCATGTTGCGCAACAAAAAGCCCAAGCCGTCCCGCCAGATGCCGGGTATCGCGGGCACCACGGCGGCCGGCGCCGGTATCGGGTTCCTGTCGGGGCTGGTGGGCGCCGGGGGCGGGTTCCTGTCGGTTCCGTTCATGGTCTGGTGCAATGTCGCGCTGCACTCCGCCGTTTCCACGTCGGCCGCGCTGGGGTTTCCCATTGCCCTGGCCAATAGTGTCGGCTACGTCGTGTCGGGGCTGAACGAGCAGATCAGCCGGCCAGGCATGCTGGGCTACATCTATTGGCCGGCCTTGCTGGCCCTGGTGGCCACCAGCGTGCTTACCGCGCCGGCTGGCGCCCGCATGGCGCATCGCCTGCCCGTGGCCACGCTCAAGCGGGTATTTGCCTGCCTGTTGTTTGCGCTGGCCGCATACATGCTGGTCAAGGCCTGGCAGGCGTTCGCGATGTAAGCGCACAACTGGGGTTGCGCCCGCTCGCGGGCGTGGCCCCATGCCCGGACGCACATGATCAGACTCCGGCGCGGCCCGCCGCGCGGCGGCCTGGCGGCGCCGGAAACCGCGCTTACCGCGGGGGCGCGCTGTCGATGAACGAGACGCGCGCCGACAGTTTTTCGTACAGGCGCGCCAGATGGGAATGGTCCGCGCGCCAGTCCAGCGACGCAAAACGGAAATCAAGGTATCCCAGGGCGCATCCCACGGCGATGTCGGCCAGGGTGTAGTTCACGCCCATGCAATGCGGCTGGTCGCCCAGGCTGGTGTTCATCGCGTCCAGAGACGCGTGAATCTTCCGATACTGGCGCTCGATCCAGTCCGGGCTGCGCTGCGTCTCGGGGCGTTGGTTTTCTTTTACGATCGTGACACAGGCGTCAAGCACGCCATCGGCAATGGCCTCCCAGCACTTGACTGCGGCGCGCTCGCGCCCCGATTGCGGAATCAGCCGGGCAACCGGCGACAGGGTATCCACGTACTCGACGATGACGCGCGAATCGAACAGAGCGCCGCCGTCTTCCATGACCAGGCAGGGCACTTTGCCCAGCGGGTTGTAGGTATGGATCTGGGTGTCGGGAGACCAGACGTTTTCGAGTTCGAGCTGGAAGTCCAGCTTCTTCTCGGCCATGACGACCCGCACTTTGCGGACATAGGGACTGGTAAGCGAGCCGATCAGTTTCATGGAGGCCACAAGCGAAGTCGGAAAGCGGCCGCAGTATAGCAGGAGCGGTATCCGCTAATGTGCGAAGTTCTCTTTATGCCACGGATTGTTGCCAAGTTGTTACACAGCCTGGGTGATAAAATCGCCAGCCCGCCCGTTCATTCGTCTTTTCCCCCACTTCGCCATGCAAATCGCCGATCAGATCAGTTATCTCAATGCGCTGTCCCCGTTGGACGGCCGCTACGCCGCCCGGGGCGATGCGCTGCGGGGGCTTTTGTCCGAGGCGGGCTTCATGGCCCATCGGGTCGAAGTCGAAGTGGCGTGGCTGGTGGCGTTGTCCGACGCCGGCCTGCCCGAACTGCCTCCATTCACGCAGGCCGCGCGCAGCCGGCTGGCCCAATTGGTGCGCGACTTCTCCGAATCCGATGCCGCCCGCATCAAGGAAATCGAACGCACCACCAATCACGACGTCAAGGCGGTGGAATACTGGCTGAAAGAGCAGGTTGAAGGCGACCCCGAACTGGCCCGCGCCGCCGAATTCATCCACTTTGCCTGCACGTCGGAAGACATCAACAATACGTCGCATGCACTGATGCTGACCCGTGCGCGCTCCCAGGTGCTGGTTCCGCGCCTGCGCCAGATAGCCGACACCCTGCAGGCAATGGCCGGGCAGCATGCCGACCAGCCGATGCTGTCGCGTACGCACGGCCAGCCGGCCAGCCCCACCACGCTGGGCAAGGAGTTCGCCAATGTGGCGGCCCGGCTGCAGCGCGCCATTGCCGCCATCGAGGCGGTCGAGCCTCTGGCAAAACTCAACGGCGCCACGGGCAACTACAACGCGCACCTGTCGGCCTATCCCGAGATCGATTGGCCCGCCTTCAGCGCGCGCGTGCTGGCCGGCCTGGGGCTGACGCAAAATCGCCACACCATCCAGATCGAACCGCACGACTGGATGGCGGCGCTGTTTGACGCCGTGGCGCGTGCCAACGTCATCGTGCTGGATCTCGATCGCGATATCTGGGGGTATGTGGCGCTGGGGTACTTCAAGCAGCGCCTGAAAGAAGGCGAGGTGGGGTCTTCCACCATGCCGCACAAGGTCAACCCTATCGATTTCGAGAATTCCGAAGGCAACCTGGGACTGGCCAATGCTGTGCTGCGCCATTTGTCCGAGAAGCTGCCGGTGTCGCGCTGGCAGCGCGACCTTACCGACTCCACCGTGCTGCGCAACCTGGGGGTGGGGTTCGGGTACAGCCTGGTGGCGTGGGACTCGTGCCTGCGCGGCCTGGGCAAGCTGGAAGTGAATGCCGCCGCCATCGATGCGGATATCGACGCATGCTGGGAGGTGCTGGCCGAGCCGGTGCAGACCGTGATGCGTCGCTACGGGTTGCCTCAGCCTTACGAACAGCTCAAGGCCCTTACCCGGGGCAAGGGCATCACCGAAGAAGCCTTGCGCGAATTCATCCAGGGCCTGGAGTTGCCCGACGAACCCAAGGCGCGCCTGCTGGCCATGACGCCCCGCACGTACGTGGGGCTGGCGGCGCAACTTGCGCGGGCGATATAGTCCGTACACTGCCGGTCGTCCGGCTTTGTCTGTCCTTCACGGGAGATTATTCATGAAGCAGTTCCCCATGTTGGCTCTTGCCGCCTGTATCAGTGTCACGTCGCTGTGGCCCGCTGCGGCGCATGCGCAGTTCGCCAAGCCGGCCGACGCCATCAAGTACCGGCAGTCGGCCCTCGCGCTGATGGGCTCGCATTTTGGCCGCATGCAACCGGTCATCAAGGGCCAGGCGCCGTACGATGCCGAGCAGATCAAGGCGAATGTGCAAATCCTGAATACGCTGGCCGCCTTGCCCTGGGCTGCGTTCGGGCCGGGCACCGAAGGCGGCGATGCGCGTCCGGAAGTCTGGAGCGATGCGGCCGGTTTCGAGCAGAAGCGCGAACGGTTCGCCCAGAGCATGACCAAGCTTACCGCGGCGGCTGATTCGGGCGACCTGGACAAACTGCGCGCGGCTTTTGGCGATGTGGGAGCAAGCTGCAAGGCCTGCCACGACTCGTACCGGAAGAAGAAATAACGGCTGTCCGTGGCCGAAAAGCAAACCCCCCGGCGCCCTTGCGGGTGCCGGGGGGTTTGTCTTGTATGGTTGGGTGGCCAGCTAAAACGAGAAGCTGGCGACCACTTCCAGCGACCGTATCCAGAATACGAGCGCGGCGGCAAGGCCGGCGACCAGCAGGGCGCGCAGCCATATGTGCAGCCCGTCATCGGCGGGCGGGGTGCCGGGCGGCACATCCTGCGGGCGAGCGTCTCCGGTGATCATGGTGCGCACCAGGCGTTTGCGGCGCACTACCGCATACCAGGCCACGGCCAGCAAGTGCAGGCAGACCAGGCCTATGATGACCCACTCGTTGGTGCCGTGCCACGACGTAAACCATGCCGACAAGGGCTCCTCGACGCGCGCGTAGAGCGGGCCTTGCGTCATGATGTCGTCGGTGGCGAACAGGCCGCTGACTGCCTGGAAACCCACAACGGCCAGCAGGGCGAGCACAGACCAGGCGCCCAGGGGGTTGTGTCCGGCCGGGGCCATCGCCCCTTGCAGATAGCGTTTGACCGCTGCGGGGCCTCGCACGAAGGTGGCGAACCGGGCATAGCGCGGCCCTACCAACCCCCACATCAACCGGAATGCCACCAGCCCCAGCGTGGCCAGGCCGAACCATACATGCCATTCCATGTACAAGCCGCCGAGCTTGACGCTGATGTATGCGCCGACGATGCAGGCGGCCAGGGCCCAGTGGAACAGGCGGGTGGGAAGATCCCAGATGCGTACGGACGAACGTGTGTGCTGCATGGGCAAGACAAAAGAAGGCGACGACGCCGACTTTAGCATGCGTGCCGGCGATGCCGGCCGGGTCAGGCAGTGCGGGATTCCGGGCGGCGCACCGGCTCGATGCGGTGCACGTGTTCGTGGCGAAAGCGGATACGCATGGCGGGGCCGACGGACTGCCCGCACGGCCGCACCAGGTCAGTGGTGTAGGTCACCGTGCCATTGATCGGCGCGTTGTAGATCACGGTGGCGCGGATTTCGGGCCCGTTGGCAGGTTTGAGGTGCACCACGTCGCCCACGTGAATAGGCGTGTGGTCGAGCTTGCAGTGGCGGTCGCGAGGCAGGAGCTGGGCGACGTTCAGGGCGTGGATGGATCGGTTCATATTGTTTCCTTTCGAGTTGTCGTTATGGAAATGCAGCAACGTGCGTGCGCATGCAGGGGCGACGTGGCCTGTGTGCACTAGCTGGTGCGATCGGGCATACGCAAGCGCAATGCGCTTCGAGGCGGCCCGGGGCGGTTGCCGATGTCGGCGGGAAGTTGCCGCCCGCGTACCGGGCGGCAGCCATGGCAGGCATTGCGGCGCAATGACCAGCCGGATGGCTGCGACGGGATGACTTTATTGAATAGCCGGACGAATCGCGTTGACGGCCGGCAATCTTTTCGAATACCCGTGTATTGAGCGCGCCCTGGCTGGGGCGTCGCAAACCATTAATAGTAGGACTAAATTATTGTTTTGTCAATACTTTTTTGGGTTCAGTGCCCTTGTTGCCTGAGGGCGGCGTCCTGGTGGGCAAGACGCTGCGCTTCGATGATCTGGTCTTCCAGTTCGGGTGACATTTCGAGTGCCACCTGCGCGCCACCGCCAGGCGAATGCTCAAGCTTCAAAGTGATGCGCTGGCCGGCAAAGGCCGCCGGGGCAGCCTGGATGTCGATATAGCGTTGCAGCAGGGCGTCGACCGCCTGCTGGGCGCGTGCCAGGGCGGCGTCGTCGATCGGGGGCGACGCCAGTTCCTGGTTGACCGTGCGCGCCAGGTCTGAAGTGAAGAACAGGAATGCCGTGGCGCCGCGGCAGTCAGGGTGGCTGTAGCCCCAGGGTTGCGGGGTGGCGTCGGGTCTGGTGGTCATGCCGAGCATTGTAGGGCAAGAGGCCGGCCAGCTGCGGGCGGCCAGCTGCGGGCGGCCCGTTGCGGTCGCGCGGCTGTCACATATCGATTCCCAGGCAACAATACCTGTATACCCGCCCTGCAGGGGCGCAGTTCAGGTAATGTTCGAACCGGCGGCAAGACAGCCGGGCCGGGAGGACTCTTGAGTATTGAGCGTATGGTGGTGAACGGATGGTTTCGCCTAGCCTGGCTGGCGGTGGTCGGGCTGGCGCTTGCGGCATGCATGAATAACGAACCTGAAGAGCGCGCGGCATTTATCGCTTGGTTGCAGCCACAGGCTATGCCCGAGCACACCGGCCCGTTGCGCGTGCCGGATGATGCGCAGCGCGATGCCTTCGGCACATACGCCCGACATTACGAGGTGCTGGCAGATTACGACCAGGTCGCCCGGCGGGCAGTCGACGTCTTGAAGGCCGCGCTCGAGCACGACGAACTTCATACCCTGGCGCAGTTGCTCGAGCGCGGGCCGGCGCTGGCCACCGACCGGCAGGCGCTGGCGCGCGCGCGTGACGACCTGCAGCAGGCGCTGGGCCACGCGAACGCCGAGGTCGCCGAACTGCGGCAGCCAGACGAAGTGCAACGCGTCTATGCGCCGGTATACCAGCGCATCGTCATCGACCAAGGGGCCCGACTGGACGTTTGGCTCGCGACCGCGGCAGCGGCAACGGACGATGCGTTGCGTGTCGTGGAATACGTGGACCGGCACGGCGATCAGATCGCGGTAACCGCAGACGCCGCGGCGGTGCGCGACCCATCCGTACTGCACGAACTCAATCGGCTGCTCGATATTCTGAACGGACACGCGACCACCATCGGTCAGGCCCGGGCCGGTCTTTGGGCCCTTGCCCCCGACTGATCTGCGGCGGGCTTTGTACAATGCGCATCACACTGCAACCGCCGGGACAGGACTGAAACATGAGCGGATCTAGCCTGCATTACCGTTTTTTCTTGCTGTTGCTGACCGTAGTCACAATCGCCTTCCTGGCAGTGTTGTGGCCGTTCTACGGCGCCGTGTTCTGGGGCGCCATCCTGGCCATCATTTTTGCTCCGGCGCATCGGCAAATCGCGGCCAAGCTGGGGGCGCGCCGCAACCTGGCCGCGCTCATCTCGTTGACCCTAGTCTTGTTGGTGGTGATAGTGCCCGTAGCCTTCATCGCCGGGTCGCTCGTGCAAGAGGGCGCCAACCTGTACCAGCGCGTCAAGTCCGGCAGCGTGAACTTCGGCGCGTATTTTCAGCAGGTTCTGGGCGCGCTGCCGGTGTCGGTGCAGGAACTGCTCGACCGTTTCGGCCTGGGCGACCTGACCAGCATGCAAGACAAGCTGACCGCCGGCGTCATGCAGGGTAGCCAGTTTCTTGCCACACAGGCCTTCAACATCGGGCAGGATACCTTCCAGTTCGTGATCAGCTTCGGCGTCATGCTGTACCTGCTGTTCTTTCTGCTGCGCGACGGATCATTGCTGTCGGCGCGGCTGCGCGGCGCGCTGCCGCTGAGCAAGGCGCGCAAGACGCATCTGCTGCGCAAGTTCACCACGGTCATACGCGCCACCGTCAAGGGCAATATCGTGGTGGCCGCAGTGCAGGGCGCCCTGGGCGGCACAATTTTCTTTCTGCTGGGGGTACAGGGCCCGGTGCTGTGGGGCGTGGTCATGGCGTTCCTGTCGCTGTTGCCCGCCATCGGCGCCGGCCTGATCTGGGTGCCGGTAGCCATTTACTTCCTGGGCACCGGCGCTGTCTGGCAAGGGGTGGTGCTTATCCTGTTCGGAGTGCTGGTGATCGGCATGGTCGACAACGTGCTGCGGCCCCTGCTGGTGGGCAAGGACACCAAGCTGCCCGACTATGTCGTGCTGATATCCACCTTGGGAGGCATGGCCCTGTTCGGCCTGAATGGCTTCGTCATCGGGCCCCTGGTGGCGGCGCTGTTTGTGGCCTGCTGGGATCTGTTCAGCACCGACCTCGACAAGGCCCGGGCGCGGGACGACCTGCCCGCATCCGATGGGATGTAGGCAAGTGTGGCAGTTGTAACCGCGCAGTAATCGTTCTCAACGATTGCAAAGGAAACACGTGCGGGTACGTGTCTTGCTCTACCCTGGAAGGGCATCACTTCACAGGGAGATCAAGCCATGGACACGCTTTCTGCTTTCGCTTCCAAGGTGAGTTATTCCATCCGGCCACGGGTGCATGAGGTCGACTTCGGCGAATATCGCGGATGCGTCGATATCATCGGGCGCGAAGGTGCGCATACGTTCAGCTTTGCGCGCTTCTGCGACATGGTGCGATCGGGGCGCGAGCGCGCCGAGCTTGATGCGCTGCGCCTGGCCAGGCATCTGCAGGCCACCGAGTGCAAAGACGGCAAAAGCTGGATATTGCCGGGGCAGGTCAGCGCACGGTGCGAACCGGCTCTGGTGGAAGACGTGCCCAGCAGCCTGCTGCGGCCCGCCAAGCCGGGCAAGCCCGGGCGGCATTTGCGCGTGGCCGCGTAGCCTGGTCCACACGCTCGACGCAGAATGGCCCGCCCACGCGCGGGCCATTTGGCTGTTGGCGGCACGGCGATGTGGATGCGGGCAGGAATTGGGCTACGTTGAGCCGGGCGCGCGAATAAAAACGGCCCGCATTGCTGCGGGCCGTGTAATTCTGGTGGCGCATCCCTGATTCGAACAGGGGACCTGCGGATTATGATTCCGTCGCTCTAACCGGCTGAGCTAATGCGCCTAAGCAAGGGGGGCATGATATGCCTGCGCCTGCTTCCTGCCTGGCAGCGCGTGCCCGGGCAAGAACAAAATTCTAGCACGATCGTTTTGCTTCTTGCAAACAGCCTAGGCGTCACGCGCCAGGCGGATCCCGGAGAACTGCCATCGCGCTTCCGGCGGGAAGAAATTGCGGTAAGTGGCGCGAATATGGCCGGGCGGCGTGACGCACGAGCCGCCGCGCAGCACAAACTGGTTGCACATGAATTTGCCGTTGTATTTGCCCACCGCGCCCGCCGCGGGCGCGTAGCCCGGATACGCGTCGTAGGCGCTGCAGGTCCATTCCCAGGTGTCGCCATAGAGCTGGGCCGGTGCCGTGGGCACGCGGCCCCCGGCGGGCGCGGGCTGGGGGTGCAGTCGTTGCGCGTCGAGCAGGTTGGCGGGGCCGGGCTCGGCGAGCGTGCGGGCCGCGTGTTCCCATTCGGCTTCACGAGGCAGCCGCGCCTGTTTCCAGCGCGCGTAGGCATCCGCTTCGTAGTAGCTGATATGCGTCACTGGCGCGGCCGGATCAAGCGGCTGCATGCCTTGCAGGGTGAGCGCGTGCCAGCCGCCCTGGTGATGTTCCCAGTACAGCGGCGCCTGCCATTGTTCGCCGCATACGCGTTCCCACCCCAGCGACAGCCACAGTTCGGGGCGGCGATAGCCGCCGTCGTTCATGAACTCCAGGTATTCAGCTTGGGTGACCAGGCGGTCGGCCAGCAGGAACGGCTGCAGCAGTACATCATGGGGCGGGCCTTCGTTGTCGAAGGCGAAACCGGCCTGTTCGTGGCCGATGCGCACGATGCCGCCCTTGTAGCGCACCCAGCCCGCGGGCAAGCTGGGCGTTGTGCCGGATGGCTGCGACGCCTGCGCATAGGCCGGTCGCAGCGGGTTCAAGGACAGGGCGTGCTTGATGTCGGTGAGAATGAGTTCCTGGTGCTGCTGTTCGTGATTCAGGCCCAGTTCGGCCAGCGCGGCGCAAGCGGGGTCGGCCGTGTCGCCAAGCAGTTTCGCCATGGCCAGGTCTACATGTTCACGATATCGCAGAACGTCATCCAGGGACGGCCGCGACAGCATGCCGCGCTGCGGACGCGGATGCTTTTCGCCCACGGCGTTGTAGTACGAGTTGAACAGCACCCGGTATTGCGGGTGGAACGGTTCGTAGCCGGGCTGGAATCGCGTCAGCAGGAAAGTCTCGAAGAACCAGGTTGTGTGGGCCAGGTGCCATTTCACCGGGCTGCAGTCGGGCATGGACTGGATCTGGCAATCTTCGGCGCTCAGGGGTTGCGCGAGCATGCGCGTCAATCCGCGCACATCGGCATAGCGTTGCGCAAGTTCACGCACGGGCGGCGTTGCGGCAAGAGAATCTGGCCCGGCGGGCTGTGCTGGCAAGACGGGAGCGTCCATGGCGTCTCGGGTATTGCGGATCAAGCGCGGGCGCTGAACACGGAAAACCAGCCGCGCTCGTCCGACCAATGTTGTATGTCGCGAAAGCCCGCCTGGGCGAGCAGGTCGCGGAATTTCTCGGGCGTGTACTTATACGAGTTCTCGGTATGAATGCGCTGGCCGGCGGCAAAGCGCCGCTGTCCTGCGGGCCAGCGTACGAGCACATCGCGTTGCGCCTGCAGGAACATCTGGATGCGCGAGTTGGCTTCATCGTAGTGCGCCACGTGGGACCAGTCATCCACCTGGAAGTCGCTGCCCAGCAACTGGTTTACGTGTCGCAGCAGGTTGAGATTGAATGCGGCGGTCAGGCGCAATGCGTCGTCATAGGCCGGCTCGAGTATGCTGCGCGGCTTGACCCGGTCGACGCCCACCAGCAGGCCCCCGCCGGGGCAGGCGGCGCGGATGCGCGCGAGCATCCGCGCTGCCCGGCCGGGGTCGAGGTTTCCGATGCTCGAGCCGGGGTAGAAAAACAGCCGGTTCCGTTCGGGAATGGCGTGCGGCAGGTCGAGCGTGTCGTGGACATCCTGGCAGACTGCCATGATCTCGATATCCGGATGCGAGTGTTGCAGGCGCTGTACCGCCGTTTGCAGGTAGCCGGCCGAGATATCAATAGGCACGTAGCGGCGCGGTTGCAGGCTGGCGAACAGGCGTTCGGCCTTGACACAGTCGCCGGCGCCCACGTCTATCAAGGCCTCGACTTTCCCCGCATGCGCGGCGATATCGGCCGCATGCTCCTGCAGTATCTCTGCTTCGCAGCGGGTGGGGTAGTACTCGGGCAGTAGCGTGATGGCTGTGAACAGACTGGAGCCCAGGCGGTCGTACAGGTACTTGGGGTCAATATGCGGCGATGGGGCCAGCAACCCGGCCTGTAGTTCCTGGCTGGCCTGCGCCGGCGCGCCGGGCGAGTCTTCTGCCAGGGCGTGCGACGCGGGGGCGAACATGCTGCGGGGTGGGACCATTCGACGGTTTCCAGGCAGTTGTGCGTAGGCTATTGTCGCGGCGCACCCCGTTGCGCTGTCAAGCATACGACGCCGATTGCAATGCTTTTTAACTAAACGATAGCCAATCGGCCGAGTTCCCGAACAAGTGTATCTGGGGTGGCTTCGGCGAAATACTGCATTACCGCTGGTTGCCAAAGCAGGGGGATTCGCCGTCGGACTACGAGCAGAATAGGGGCACGGTCTATCTGCCAAGGGTCTGCGTATGTCGTCGATAATCGTTGCCCGTTTCGATAGTGTTCCATCGGCCAAGAGCGCCGCCCATGCCCTGTTTACCGATGGGTTCCGCGAAGACGCGGTGAGCCTGTTCCGCGGCGGCCGGCGCACTGGGCAAGTGCAATCGTGGGCGGATGACCCCGAGGCGCAGGCCGGCCAGGTCCGCTACAGCCTGGCTTGGCGCGCAGCGGCCCTGGCAGCCGTGGGCGCATTGCTGGCCACCGTCGCGGCAATTTTTCTGTCCAGCGGCGATATTGCCGTGGTGGTCGGGGGCGCGCTCGGCGCCTGCGCCGGGGCGGCGGTAGGCGCGTGGTGGGCAGGGCGCAGCCTGATGATGCAACGCGACCAGCGTCTGCGCACCGTGCCCGCAGCCGACCAGGCAGTATTGCTGGCCGTACAGGTGGAGCCGGACGAAGAAGAAGCGGTGATGGCGCTGCTGCGCGACGCGGGCGGGTTCCAGGTAGACCGGGAGCACGGTCGGTGGCGCGGCGGACGCTGGACGGATGTCGAGGCGCAAAGGCGCCCGGCCGCCCGCCGCGCGCCGGTGTCGCACCGCACCCAGTGGCAACCCTGAGCCGCGACATTCCCCATGAACGCCGGCTACTCGAGAGTTGCGGCAAGGTTGATGTGCCTGCTCGCGGCGGGCGCCTTGGCGGCGTGTGCGAGCGTGCCAGACTCCGAGCAGCGGCAGGCCCGCAAGGTGCAGGCGGGCCTGTCGGCCGATTCGGGCTGGGCCAGCTACGAACGCGGAAAGGCCATCGCGGCGCGTGCGCCGGATGCGCGCAACAGGGATTTCCTGGCACGGCACCAGGCAGTTGAAGAAGCAATCAGCGGAGCTCCGCTAGTTGCCGGCAACGACGTGCATCTGCTGGCCGATGGGCCCGCCACCTACCGCGCGATGCTCGAATCCATTGCGCACGCGCGGCGCTACGTGCACATGGAAACCTACATCTTCGACGACGACGATGAAGGGCGGCGCTTTGCCGACGCGCTGATCGCCGCCCGTCAGCGCGGCGCCGCCGTGGCGGTGATGATCGACGCGGTGGGCACGCTGGGTACGGCCGATACCCTGTTCGACCGCATGCGCGAGGCGGGTGTGCAGGTTGTCGTGTTCAACCCGGTCAATCCGGTGCGAGCGCGTGCGGGATGGTCGCCCAATCAGCGCAATCACCGCAAGATCCTGGTGGTGGACGGTCAGGTGGGTTATCTGGGCGGCCTGAATGTCAGCAGCGTATATTCGTCGGGGTCGAATCCCGGCAAGGATGGCCGCGAGTCGCAGCCGTGGCGCGATACGCATATCCGCATTGAGGGGCCCGCGGTGGCCGAACTGGAACGCGTGTTGCTCGCGGGCTGGGAATCGCAGAAGGGGCCGCCGCTTGAGCACACCGATTTTTTTCCCCAGGTGCCCAGGCAGGGCGACCTCGCGGTGCGCATCCTGGCCAATCAGCCCGATCGCAGCGACGGCTATACGGTGTACCTGACGCTGATGTCGGCCTTCGAAAGCGCGCAGACGTCCATACACATCACCATGGCGTACTTCGTGCCGGACCCGGCGTTCATCGAAGTGCTCATGAATGCCGCGCGCCGGGGCGTGGACGTCGTGCTGGTGCTGCCCGGGTTCAGCGATTCGTCGCTGGTGTTCCATGCCGGTCGATCGCACTATGAAGACCTGCTCGAGGCCGGCGTGAAAATCTACGAACGTCGCGATGCGCTGCTGCATGCCAAGACGGCCGTCGTGGACGGGGTGTGGTCCACGGTGGGGTCAAGCAATATGGACTGGCGCAGTTTTGCGCTGAACTACGAAGTCAATGCCGTGATTCTGGGGCCGCGTTTTGGCGCCGAAATGGAAGCCCTGTTCGAACGGGATGTGGCCGCCGCGCAGCAGGTCACCCTGCAGGAATGGCGTGCGCGTGGCGCCGATGATCGGTTCATGGAGTTTTTTTCGCGCCTGTTCGAACGCTGGCTATAGGCGGCCGGCCGGGCCCCGGGCGGCCGCGCTGACTCAGTGCGCGTGCATGGTTTGTTCGCGATGCAGCGCGGCCAGGGCGACGGTAACGTCATGCGCCGGCTGGAATGAATCGGGGCGAGCCATCGACCAGCCCACCTTGAACACGTTGTGCCGGAATTCGCCGCGCAGCAGTTCGCCCGGCTCAAGCTCCGGATACAGCGCGGACAGCAGCCGCACTTCGCTGGTGGATACGCGACGGGCAATGTGGTGCGGGCGCAGTTGGCTGGGATGCGTCAGGCCGGCAGCCTGCAGCAGCTCGGCCAACGCCTGCAGCGTATTGCCATGGAAATTCGCCGCGCGCTGGGCCTTGTCCGGCACCACCAGGGCCCGCTGGCGCCCCGGATCCTGGGTGGTGACTCCGGTAGGGCATTTATCGGTATGGCAAGCCTGGGCCTGGATGCAGCCGATGGCGAACATGAAGCCGCGGGCCGAGTTGCACCAGTCGGCGCCCATGGCCATGGCGCGAGCCATGTCAAAGGCGGTGATGATCTTGCCCGAGGCCCCCAGCCGGATGCGATCGCGAAGGTTGATGCCGATAAGAGTGTTGTGCACCAGGCGCAGGCCTTCGCGCAATGGGGTGCCGACGTGGTCGACGAACTCGACCGGCGCCGCGCCGGTGCCGCCTTCGGCGCCGTCGACAACGATGAAGTCGGGCGTGATGCCGGTTTCCAGCATGGCCTTGGCGATGGCAAACCATTCCCATGGATGGCCCACGCACAGTTTGAATCCCACAGGCTTGCCCTCGGACAGCTGGCGCAGGCGCTGCACGAAGTGCAGCAGGCCAATGGGAGAATCAAACGCGCTGTGGCTGGACGGCGAGTTGCAGTCTTGTCCGGGCGCGACACCCCGCGCTTCGGCGATTTCGGCAGTGACCTTGGCGCCCGGCAGGATGCCGCCGTGGCCCGGCTTGGCCCCTTGCGACAGTTTTATCTCGATCATTTTTACCTGGGGCGTACAGGCGTTGCGCACAAAGGCCTGTTCGGAGAAGGCGCCGTTTTCGTCGCGGCATCCGAAGTACCCCGAGCCGATGTTCCACACCAGCGCGCCGCCGGCCTTGCGGTGATACCGGCTGATACCGCCTTCGCCGGTGTCGTGCGCGAAGTCGCCCAGGCGTGCGCCTTCGTTCAACGCCATGACGGCGTTGGCCGAAAGCGCGCCGAAGCTCATCGCAGAAATGTTGAACGCCGACATCGAGTACGGCTGGGTGCATTCCGGCCCGCCCACCATGACGCGGAAATCCGCATCCGCAATGCGCGCCGGCACCAGCGAATGGTTGACCCATTCGTAGCGCTCGCCATACACATCTTCGCGGGTGCCGAATGGACGCTTGTCGATTTCCTGCTTGGCGCGCTGGTAAACGATAGAGCGCTGTGCGCGCGAGAACGGCGTGGCCTGCGTATCGTCTTCCAGAAAATACTGGCGGATCTCTGGCCGGATGAACTCGAAAAAGAAGCGCAGATTGCCCAGGATGGGGTAGTTGCGCCGAATCGCGTGCCGCGGCTGGATCAGGTCATAGACGCCCAGCAGGGTCAACAGCGTCAGCGGAACCACAGCCCAGAGCCAGTGGGGCGAAATCGCGAATGCGAGACTCGCCGACAGCGCTGTGCCCAGTATCACGAGGACGAAGGTGGTATAGCGGCCAAACATCCAGCTCATGTGTGTCTCCTGTGGAGGATGACGGCAACCTTACCACCAGATGCGGCGAGATCAGTAGTATGTCAGCCGCACTGCCAGTGCAGCCAGCGTCACCAGCAGCACCGGCAGCGTGAGCACGATGCCCGTCTTGAAGTAATAGCCCCAGGTGATCCGCAAGCCCTTGCGGGCCAGCACATGCAGCCAAAGCAGCGTGGCCAGGCTGCCTATGGGGGTGATCTTGGGGCCCAGGTCGGTGCCGATGACGTTGGCGTAGATCATGGCGTCGCGCACCGCGCCGGTGGCGCCGGTGTCGGCAATGGCCAGCGCGCCCACCAGCACTGCGGGCAGGTTGTTCATCACCGAGGCGAGAAAGGCCGTCACCACGCCCGTGCCCAGCGCCGCGCCCCATATGCCCATTTCGGCAAAGGCATCGAGCAGTTCCGCCAGGTGCGCGGTAAGGCCGGCATTGCGCAGGCCATACACCACCAGGTACATGCCCAGCGAAAAGACCACAATGTGCCAGGGCGCCTGGCGCATGACGCGACGTGTGCCGACGATGTGCTGGCGTCCGGCCACCAGCAGCAGGATGAGCGCGCCGGCGGCGGCGATGGCGCTGACAGGGACGCCAAGGGGCTCCAGCACGAAGAAGCCGCCAAGCAGCAGCACCAGCACTGCCACCCCGGCGCGGAACGTGACGGGGTCGCGCACTGCCGAGCGGGGAGCGGGCAGCTGCGACACATCGTAGCGGGCCGGAATGTGGCGGCGGAAGTATAGAAACAGTACCGCCAGGGTGGCGGCTACGGCCGCAAAGTTGACGGGCACCATTACAGACGCATAGCGGCCGAAACCGATCCCGAAGAAATCCGCCGAGACAATATTGACCAGGTTGGACACCACCAGCGGCGTGCTGGCCGTGTCGGCGATGAATCCCGCGGCCATGACGAAAGCCAGCGTCGCGCCGGGCCCGAACCCCAGCGCCAGCAGCATTTCCATGACGATGGGAGTCATGATCAGCGCCGCACCATCGTTGGCAAACAGCGCCGACACCGCCGCGCCCAGCAGCACGACCAGCGCGAACAGCCAATGCCCACGGCCCCGGCCCCAGCGGGCCACGTGCAGCGCCGCCCATTCGAAGAAACCCGCCGCATCCAGGATGATGCTGGTGATGATGATGGCAATGAAGGTGGCCGTTGCGTTCCATACGATCTGCCAGACCGCCGCGACGTCGGCCAGGTGCACCACGCCGGTGGCCAGCGCCAGCGCGGCGCCGGCGCTGGCGCTCCAGCCGATGCCCAGGCCGCGCGGCTGCCAGATGACGAAGGTAAGCGTAGCGATGAAGATGAAAGCGGGCAGCAGCATGGGAACGACGGTCACGAGAGTTCGCGGGTGCTGATCCAGGCAACCAGCAGGCTGACGGTCACCACTGACAGCAAGGTGGAAACCAGGATGGCCCGGGATGCGGCGCGGGCGTCCCGGCCGTACATCTGGGCCAGCATGAAAGGCCCGGTGCCGATGGGAAGGGCGGCCATCAGCACGGCGCACCACGCCCATAGCGCAGGCTGGGGGAATATGACAAACGCAAACAGTGCCGTGGCAGCCGGCTGCAGCAACAGCTTGCCCGCGACCAGTCGCGCAACGGTGGCATTGTGGCCGCCGGGCCGCGCCTGCGCCAGGAACAAACCTATCGTGACCAGTGCGCAGGGGCTGGCAGAAGCGCCCAGCAATTCCACGTAACGATCCAGCCCCACGGGCAGCGAAACACCGGACCCGGCGCAGGCCAGCCCGAGCAGCGGCGCGATCAGCAGCGGGTTGCGCGCCAGGGCGCGCATGACTTTCGCGAGCGTGATGCCCAAGTGGCGGCCACGATGCTGATCGAACTCGATCAGGGCGATTGCCACGCCGAACAGGCCACAGGCCGTCAACAGGGTGGTGATGACAGCCGGAGCCAGGCTGGCGGGCCCGAGCAGCGCCAGGCACAGCGGAATGCCCATATAGCCCGCGTTGGTGTACGAAGCCGCCAGCCCTTCGATGGCGAGGTCGGTCAGGCCCTGGCGGCGTCGCCCGGGATGCAGGCATGCCGCGGCAAACGTGATCGCAATGCCGCCCGCGAACGACGCCACGAACCCCCACGGCACCTGGCCGGTGTCGGCGTTGGCCATTGCCCGAAACAGCAGGGCCGGCAGAGACAGATAAACAACGTAGCGGTTCAGGGCGTCGGTTGCCGCGGCGCCCAGCACCCCCAGGCGGGCGGCCAGCCAGCCAGTCAGGATCAGGGCAAATACCGGCAGGGCGGCGGTGACGACGGCGTCCATGAAATGGCGGGGGCGAAAAGAGCGCACATTCTACTGTGCCGGCGGGTTTGCGCCAGCCGCGTTGCCTGCGAAAATCTACGCCTGTGCGTGGGCGCGAACGCCCTCATCGACTTCTGGAGATCTGCCATGCCGACTTCGCCCGCCATCCGCATCGTTCTGGGAACCTGGGACCGCCTGCGCGATGACGCCTATGTGGTACGACACGAAGTTTTCGTGGTGGAGCAGGGCGTTGCGCCCGACATCGAACTCGATGACAACGACGCCGTTTCCGTGCATGCGGTGGCCTACGATGAGCGGGGCACGCCGGTCGCAACCGGCAGGCTCTTGCCCGACGGCCACATCGGCCGCATGGCGGTGCGCAAGGCGTTGCGCGGCGCCGGAGTCGGCGGGCAGGTGCTGGATGCGTTGATTTCGCAAGGGCGGGGCGATGGGCATCGGATGCTGGTGCTGCACGCCCAGACCCACGCCCGCCACTTTTACGAAGCCCACGGCTTTGTCGCGCAGGGAGACGAATTCATGGAAGCCGGTATCAGCCACGTTGCCATGAGCCGAAATTTGGCCGGCTAGGCGAGCGGGCCGCCCGGCAGCACCGGCGCAGACCTGCGCCGGGCAATAAAAAAACCCGAGCGTCCGGCAGGACGATCGGGTTTCTGGCGCATCGCGCAGGTAAACGCGATGTAGTAATTGGTGCCCAGGAGAGGACTCGAACCTCCACACCTTGCGGCACATGGACCTGAACCATGCGCGTCTACCAATTCCGCCACCTGGGCGCTGTTATTCGGGCGCGGTGTTGTTTAATCGCGTTTGAATATCAGAGGACGCGCATTATGCACACTTTTCAGACGGCGCGCAACTTGGGCGCCGGAAGGCGGCCCGTTTGCATGCGCTGCCAGCGGCCGCAGGCGCATTGCCTGTGTCCGCTGATTCCGGACCTGGACAGCCGCACGCGCGTGGTGGTGCTGCAACATCCGGATGAGGCGCGTCATGCGCTCAATACCGCGCGCCTGGCTGTGCTGGGCCTGCGCAATGCCGGCCTGCACGCAGGAACGGAATTCGACCCCGGCCTGTGGCGGATTCCCGGGTATGAACCCTGCCTGCTTTTTCCCGGCGAGACTGCGCAGGCGCTGACGCCCGGCGCGACGCCACCGGACGCGGCGCCACGCGTGCTGGTGGTGCCCGACGGTACTTGGCGCCACGCGCGCCAATTGCTTGCCAGGCACGCCAGCCTGGCCGAGTTGCCGCGCGTCACGTTGCCGCCGGGGCTGACCTCGCGCTACCGGGTGCGTCATGCGGGGGAGCCGGGCGCGCTGTCGACCATCGAGGCGATTGCCGCCGCGCTGCAGGCGCTGGAGTCGCCGCGCTCATACGACGCGCTGCTCAAGCCGTTCGAGGCGCTGGTGGCGGGCCAGATTTCCGCCATGGGGCGTGCGCGCTACGAGCGCGACCATGTGCGGCGCGCCGGCCCGCGCGCGCTGCGCGGACGGCAAGATACGGACTGAGCAGCGGGGCGCAGCAGGCGCAGTGGACAAAAAACAACCCCCGGGAGCCTGAGGCTGCCGGGGGCTGGGTTGGCATTCGGTTGTGCCGAATTGCCGGAATTCCGTGGTGCCCAGGAGAGGACTCGAACCTCCACACCTTGCGGCACATGGACCTGAACCATGCGCGTCTACCAATTCCGCCACCTGGGCACTGAGCAAAACTTACGGTGTAGTGTGATACGCTGCAATTACTGGCAACGCGCTACGTGGTTTACCATAAGGTCTCGCTGCAGTGATCAGCCTTGGGCAGACCACAGAAGCAAAAGATTATATACAGGATTTCCAACTTTGGCAAAACGATCGAACAAAGATTCAAACAACAATAACAACGGCAGATCAGGATTCGTATTGCCCGAAACGCCTCCGGATTTCGACCCCGACGTCCCGTCCCGCGAGGCTATTCTTGCAACCCTGCGTTCGGCGGGGGCGCCATTGTCGCCGGTCGAGCTGGCCGAACGCATGGATGTGCTGCGGCCGGAAACCCTGGTGGGTTTCGAGCGCCGCCTGGCGGCCATGGAGCGAGATGGCCAGCTGATGCCCAACCGCAAGGGGGTGCTGCTGCTTGCCACCAAGCTTGATTTCGTGGCCGGCAAGGTGCAAGGGCATCGCGATGGTTTCGGCTTCCTGCTGCGCGATGATGGCGGGCCGGACCTGTTCCTGTCGCCGCGCGAGATGCTCAAGGTGCTGCATGGCGACCGTGTGCTGGTGAAGCCTTCGGGCGAATACCGCGGCAAGCCCGAAGGCACGATCGTCGAGGTGATCGAGCGGCGCACCAACAAGCTGGTGGGCCGCTTTCTGCATGAGCACGGGCTGTCTATCGTCGTGCCCGAAGACCAGCGCATCAAGCACGATATTCTGATTCCGCCCAGCGATACCAACGGGGCGCAGCATGGCCAGGTGGTGTCGGTGCAGATCATCGAGCAGCCCACCCGCCATACACAGCCCCTGGGCCGCGTCGCCGAGGTGCTGGGCGAAATCGACGACCCGGGCATGGAAATCGAAATTGCGGTGCGCAAGTTCGACGTGCCGGTCGAGTTCTCGGAGCCTGCCGCCCGCCAGGCGGCGCGGCTGCCCGACGTGGTGCGCAAGGCGGACCTGAAAGACCGCATCGACCTGCGCGACGTGCCGCTGATCACCATCGACGGCGAGGATGCGCGCGATTTCGATGACGCCGTGTACTGCGAGCCGGTGGAGCTCGGCACGGCTGCGCGCAAGCGCCCCGGCTGGCGGCTGTTGGTGGCCATCGCCGACGTCAGCCATTACGTGACCCCGGGCGATGCGCTGGACGGCGACGCGATCGAGCGCGGCACCAGCGTGTATTTCCCGAGGCGGGTCATCCCCATGCTGCCGGAATCGCTGTCCAACGGCCTGTGTTCGCTGAACCCGCAGGTCGACCGCCTGGTGCTGGTCTGCGACATGGTGATACCGGCCAGCGGGGCCAAGGCGGGCACCGTCACTGCCTACCAGTTCTACAACGCGGTGATGAATTCGCATGCGCGCACCACCTACACGCAGGTCTGGGAGGCGCTGCAGCAGCCGGGAGGCCCGGTGGCGCATGCGCTGGGCGACCTCATGCCGCACGTGCGCCATCTGCACGAGCTCTACCAGCTGCTGTCGCAACAGCGCAGAAAGCGCGGGGCGATCGATTTCGACACCGTCGAGACGAAGATCGTCTGCAATGAGCTGGGCCGCATCGAACAGATCGTGGGCGTGGTGCGCAACGACGCGCACAAGCTCATCGAAGAATGCATGCTGGCCGCCAACACTTGCGCGGCCGATTTTATGGTGCGCAGCAAGCATCCCGGCCTGTATCGCATCCATGAAGGCCCCACGCCCGAACGGCTGACATCGCTGCGCGAGTTCCTGCGCACCATGGGCCTTGCGCTTGGCGGCGGCGACGACCCCACCGCCAAGGATTACGGCGAGTTTCTTGACAGCGTGCGCGGCAGGCCGGACTTCCAGCTGCTGCAGACGATGTGCCTGCGGTCGATGCAGCAGGCAATCTACAGCCCCGAGAACGTCGGCCATTTCGGCCTGGCGTATCCCGCCTACAGCCATTTCACTTCGCCCATCCGTCGTTATCCCGACCTGCTGACGCACCGGGTGATCAAGGCGTTGCTGGCCGGCAAGCGCTACGTCCCGGGTCTTGAGGACCAGCCCGTGGTGATTGGCCGCACCCAGCGCGAGCACGAGCACGCCACCTGGGAAAAGCTCGGCCTGCTGCTGTCGGCCAGCGAACGGCGCGCCGACGAGGCTTCGCGCGATGTCGAGGCCTGGCTGAAGTGCTGGTTCGTGAAAGAGCGCGTGGGCGAGGATTTCAGCGGTACGGTGACCGGCGTGGCGAGTTTCGGCGTGTTCGTGACGCTGGACACCTTGCACGTGGAAGGCCTGGTGCACGTTTCCGAGTTGGGCGGCGAGTATTTCCAGTTCAACGAATCGCTGCATGAACTGCGCGGCGAGCGCACAGGCATGCGCTACCGGCTTACCGACAAGGTGCAGGTGCAGGTGTCGCGTGTCGATCTGGAAGCGCGCCGCATCGAGTTCCGGCTGGTCAAGGGCACCAGCTTCGAGGCGCTGCGCAAGGCAGCTTCGCGCAACCCCGACGAGCCGCGCAAGATCAAGAAGGCCGCCGCGCCCAAGCCCGAGGCGCTGAAGGGCCAGACCGCCAAGCAGCGGCGCGCCGAGGCCAAGAAGGCTGCCAAGCCGGCGCCAGCGGCCAAGAAGCGCGGCGCGGCCACCAAGACAGCCTCGCGCACGCGGCGCTGATGCTCCCCAGGCCGGCGGCGTGCCTTGGCGCGCCGCCGGCGCGCGGCTTGCGCACGCAGTAACATGGCGGAAATGTCCCCGGGCGCGCCGGGGCAGCCGGCCCTTGGCGGCCGGCCTTCCGTTACCCAAGATTAAGGTGAAAGTTTCATGGCGTCGGCCCAAGTCCTGGCGGGATTTCATGCGGTGGTGGCGCGGTTGCGCCACGCGCCCGACTCAGTCAAAGACATCTACGTCGAGGCATCGCGTCGCGACAAGCGCATGCTGGCATTCCTGGAGCAGGCCGAACGCGCGGGGCGGCGCGTGCATCCGGTGTCTGCCGAGCGGCTCGATGGCCTGGCGCGCGGCACCCGCCACCAGGGCGTGGTCGCCCTGGCCGACCAACGTCAGCTGGCCGTGGACGTGGACGAAGTGCTGGACACGATAGAGGGGCCCGCGCTGTTGCTGGTGCTGGACGGCGTGACCGACCCGCACAATCTTGGCGCCTGCCTGCGCACGGCCGATGCCGCGGGCGTGCACGCAGTCGTGGCGCCGCGCGACCGGGCGGTGGGGTTGAACAGCACCGTGCAGCGGGTGGCGTGCGGCGCCGCCGATACGGTTCCGTACATAACCGTCACAAACCTTGCGCGCACCTTGCGCGCGCTGAAAGAGCGCGGCATATGGGTGGTGGGCACCGACGACCAGGCCACCGACAGCCTGCATGCCGTCGATGCGCGCCAGCCGCTGGCCTGGGTAATGGGAGCCGAAGGCGAGGGAATGCGCCGCCTGACGCGCGAAACCTGCGACCAGTTGGTCAACATCCCCATGCTGGGATCGGTGGAGAGCCTGAACGTCAGCGTGGCCAGCGCCGTATGCCTGTACGAGGCCGTGCGCCAGCGCCAGGAGTAAACTTTCTGCGCCGGGCCCATTCCCTTGTGGCGCAACGCGCCGCCTAGATTCCTATTTCATCATGCACCAGATCGGCTTTACCACCGCCATTCTTCATTCCGACCGTCAGCGCGCCGTTGAGCATGGCGCTGTGCACCAGCCCATCCATACGTCGTCCGAGTTCGCCTACGAAGACGCGCGCGAACTGGCCGCCGTGTTCCAGGGCAAGGCAGGCTTTACGTACGGACGGCAGGGCACGCCCACCACCACCGCGCTGGAAGCGAAGATCACCGGCATGGAGCAGGGCGCCGGCACGGTTACCTTCGCCACGGGCATGGCTTCGCTGGCCGCGGTGTTTTCGACACTGCTGCGCAAGGGCGACCACCTGTTGTCCAGCCACTATGTTTTCGGCAACACGAACAGCCTGCTGGGCACGCTGTCGGAACTCGGCGTCGAAGTCAGCTACGTGGATCCCACCGACGTGGCGCAGGTGCGGGCCGCACTGCGGCCCAATACCCGCATGGTGTTTACCGAAACCATCGCCAACCCCGGCACCCAGCTGGCCGACCTGGCCGGCATCGGCGCACTCTGCCGCGAGCGGGGGCTGGTGTATATGGTCGACAACACACTGACCTCGCCCTGGTTGCTGCAGGGACGCTCGGTGGGGGCGTCGCTGGTGATGAATTCGCTGTCCAAATACATAGGCGGGCATGGTCATGCATTGGGCGGCGCCATCACCGACACCGGCCTGTACGACTGGTCGAACTATCCGAACATCCACGACAGCTACCGCAAGGGGCCGCCTACCGGCTGGGGGCTGTTGCAGATCAAGAAAAAGGGCCTGCGCGATATGGGCGGCACCTTGTCGGCCGATTCGGCGCATCGCATCGCCATCGGTTCCGAGACGCTCGCGCTGCGCATGGCGGCGCATTGCAGCAATGCGCTGGCCCTGGCCCGCATGCTCGACGCGCATCCGGGCGTGTCGAAAGTGCATTACCCGGGCCTGCCCAGCCATCCACAGCACCAGCGGGCCGCCGAACTTTTCGGACAACGATATGGCGGGCTTCTGGGCATTGAGCTGGCTGCGGGCGTGGATTGTTTTGATTTCCTGAATCGCCTGAAGGTCGTGCTGATGGCCACGCATCTGGGCGACACGCGCAGCCTGGCGCTACCCGCGGCGCACACCATCTATTACGAGATGGGGGCGGCGCGTCGCGCCGAGATGGGGATTTCGGACAGCCTGATCCGGGTGTCCGTGGGCATTGAAGACCAGGCGGACCTGCTGCACGACTTCGACCAGGCGCTATCGGCCTGTCTGGCGTAATTCGCGCCGTCCTGCTCGCAGGCTTGTCATGCTTATACACATTGCAGAAGTTTTCAGCGCCGAGGAAGCGGCGCAGATCCGCCGTCGCCTGCAAGAGGCCGACTGGGTAGACGGCCGCGCCACCGCCGGCCACCAGTCGGCCCAGGTCAAGCGCAACAGGCAGCTGCCCGAGCAGCATCCGCTTGCCCAGGAGTTGGGCAACCAGATTCTGCAGCGGCTGTCGGCCAACAATCTCTTCATGTCGGCGGCGCTGCCCCGCAAGATATTCCCGCCGTTGTTCAATCGCTACGAAGGTGGCGAGGCTTTCGGCTATCACGTCGACAATGCCGTGCGCGCCGTGCCCGGCTCCAGCGAACGGGTGCGCACCGACTTGTCGGCCACCCTGTTTTTCTCTGATCCGGCGTCGTACGACGGCGGCGAATTGGTGGTGGACGACACGTACGGGCCGCGTGCGGTCAAGCTGCCGGCCGGGCACATGGTGTTGTATCCGGGTACAAGTCTGCACAAGGTGAATCCGGTTACGCGGGGTGCTCGCATCAGCGCGTTTTTCTGGATGCAGAGCCTGGTGCGCGAGGACAGCCAGCGCGCGTTGCTGCTGGACATGGATGTGGCGATCCAGCGCCTGAACCAGGACGCGGCAGGGCATCCGTCCATTGTGCAGCTCACCGGCGTGTACCACAATCTGCTGCGCCGCTGGGCCGAAGTCTGAAATACGCGTGCTGCCGGCGCGGCATGCGCGAACGCAAATGTACTTATGCGGCGCGCCTCTGTCAGCCAGTATTGGCGCGGTTCTTGGCTAGTTTTCCTCTTGACAGCCGCTTCGGCGCAAGGCCTAATACGTCTCTGCGTCGCTGACACTTCGCCGCCATAGCGTGCGGCAAAGTCTCCGCGACGCAGCAATTTTGCAGTTGCGCTTGGTAGTGCCCAGAAGCATTCCACTCGTCCGTTCTTCCGCCTGCCGGCACCCGAGATCCACACTCGAAAGCCGCGGCGCGCCCGACAGAACCAAATACCGTGAGGGGTAAACCTGAATGAACAAAACCGAACTCATCGATCATATCGCCAGCAAGGCTGATATTTCCAAGGCTGCTGCCGGCCGTTCGCTTGACGCCCTGATCGGTGCTGTCAAGACCACGCTCAAGAAGGGCGGTACGGTCACGCTGGTGGGCTTCGGCACGTTCGCCGTTTCGGCGCGCGCCGCTCGCACGGGCCGCAACCCGCGCACGGGCGAAACGATCAAGATCAAGAAGGCCAAGGTGCCGAAGTTCCGTCCCGGCAAGGCCCTGAAAGACGCCGTCAACTGATTGACGACGCATCGTGCGGCGCCCGGGGCGCCGCAACCCTGAAGCCCTTGATCGGCGCCTGGCGCGGCCTCAAGGGCTTTAGTATTTTTGGCCACACTGCAAACAAAAAGGCACCCGATGCCGGGTGCCTTGATGCGGGGGGTGGTGGGTGCTACAGGGGTCGAACCTGTGACCTACGCCTTGTAAGGGCGCCGCTCTACCAACTGAGCTAAGCACCCCCTCTGCCGTTCGCGCGACTGCATGGCAGCAACGCGCTGCGCAGTATACCGGAGCCGCAGGCATGCCGCAAATGCATTCGCCGTAGCTGCCGGCGCACACTTGCCGCATCTTGCCTGCGGCGGTCAGCGGTTACATGCCGGCGGGCATGGGATGCATCATGTTGGCGTTCATGTTGTGCAATACCCAGGCCGAGCCGCCCACGATGATGGCTATGACGAATACCGAGAACACGAACACCGAGAGGTTGTCGCGTTGCGAGGGCGACGCGCCCATGTGCAGGAAGTACACCAGCTGCACCAGCAGCTGCACGACGCACAGCAGCACGATGCCGGGCAGCGCCAGGCGCTGCGGCACGGCGTCGGCCATCACCAGGCCGAACGACAGCAACGTCAGGATGATCGAAAGGCCGAAGCCCACCAGGTACGATTTCAGGGTGCCATGGGCGGCGCTGTCGTCGTGATCCCGGTCGTGGCCGGCAAAGGTCGTATGGTGCGGCATCAGAGCGCTCCCATGAGATAGACGAAGGTAAACACGCAGATCCAGACAATGTCCAGGAAGTGCCAGAACAGGCTCAGGCATGCCAGGCGGCGGGTGTTGGTGGAATCGAGCCCGTGGCGGCGCAGCATGTCCACCATTACCACGATCCACACCAGGCCGAACGTGACGTGCAGCCCGTGGGTGCCGATGAGCATGAAGAAGGCCGACAGGTAGGCGCTGCGCTGCGGGCCCGCGCCGATGCTGATCAGGTGGTGGAATTCGTACACTTCCATGGCGATGAAGCCCGCTCCGAACAGGAACGTGACCCACAGCCAGCCGATGACGCGGCGCTTGTTGGCCGCATGCATGTTCAACATGGCCATGCCGAAGGTGAAACTGCTGACCAGCAGCAGCATGGTCTCGGTAAGTACGAACTTCAGGTCGAACAGCTCTTTGCCCTTGGGGCCGCCTGCGGTGGCCTGCGACAGCACGGCAAACGTGGCGAACAATACTGAAAAGATCAGCAAGTCGCTCATCAGGTAGATCCAGAATCCGAACACGGTCTTGGATCCGTCGTCATGGTGTCCGGCGTGGCCGGCCCCATGGGGCAGGGTGGTGACAGCTTGGGTCATGGCTCAGGCGGCTTTCGATAGATTGGCAAAATGGGCGGACTCGATGCGCTCGACTTCGGCCGCGGGCACGTAGTAATCGATGTCGCGGTCATAGGCGCGCACGATGAAGCTGCCGATCATGCCGACCAGGCCCACGATGGCCATCCACCAGATGTGCCAGATCAGGCCGAAGCACATGGCCAGGCCGAAGGCGCCGATGTAGGCGCCGGCCGCCGTATTGCGCGGCATGTGGATGTCTTCGTAGCTGGCCGGCCGGACGTGTGCCACGCCTTTTTCCTTGTTTTCCCAGTGCTGGTCCAGGTGCTCGACATGGGGCACGTGCGCAAAGTTGTAGAACGGCGCGGGTGACGGAATCGACCATTCGAGCGTACGGCCGCCCCAGGGGTCGCCCGTGATGTCCAGGTTCTGCTTGCGGTCGCGGATGCTGACGAAGACTTGTTGCAGCAGGAACCAGATGCCCAGCGCCACGAAGCAGGCGCCGACCAGGGCGACGATGAGATAGGGTTGCCAGTCGGGGTTGTCGTAATGGTTCAACCGGCGGGTCATGCCCTTGAAGCCCAGGATGTACAGCGGCATGAAGGCCAGGTAGAAGCCCACCAGCCAGCACCAGAACGAATACTTGCCCAGGCGCTCGTTCAGTTTGAAGCCGAAGGCCTTGGGGAACCAGTACGTCATCGCGGCGATGCAGCCGAACACCACGCCGCCGATGATCACGTTATGGAAGTGCGCGATCAGGAACAGGCTGTTGTGCAGCACGAACGATACGGCGGGAATGGCCATCAGCACGCCGGTCATGCCGCCGATGACGAAGGTGACCATGAACCCCACGGTCCACAGCATGGGCGAGGTCATTTCCACGCGCCCGCGGTACATGGTGAAGAGCCAGTTGAAGACCTTCACCCCCGTGGGCACCGAGATGATCATCGTCATGATGCCGAAGAACGCATTGACGTTGGCGCCCGACCCCATGGTGAAGAAGTGGTGCAGCCACACCAGGAACGACAGGACGCCGATCGCCGCGGTGGCGTATACCATCGACTTGTAGCCGAACAGCGGCTTCTTGCAGTACGTGGCGACGATTTCCGAGAACGCGCCGAAGCACGGCAGGATCAGGATATAAACCTCGGGGTGACCCCAGATCCAGATCAGGTTCACGTACATCATGACGTTGCCGCCAAGATCATTCGTGAAGAAGTGCGTGCCCAGGTAGCGGTCGGCGGTCAGCAGCGCCAGCGTGGCGGCGAGCACCGGGAAGGCGGCCACGATCAGCACGTTGGTGACCAGCGCCGTCCAGGTAAAGACGGGCATCTTCATCAGACCCATGCCCGGCGCGCGCATGCGCAGGATGGTGACGATGAAGTTGATGCCGCTGAGCGTCGTGCCCAGCCCTGATATCTGCAGCGCCCATAGGTAGTAGTCGACCCCGACGCCCGGGCTGTAATCCAGGCCCGACAGCGGCGGATAGGCCAGCCAGCCCGTCGCGGCGAACTCGCCCACGAACAGCGACAGCATCATCAGCACGACGCCGGCGCCGAACAGCCAGAAGCTCAGCGAATTCAGGAACGGGTAGGCCACGTCGCGCGCGCCGATCTGCAGGGGCACTACGATGTTCATCAGGCCGGTGATGAAAGGCATGGCCATGAAGAAGATCATGATCACGCCGTGCGCGGTGAAGATCTGGTCATAATGGTGCGGCGGCAATATGCCGGCTGCATCGCCGGCGGCCACGGCCTGCTGGGTGCGCATCATGATCGCATCGGCGAAGCCGCGCAGCAGCATGACCAGCGCCACGATGATGTACATGACGCCGATGCGCTTGTGGTCGACCGACGTCAGCCATTCAGTCCATAGATACTTCCACTTGCCGTAGTAAGTCACCGCGCCTACCAGGGCGGCTCCCAGGATCACGCACGCGACCAGCGTCCCCAGGATGATGGGGTCGTGGTAGGGAACGGCGTCTAGGGTCAGTTTGCCGAACATCAGTTGTTTCCTGCTATCAGATTCTTTGAGGTGGGCGTGCAGGTGGCGGGATCCAGGCCGGCCATCTTGCTCATCTGGTTATGCATGATGTAGTCGAACATGCCGGTAGGAGCGCTGGAATACCGGGTCACGGCGGCATGCGTGCTGGGCTGGGCCAGGGCCTCGTAGGTTTGCGGGGTCAGCGGGTTGCCGGCGGCGCGCGCCTGGGCGATCCAGTCGTCGAAACCCTGTTGCGAGGTGGCGATGGCCTGGAAGCGCATGCCGGAGAATCCGCCGCCGCTGTAGTTTGCCGAAATGCCTGCGTAGGTGCCGGCTTCGCGCGCAATCAGGTGAAGCTTGGTTTCCATGCCGGCCATCGAGTAGATCTGGCTGCCCAGCTGCGGAATAAAAAACGAGTTCATGACCGACGCCGACGTGATGCGGAACTGCACCGGCGCGTCGACAGGGAAGGCGATCTCGTTGACGGTGGCGATGTCGTAGTCGGGGTAGATGAAAAGCCACTTCCAGTCCAGCGACACCACGTCGATATTGATGGGCTTGACGGTGGATTCGATGGGGCGGTAGGGGTCCAGCGCGTGCGACGAGCGCCAGGTAAGTACGGCCAGGATGCCGACGATGATGCAAGGGATCGTCCACACCACCACTTCGATGCGGGTCGAGTGCGCCCAGCGCGGCATGTACACCGCCTTGGTGTTCGAGGCGCGGTACTTCCATGCGAAGTACAGCGTCATCGCGATGACGGGCACCACAATCAGGAGCATCAGCCCCAGGGCGGTCAGGATCAGGGTCTTTTCTTGGGCGCCAATGTCGCCCTTGGGGTCGAGCACTTCCATGGTGCAGCCGCCGAGCAGCATGAGCGCACCGATGCCGAGCATGCGCCCGCAGGTGGCAAGGTGGGGGTGTTTCACGTACAGCCTTGAGGGTGGATCGCCGTGATAGGCAAAAGGTCGCAGCGCACGCTTTGCGCGAACGCAAATTTGCGGTGAGGCGCCATGCTAATAGTTTGCTGCGGCGCAAACATGCGACGAAAAGTCGCATCTTTTCGGCGGCCATCCGCCGCTATGGGGGGAAACCCTGGGTTGCCGCAGGGGAGGCGACTCGCGGAGCCGCCGGGTGGGTGCGACAACGCGTCGCACCCGGCAGAAGATGTATCAGCCCACGGAAAGGTCGCGTTCGGGGCCTGGCTTCTTGGCCAGCTTGCGTTGCAGCGAGCGCCGATGCATGCCCAGCAGCCGCGCGGCGGCCGACACGTTGCCCCCGCATTCGTGCAGCGCCTGCTGGATGTGTTCCCATTCCAGCCGGTGCAGCGGCGTCATGGTGGATTCGATGGCGACGGATTCGGGCTTGGCCAGGCCCAGGGTGCGCAGGATCATCGGCGCGGTGGCCGGCTTGGGCAGGTAGTCGTCGGCGCCGCGCTTGATCGCTTCTACTGCAGTGGCCACGCTTGCATAACCGGTTACCAGCAGGATGCGCATGTCGGCGCGCAGCGCGCGCAGGGGGCGGATGAGGGTCAGGCCGGAATCTTCGCCCAGCCGCAGATCCACCAGCGAGAACGCCGGCAGGATTTCTTCTGCGACGCGCAGGGCTTCGGCAATGCTTGTGGCTATACGGGTTTCCAGGCCATGGCGCGCCAGGCTGCGCTGCAGGGTGCGCACGTAGATTTCGTCGTCATCGATCAACAGGCCGAGCTCGGATGGGTTCATGCTGGTGTTCCGGTGGCGCGTGGCGCGCGGGGCGCAAACGGCAGGTAAAAACGGATGCGGGCGCCTCCTCCGTCGGCCGCGGTCATGGTCATTTCGCCGCCCAATTGTTCTACGGTGGCGTGCGATAAAGCGAGTCCTACGCCAAGCCCGCCGGGCTTGCCGCTATGAAACAGGCTGGTGGCCGGCAGCAGGGCATGGTCGGGGTCGAATCCCCGGCCATGGTCGCGGACTTCGCCCTGGAGCGCGCCGTCGCGGTATTCGAGATGCAGGTCCACGCGCGCGCTGCCGGCGGCTTCGCCGGCGTCGGCGGCATTGTTCAGTAGCGCCTGCAGCAGGTGGGCAATGGCAGGTTCCACCCTGAGACTGGCGGGCAGCTCGCCGGTGCGGCACAGGTCTATGGTGGGGCGCACCAGGCGCCACTGGCTGACTACCCGCACCAGATCGACTTCGGTGGGCACCGCCAGGTTGCGTATGCGCTCGCGGCAAAGCGCCAGCAGCTGGCCCAGCAAGGCGGCGTCGGCACGCAGGCCATCTGTTTGCGCTTCGGCGGCGATTTCATCTGCTAGCAAGGCCATGGTAGCCAGCGGGGTGTTCAGTTCGTGGGCCATGGCGGCCGCGTGCGTGGCCAGCGCCACGATGCCTTCATTGCGCGTGAAGCGCTCGCGCAGCGCGGCCAGTTCCCGTTCGCGGCTGCGCAGGTCCGCCGCCAGGCGGGTCGAGAAATACAGGACCACCATGGCAGAAATGAAAAAACTGGCGCCTATGCCCCACAGTATCAGCGAATAGGGATCGTGCTGCCCTTGCAGCGGCTGCCCGAGCATGGCCGAGGCTGCGTAGCCGGCCAGGCACGCCATGGCGGCGGCCAACGCCCATCCGCGCGGCAATGCGAGCGCCGCCAGCGCGATCAGGATGATGAACATCAGGCCGAACGGATTGTGGATGCCGCCGCTCCAGGTGATCATCCAGGCCAATACGACGATATCGACCAGCAGGTGGGCGAACGCGACGGCCGGCCCGGTTTGGCCACGGCTGCGGCGCACGCGCACGATGGCGTACAGGTTGAATGCCACGAGCGCCGCGACGCCGCTCCAGAGCGGCCCGAGGGGCAGGTTCAGGCCGAGCGGGCCGCTTGCCACCAGCACCGTCGCCGCCTGGCCCGCGATAGCCAGCCAGCGCAGGCTGCACAGCGTGCGTAGGAATGAGTTGGAGGAACTACCGGACATGTCGAGAACCAGGGGCCGGCGCAGGCGGCAGTGCAGCCGGCAGGCCGGGCGGGCGAGGGAGCCCGCGGTGTAAAGGCCCGCCGTGCGGCGGCGCCAGGCGCGCACCCGTGCAGCGAGCGCCGTGCCTGCATTGTATTGCGATTTGCGGCCGCTTGCTGCGCTGCAGCGAAACGCTTGCTCCGCCGGCGGCCATACGCGCATACTGCGGTCGCGGGCGCGGCTCGCGCCTGTTGGTTTTTCCTGGAGTTTTCATGAACGCACGGAATCGTCCCCGCATCGGCATTACGTACTGCACCCAATGCCAATGGCTGTTGCGGGCCGCATGGATGGCGCAAGAATTGCTGTCGACCTTTGGCACCGATATTGCGTCGGTCGCGCTGGTGCCCGGAACGGGCGGGGTGTTCCGCATCCATTACGACGACCGCGTCATCTGGGACCGCACGGTCGACGGAGGGTTCCCGGACGCCAAGGTGCTCAAGCAGCGGGTGCGCGATTGCCTGGATCCGGGCCGGGACCTGGGCCATATTGACCGCACGCGGACGGACGCTTGAGCGGCCGTGGCCGCATTCAAAAAGTATGTGCGAATCATTCGCATTTAATATATTATGTCGGACTTGGAATTCGCCGGCCCCGGCGTTCCCCGGCGTGGTGCCGGTTGCGCGGCCGGCCGACACTGACGCATTTCGGCTGATTCATGCCACGTCTTCAACACGGTTGGTCTACTCGTTCGCATACATCCCTGGGTTTACGGGCTGGCGCCGCAATGGCGGTGCTGGCGGCCCACATGGCGGTGGTTGCTGCCATTGTCTGGATGCCCGAAGAGAGCCCGCCCAAGTTGCTGGAACCCGAAGCCGTCATGGTCAGCGTCATCGAGGCGCCCGTGCCGCAGATGGCCCAGGCGGAGCCCGTCGTCGAGCCGCCGCCGCCCGAACCGGAACCTGAGCCCGAACCCGAACCCGAGCCTGAACCTGAACCTATTCCCGAGCCCGAGCCGGTGGTCGAGCCCGAGCCCGAGCCGGAGCCGGAGCCTATCATCGAGCCCGAGCCGGAACCGGTGGTAGAAAAAGCGCCCGAGCCGGCGCCCAAACCCAAACCCAAGCCGAAGCCCAAACCCAAGCCCAAACCTCAGCCCAAGGTCGAGAAGCCCGTCGAGCCGCCCAAGACGCCGCCGCCGCCGGCCGGTGCGCCCCAGGGCGAGCAGCAGGTGACCCAGGCGCCCGTGCAGGGGCCGCCGCCCGACGAACCGATCATGGTGTCCAGCGTGGAATATATGGGCCGACGGCCCATGCCCGTGTATCCCATGACTTCCAAGCGCCTGCGTGAAGAGGGGCGGGTGGTGGTGCTGGTGGAGATCAATACCCGTGGGCTGGTCGAGCGCGCGTCGGTTGCTCAGTCGTCGGGCTACGAGCGGCTTGACGAGTCGGCGTTGACCGCCGCTCGAAAGGCGCGGTTCAAGCCCTTGATGCGCAATGGCGTGGCGTACCCGGCCAAGGCCAAATTACCGTTCGATTTCGTGATGAGGAACTGAGATGTCCAACGCTATGCATAACGCCATTGTGGTGGCGCAGGCGAGCACCGCCCCCGCTGCGCCCGCCGCCCCGGCAGCGGCCGCCCCGGCGGCAGCCGCGGTGGAGCCGGGCGCATCCGCGGCGCTGCCCGCCGCGCAGCAGGCGGCCGACGCCCTGGGCCAGGCCCCGGCGCTGGCGCAGGCCGCTGCCACGACGCCGCCGACGCCGCTGCCGGTGCCGGCAGACATGGGCTTCCTGCATTTCATCGCGCAGAGCGATTTTGTCGGCAAGGCCTTGTTTGTCATCCTGATCGTAATGTCACTGGTGACGTGGTATCTCATCCTGGTGAAGTTCGTCAGCAACGTGCGCATGCGCCGCCGCTCGGCGGAGTTCCTGAACAAGTTCTGGAATTCCAGCTCGCTGGAGCAGGTCGAGAATGAAATCGTGACGCACGGGGCGCGCGACCCGTTCTCGCACCTGACCAGCCATGCGATGCATGCGCAGGCGCATCATGCGAAATTCGGCGCCACCAAGCTCGAAGAGACGGGGGCCAACGGCGAATTCGTGACGCGAACCATGCGCAAGGTCATCGATGAAGAGACCGCCAAGCTGGAAAACGGCCTGACCGTGCTGGCTTCGGTAGGGTCGACCGCTCCGTTTGTCGGCCTGTTCGGCACGGTATGGGGCGTGTACCACGCACTCGTGGGCATCGGACTGGCCGACGGCGTGACCATCAACCGCATCGCCGGGCCGGTGGGCGAGGCGCTCATCATGACCGGCCTGGGCCTGGCGGTGGCAATCCCGGCCGTGCTGGCATACAACGCGTTCGTACGCGGCAACCGCGTCTTCCTGTCGCGCCTGGACGCTTTCGCGCATGACCTGTTCGCCTTCCTGAGCACGGGCCAGCAAGTCGCCGTGTCCGATGGCAAGGTGCGCGCACTGCGGCGCCAGCCCCATGCCGGATCCGGCCGGGGAGCGCAGTAATGGCTTTCGGCAGCTTCGACAGCAAGGGTCCGGGCAGTCACGCTGTCTCGGAGATCAACATGGTGCCGTTGATCGACGTGATGCTGGTGCTGCTGGTGATCTTCATCATCACGGCGCCGCTGATGGCGCACTCGATCCGCATCAATATGCCGCAGGTCAGCTCGGAGCAGGTGCAGGAAGAGCCCAAGACCGTCGACCTGGCTATCGACGCCGCGGGCGCGTTGTTCTGGGATGAACAGCCGGTTGCCATCGAGGACCTGCCCAACCGCTTCGCGACGCTGGCGCAGGACAAGCCGCAGCCCGAACTTCGCATACGCGCCGATTTGAATACGCGCTACGAGACGCTGGCCAAGGTCATGGCGGCCGCACGCCGCTCGGGGTTGTCGCGCATCGGTTTCATCACGGCGCCGCAGCCCAACGGCGCGGCGGCGGACACCGGCGTGCCCGGCACCGGCGCCGCAGCACCGGCTGCCGCAGCCCCGGCTGCCGCAGCACCGGCTGCGGGAAAATGATCGTATCGGGCGAGGGGCTTGCGCCGGTTTCTTTGTCTTCGCGTTAGAATCGCCACATGCGAGTCCTCGTAATCGAAGATGACACCACCCTGGGCCATGCGCTGCAGGAGTTCCTCGCCGACCAAGGCTACGCGGTCGACTGGCTGGCCGACGGAGACAAGGCCCCGGGCGCGCTCGCGGGGCAGCCTTACGACCTGCTGCTGCTCGACCTGAACCTGCCGGGCCGCAGCGGCCTGGACATACTGCGCCAGTTGCGCCAGGACGGCAACCAGATCCCCGTGCTCATTGTCACGGCGCGCGACGGCCTGGACGACCGCGTGGCCGGTCTTGATGCGGGCGCCGACGACTACGTCACCAAGCCTTTCGATCTTCCCGAACTTGCCGCGCGTGTACGCGCCTTCGGTCGTCGCCGCGCGGGCCAGGCTCAGCCCCTGATCGAGGCCGGCCAACTTGTATTCGATACGGTAGGACGCGAAGTGCGCGCCAACGGCCAGCGCCTGTCGCTGTCGGTGCGCGAATTGTCCGTGCTCGAAATGTTGATGGCGCGCGCGGGCAGGGTGGTCACCAAGCGGCAGATCGTCAATTCGCTGTCGGCCTGGGATGCCGATTTCAGCGAGAACGCCGTCGAGGTCTACGTCTACCGCCTGCGCAAGCGGCTGGAGGGCACCGGCGCTAGTATCCAGACGGTGCGCGGCTTCGGCTACCTGCTGGATACCGAACAGGCGTGAACAGGCCCGGCCGGCACGGCTGCGCACCGGCCCGGCCGGCGACCCCCACCATGCACGACTCTCCCACTGCAACCGCTGCCACCGTGCGCTGGCGTCTTCGGCGCGGTTCGCTGGCGCGCTATCTGGTCAAACGTCTGCTTCCGCCCATCCTGCTGCTGGTGGCGCTGGACCTGCTCGCCACTTGGGTCATCAGCCACAAACTGGATATGGCCGGCTGGATGCTGGAGGATTTCTTCTGGCTGATGGTCGTGGGGCAGGCCGTGCTGGTGCTGGTGTTCGCGGGGGTGATCGTGCAGGGTATACGTTCGGGGCTGCGTTCGGTCAACCATCTGTCCGATGAAATCCGGCAGCGCTCCATCGACGATATGCAGCCGCTGGAAGTGGCCGGCGTGCCGGTTGAGATCGAGCCCTTGGTCACCCATACCAACGACCTGCTGCGCCGCCTGGATGCCTCGCTGGCGGCGCAGCGCCGCTTCATCGGCCACGCGGCGCACCAGTTGCGCACCCCGTTGAGCGGGCTGCGCCTGGAATCCGAACTGATGCTGTCGCGGCCCTTGCCCGACGATGTGCGTGCGCGCGCCGAACGCATCAAGGCGGTCAGCGACCGCATGATACGCCTGGGACAGCAGTTGCTGGTGCTGGCGCGCGCCGACCCCAACGTGCGCCCGCAAGACAGTTTCGTGCGCATCGATCTGTGTGAATGGGTCAGGGCCAGTGGCGCTGAATGGATACCCCAAGCCCGGGCGGCGCAGTTCGCCATCGACCTGGCGGCGCCCGACGAGCCGGTGTGGATCGACGGCGACCCGTTGCTGCTGGATGAGTTGCTGGGCAACCTGATCGACAACGCCGTACGTTATGGCAAGGGCGGCGGACGCATCACCCTGACGGTGGGAGTCAACCCGCCGACCTTGACCGTCGAAGACGACGGGCCCGGCATTTCGCGCGACGAGCGCGAGCGGGTATTCGAGGCTTTTTATCGCTCGCCGGGCAGCACGGCGGGGGGCTCGGGGCTGGGACTGGCCATCGTGCGCGAGATCGCGCAGGCGCATGGCGCCTGGTGGAAGCTCACCAGCCGGCCCGAATATGCCGGCACGCGCCTGTCGGTGGTGTTTCCCGGACCCCGCAAAGGGGCGCAACTGACACGCCACGACCGCGCATCATGACTTCACCCAGGCCCGGCCCGTTGTCGGGCCATGCGCAGGCGCCGACTCCCGGAGCGATGTTGATGCTGGGCGCGTTGGGCGTCGTGTATGGCGATATCGGCACCAGCCCCCTGTATACGTTGCGCGCCTGCCTGACAAGTTTTGGCGACTTCGCCCCGGCGCATGTGCTGGGCGTGTTGTCCATATTGTTCTGGCTGCTGATGCTGGTGGTGTCGGTCAAGTACGTGGCGCTTGTGCTGCGGGCCGACAACCGCGGCGAAGGCGGCACGCTGGCCCTGCTGGAACTGGCGGTGCGCGGCCGGCAAGGCCGCACACGCTGGGCGCTGATCGTGCTGGGCATTTTCGGCGCAGCGCTTTTCTACGGCGACAGCATGATCACGCCGGCCATTTCGGTGCTGTCGGCCGTCGAAGGTATAGGCGTGGTGTCGCACCGGTTCGACGCCTGGGTGGTGCCGATCTCGCTTGCCGTGCTGGTGTCGCTGTTTGCCATCCAGTCGCATGGAACGGGCGCAATGGGAAAGCTGTTCGGGCCCGTGATGGCGCTGTGGTTCGCCTCGCTTGCGGCGCTGGGCGGGTGGCAGGTCTGGCAGGCGCCCCAGGTGTTGCAGGCGCTCAACCCCATCTGGGCGCTCAGGCTGATCGAAGAGTTTCCCCTGGGCAGCTTCCTGCTGCTGGGGGCCGTGGTGCTGGCCTTGACGGGCGCCGAGGCGTTGTATGCCGACATGGGGCATTTCGGCAGGCCCGCCATCCGGCGCGCCTGGTTCGCGATGGTTCTGCCGGCGTTGGCGCTCTGTTATTTCGGGCAGGGCGCCTTGCTGTTGCGCGATCCCCAGGCCATTCGCAATCCGTTCTTCCTGATGGCGCCGGGCTGGGCCCTGGCGCCGCTGGTGGCGCTGGCAACGATCGCCACCGTCGTGGCATCGCAGGCGGTGATATCCGGGGCATTTTCCGTCACGCGGCAGGCGGTGCAGCTCGGCTTCTGGCCGCGCATGCAGATCCTGCATACGTCGGCGGCGGAGAAAGGGCAGATCTACCTGCCGCAGGTCAACGCCATGCTTCTGGTGGCGGTGCTGGCGCTGGTGGCGTTATTCCGGAACTCGGAAAACCTGGCAGCCGCCTATGGCTTTGCGGTAACAGGCACCATGCTGGTGACCACGGTACTGGCTTTTGCGGTGCTGCCGCGCGGCTCCGCCGGCGCGCGGCGGGCATTGTGGCTGGCCGGGCTGAGCGTACTGTTGATCGTAGACCTGCTGCTGTTCGGCGCCAACGTGTTGAAGATTCACGAAGGCGGATGGCTGCCGCTGCTGGTGGGGGTGGCCGTGTTCACGATGATGATGACGTGGCGGCGCGGCCGGCAATTGCTGGCCACCCTGCAGCAGCGCGACCATCAGCCCCTGAAGGAGTTCATGCTGGGTCTTGCGCAGTTTCCGCCGGCCCAGGTGCCCGGCACGGCGGTTTTCATGGCCATGAATCCCGGCGTGGTGCCCGCCGCGCTGCTGCACAACCTGAAGCACAACAAGGTACTGCATGAACAAGTACTGTTCCTGACCATACAGGTGGCTGACGTGCCATACGTGTCGTCGGACGAGCGCTATGTGCTGGACCGCATAGGCACGTCGTGCTGGCAGGTGGTGGCGCAGTACGGGTTCAAGGAAGACCCCGATGTGCCCGCCGTGCTGCGGCGGGTGGCGCAGGCCTGTCCCGAAATTGACCTGGAACCTATGCGCACGTCGTACTTCGTGTCCAGGCAGACCGTGGTGGCCGCGCGCCGGCCCGCCATGCAGCGCTGGCGCCGCGCATTGTTTTCGTTCATGGCGCGCAATGGAATGCGCAGCACCAAGTTCTTCAAGATACCGCCGAACCGGGTGGTAGAAATGGGGATGCAGGTAGAGCTGTAGCTTGCCTGCGATGCGGCTCCGCGCGCCCGGAACGGGCACGCGGGTGCGCGGGGGAATTTACTTCTTGGCGTCTTTCAGCTGGGGCAGCGATGCGCCCGCCGATGGCGCCAGCAAGCCGGTCTGGACGTACGTGTGGAGCTTCTCGCGCGTGTCGATGATGTCGAGGTTGCGCATGGTGAGCTGGCCGATGCGGTCGGCGGGCGAGAAGGTCGAATCGCCCTTTTCCATGGTGAGACGCTCGGGCTTGTAGGTCAGGTTGGCCGATTCCGTATTGAGGATGGAATAGTCGTTGCCACGGCGCAGTTCCAGCGTCACTTCGCCGGTAACGGCGCGCGCGACCCAGCGCTGTGCGGTTTCGCGCAGCATGATGGCCTGCGGATCGAACCAGCGGCCCTGGTACAGCAGGCGGCCCAGCTTGCGGCCGTTTTCGCGGTACTGCTCGATGGTGTCTTCGTTGTGGATGCCGGTGACCAGGCGTTCGTACGCGATGAAAAGCAGCGCCATGCCCGGGGCTTCGTAGATGCCGCGGCTCTTGGCTTCGATGATGCGGTTTTCGATCTGGTCGCTCATGCCCAGGCCGTGGCGCCCGCCGATGCGGTTGGCCTCGAGCAGCAGCTCGACCAGGTCGGGGTATTCGACGCCATTGAGCGCAACCGGTACGCCTTCGTCGAATCGCACCCGGACTTCTTCGGCCTTGACCGAGACGTCGTCGCGCCAGAATGCCACGCCCATGATCGGCTGGACGATCTTGATGCCCGAATTCAGATGTTCGAGATCTTTGGCTTCGTGGGTCGCGCCCAGCATGTTCGAGTCGGTGGAGTAGGCTTTCTCGGCCGACATTTTGTAGTCGAAGCCCGCCTGCTGCATGTATTGCGACATTTCGGCACGACCGCCCAGCTCATCGATGAACAGCTGGTCGAGCCAGGGCTTGTAGATCTTGAGGTCGGGGTTGGTGAGCAGGCCGTACCGGTAGAAACGCTCGATGTCGTTGCCCTTGTACGTGCTGCCGTCGCCCCAGATGTTGACGCCGTCTTCTTTCATGGCGGCCACGAGCATGGTGCCGGTGACGGCGCGCCCGATGGGCGTGGTGTTGAAGTACGTGATGCCGGCGGTGCTGATGTGGAAGGCGCCGGCCTGCAGGGCCGCGATGCCTTCGGCAGCCAGCTGGGCCCGGCAATCGACCAGGCGGGCGTTCTCGGCGCCGTATTCCATGGCGCGGCGGGGGATGGCGTCGTAGTCGGACTCGTCGGGCTGGCCCAGGTTGGCCGTATAGGCATACGGGATCGCGCCCTTGTTGCGCATCCACAGCAGCGCAGCACTGGTGTCCAGGCCGCCCGAAAAGGCAATGCCGACCTTCTGGCCGACGGGAAGGTGGGGAAGGATAGTGGTCATTGTGAGTTCTAAGCGCCTACGGACAGACAGGGCAGTGGCGGGGCGCGGGGTGCGCGCTCGCCGCGGTTGAAGCAGGGATTTTAGCGCGTTTGCGTTCGCAGCCGGCCAGGCGGCCGTTGCGTTGGCGCCGGGTGCGGGCAGCGGCAGCCCGGCCCGGCCCATGCCGCGCGGGCGCTATTCGACGCGGCCCAGCAGCAGGAATTCCATCAGGGCCTTCTGGACGTGCAGCCGGTTTTCGGCTTCGTCCCAGACCACGCTTTGCGGGCCGTCGATGACTTCGCCGGTGACTTCCTCGCCACGATGGGCCGGCAGGCAGTGCATGAAGATTGCCTGGGGGTCGGCGGCAGCCATCATTTCGGCGTCGACGCACCAGTCGGCGAAGGCCGCGCGGCGGGCGTCGTTCTCGGCTTCGTAGCCCATGCTGGTCCAGACGTCGGTGGTGACCAGGTGCGCGCCGCGGCAGGCCTCGATGGGGTCGGCGAACTGGCGCAGCACGCCGGCAGGCGGCGCGCCCACTCGCGCCGGATCGAGTTCGTAGCCCGGCGGGGACGAGACGTGCAGGGTGAAACCCAGCATCTCGGCTGCCTGCAGCCAGGTATACGACATGTTGTTGGCGTCGCCGATCCAGGCCACGGTTTTGCCTGCGATAGGCCCGCGATGTTCGATGAAGGTGAACAGGTCGGCAAGGATCTGGCAGGGGTGGTATTCGTTGGTAAGTCCGTTGATGACCGGCACCCGGGAATGCGCGGCAAAGCGCTCGATGCGGGTTTGCTCGAAGGTGCGGATCATGACGATATCGACCATGCGCGAAATCACGCGCGCCGTGTCTTCGACGGGCTCGGCCCGGCCCAGCTGCGAATCGTTCGATGTCAGGTTGATGACCGAGCCGCCCATCTGGTACATGCCCGCCTCGAATGACACGCGGGTGCGGGTGCTGGCTTTTTCGAACACCATGGCCAGGGTGCGGTCGTGCAGCGGCATATGGGGCTCGTAGCGCTTGAACTTGTCTTTGATCAGGCGGGCGCGGTCGAGCACATAGGCGATTTCGGCCGGAGAAAAGTCCCGGAACTGCAGGAAGTGCCGCAAGGGGCCGGTCTGGTGCGTGGGAGGTGTCATGGTCGAGACGGCAGGGCCAAAAGAGCAATCATATACAATTCGCGGCGCGGGCCGCATCTTTGGTGCCTGGCCAGTCTGGACCCTGCACACGCAGCCCGTGGTGAAAAATACATGGCAACTCGCGTCAAACAATTCGTTATCCACGGCGTTACCGAAAGTGGCGCCCGGTTCCGGCCGAGCGACTGGGCCGAACGTCTGGCCGGCGTCATGGCGCAGTTCCGGCCACCGGGATCCACGGGCAGCCACCTGACGTATTCTCCGTATGTGGTGCCCGTCATGATCGACGGCGTGCGCGGCATCGTGGTCGACCAGCGTCTGCGCGAGCTAGAACCGCTGGCATATAAGTTCGTGGTCGATTTTGCCCACGACAACAACCTCAGGACCGAAGAGCGCGAAGTCTGACGCGGCCCCCGTGCCGGCCGGCACGGCCGGCTGGCTTACTCGACCGGCGTCACCAGTTTGCCGGTCTGGAAGAACGACTGCAGGTTTTCCAGCATCAGGTCTTCCATGGCCATCCGGGTTTCATACGTCGCGCTGCCGATGTGGGGCAGCAGCACGGTGTTGTCGCTGGTTTTCAGGGCGTCCGGAACGTTGGGTTCGTGCTCGAAGACGTCCAGCGCGGCGCCGCCCAGCTTGCCATTTTCGAGCGCGGTGACCAGCGCCTGTTCGTCGATGACGGGGCCGCGCGCGATGTTGACGATGATGCCCTTGGGACCGAGCGCCTCGATGACTTCCTGGTTGACCAGGTGCCGGGTCTGCGGCCCGCCCACGGTGGCCACCACCAGGAAGTCGGCCCAGCGCGCCAGTTCGACCAGCGTCGCTTCGTAGCCGTACGGCGAGTCTTCGCGCGGGCGACGGTTGTGGTAGCGCACATCCATGTCGAAGCCCTGGCCACGCCGGGCGATGGCCTGGCCGATGCGGCCCAGCCCCACGATGCCGAGCTTCTTGCCGCTGACGCGCGTGCCCAGGGGGATGTTGCCGTGGACCTGGCCCCAACGTCCCGCCCGCACGTAGCGGTCGCCCAGGGTCATGCGGCGCGCCCCGGCGATGATCAGGCCCCAGGCCAGGTCCGCCACGCAGTCGGTGAGTACGTCGGGGGTGTTGCTGACCATTACGCCGCGCGCACGCGCGGCCTGCAGATCGATGGTTTCGTATCCCACGCCCCAACTGCAGATGGACTTCAGGTCGGGCAGCGCCTCGATCAATTCGGCGTTGGCGCCCATGGTGGCCGAGGTGACCAGGGCGGTGATGCCCTTGCCGTACTCGGCCAGCGCAGCCTTGCGGTCGGTGTGCTTCCAGAGTTCGAGGACGTCATAGGCGTCGGCCAGCCGCTGGTTGGCCGACGGAGAACCGGCCAGGGAGCCGACCTGCAGGATGCGATGCTTGGAGGCCATGTCGTGTAAGCGCTATCAGGGAGGAAAGCTCAAATGCTACTTGATTACGGGCCGGCCTGTGCATGCCGGCCCGGGCGCGAGCCTCGTGTCACTGCAACTGGATGCCGGCGTCTTTGATCACCTGTTTCCAGCGCTTGACCTCGGCTTGCTGGAAGGCGGTGAATTCTTCGGGGGAATTGGCCACAACCTCGAAGCCCAGGCCTTGCAGCGTCTTGGTGACATCGGGCTCGCGCAGCGTCTTGCGCAGGGCGTCGGACAGCGTTTTTGCCACGGGCGCGGGGGTGTCCTTGGGCACGGCAAAGCCCTGCCACGAATACACCACCATGTCGGGAATGCCGGCTTCGGCCAGCGTGGGCACATCGGGCAGGTCGGGCGCGCGCTTTTCGCCCGTAATGGCCAGCGCCTTCAGCTTGCCTGCCAGTACGTGCTTCTGAACCGCGCCCAGATTCTGGAACGACACATTGACCTGCGAGCCCAGCAGGTCGGCGATGGCCGCAGCGCCGCCGCGGTAGGGCACATCGACGCCCGTGGTCCCGGTGCGCTGGCGGAACAGGATTGCCGACAGGTGATCGGACGACCCCGTGCCCGACGATGCGTAAGAGACTTCGCCAGGATGCTTTTTCGCATACTCGACGAGCTCGGCCACCGTGTTGGGCGCAAACGAGGGCGGCGCGACCAGCACGTTGGGATTGCGCACGGCCTGTGTCAGGTACCGGAAGTCCTTGCTGGGGTTGTAGGCGAGTTCTTTGTACAACGCTTCGTTGATGGCGAAGGTGCCGATCGAGCCCACCATCATGGTGTAACCGTCGGCGGGAGCGCGGGCCAGGGCCTGCGCGCCGATGGCGCTGTTGGCGCCCGGCTTGTTCTCGGCCACGAACGTCTGGCCCAGCTGCTTCTGCATGCCCGGCAGCACCGAGCGCGCCGTAATGTCAGACGAGCCGCCCGGCACGAACGGAACGATCACGGTGACCGGCTTGTCGGGATACGAGGCCGCGTGCGCGGCCTGGCCGCCCAGCAAGGCCAGGCTGGCAGTGGCGATAGCACTGATCAGTTTGTTCACGATGTCTCCTGGTGCGCGTGTTGTTGGGAACAGCCGCCGGCCACGCGCGCCAGCGGCCTGGAAATTAAGCGGGTCAGTCGACCCGCGCGCCCGACTGCTGCACCGCCTTGGCCCACTTGGCGGTTTCCTGCGCCATGAACTGCCCGAACTCGGCGGGCGTCATGGATTGCGGCTGCGCACCCAGGGCAACGAAGCGCTCGCGCACGGCCGGGTCCTGCAGGATCTTCGCGACATCGCGCTGCACCTTGTCGACGATGGGCCGGGCAGTGCCTGCCGGCGCCAGCAGGCCGAACCAGCTGGATGCATCGTAGCCGTCGACGCCGGCCTGCGCCATCGTGGGAACATCGGGCAGGGCGGGTGAGCGCTCGGCGCTGGTGACGGCAAGCGGCCGCAACTTGCCTGCCTTCAGGAAGCCCATCGACGAGGGCAGGTTGTCGAAGATCAGGTCGGCCGAGCCGCTCATGACGTCGGTGAGCGCGGGGCTGCTGCCCTTGTAAGGCACATGGGTCATCCTGGTGCCGGTCATGGCCATGAACAGTTCACCCGACAGGTGAGTGGAGGTGCCGTTGCCCGTGGACGCCATGTTCACCTTGCCGGGGTTGGCTTTCAGGTACGCGATCAGGTCGGCGACCGAACGGATGTTGTTGCGATCCGCGAACGCGGGATTGAGTTCGAGGATGTTGGGCACCGGTATGACCATGGTGACCGGCGTGAAATCCTTTACCGGATCATAGGGCAGCCGGGCATAGACCGACTGATTGATGGCGTGGGTGCTGACGGTGCCCATCAGCAGGGTATAGCCATCGGGGCGGGCGCGAGCGGCTTCGGCCGTGCCTACGTTGCCGCCGGCGCCGGCGCGGTTGTCGACCACGACCGGCTGGTTCCAGGCTTTGCCGAGTTCGGCGGCCACGACCCGCGCCGCGATGTCTGTGGTGCCGCCGGCGGGGAAGGGCACCAGGATGGTGACCTGGCGGGCGGGGTAGTCGTCGGCTGCGCCTGCGGGCGCCACCGCAAACAGGGCGGCAGCGCCCAGCGCGGCCATTGCGGAACGGAACGCGGGTTTTGCAAGCATTGCGGGTGTCTCCTGGCGCTCGGAAGGCGCATGTCTTGTGGTGGGAAAAGCCAGCGCCCGCGCGGTGGGGCGCGAAGGCCTGCGCGGCGCTTCTGCCTGTGCCGCCGGTAATTCATGTTGTCAAACAAATATATGTATTGAGCATTCACTTGTCAACCAAGTATACTTTTTTGGACACTTGTCTTACCTCTGGCATCCAGGAGAATTCCGCCATGAAAACCACACCGGTCAGCACGGCCGACCTGCAGCGATCCGTGATTGCCGTGCCCCCCTTTGCGCGCCAGGCCGACTTGTCGCCGGACGAGGCAGCCAACCGCGCGCTGTTGCGCCACCTGGAGCAAGGCGGCGTGCGCAGCGTGATGTACGGCGGCAATGCCAATTTCTACAACATCAGCGTCAGTGAATACGCGCGCGTGGTCGACTTCCTGGCCGAAAGCGCGGGGGCGGACACCTGGGTGCTGCCGTCGGCCGGGCCCGACTTCGGCAAGCTGATGGACCAGGCCGCCATCCTGCGCAGCCGCGAATTTCCCACCGCCATGCTGCTGCCGATGTCGTTTCCCTATACCGATGCGGGGCTGGCAGATGGGATCCGGCGCTTCAGCGATGCGCTGGGCAAGCCGGTGGTGGTGTACCTGAAGAGTTCCGGCTACCTGGCGCCGGCCACGCTTGCCCGATTGATCGAAGAACAGCGCATCGTCGCGCTCAAGTATGCGGTCGTGTGCCCGGATCCGGCCGACGATCCCTACCTCGAATCTCTGCTGCGGGCCATCGACCCGCGCTGGCTGGTCAGCGGCAGCGGCGAGCGGCCGGCCATTACGCATTTCCGCAAATTCGGGCTCAAGAGCTTTACGTCGGGCTCGGTGTGCATCGCTCCGCGCGGCGCGATGCGCATGTTGCAGCTGTTGCACGCCGGGCGCTTCGACGAGGCCGAGCAGGTGCGCGCACAGTACCTGGGCATGGAAGACTGCCGCGACGAGATCAGCCCCATCCGCGTGCTGCACGACGCCGTGACGCTGGCGGGCGTGGCCGACATGGGGCCGATGCTGCCCTTGGTGACCGGCTTGTCCGAGCAGGATCGCCAGCGCGTGGCCCCGGTGGCGCGCGCACTGCTGCAGTGGGACAAGGAAGTCGTGCCGGCCTGATCGGGCAAGCCCGCGATAGACGGGCGCCGGCGCAAGGTTTTTCCACGCAGCGCTTTATACCGGAGACACGCGATGCATGATGCCGATATGCGGCCACGCGGCAATGCTTGCAAGAAAAACCCCGGCGGCGGCGATTTGGCCGACGCTTCACGCCGGCGCCTGCTGGCCACCGCCGGCGCGGCCGCCCTGGCCGCGTTGCCGGGCGCGGCGCTGGCGTGGCGGCCATCGCCCGTTTATCCCGATCCGGCCATCCAGGTGCTGGATCCGGCATTCGAGCCATACCGCCTGTTCAATGCCGGCGTCGAGCGCATTGCCACGGACATGCGCTGGGCGGAAGGCCCCGTATGGTTCGGCGACGGGCGCTTCCTGCTCTGGAGCGATATTCCCAACGACCGCATCATGAAATGGGAAGAGGAAACTGGCAACGTAAGCGTCTTTCGCAAGCCGTCGAATTACGCCAACGGCAACACCCGCGACCGCCAGGGCCGCCTGGTCACCTGCGAACACCTTACCCGACGCGTCACGCGCACGGAATACGACGGTTCGATAACGGTGCTGATGGACAGCTACCAGGGCAAGCCGCTGAACTCGCCCAACGATGTCATCTGCCATACCGATGGCGCCGTCTGGTTTTCCGATCCGCCTTTCGGCATCGGCGGCAACTATGAAGGCCGCAAGGCCCAGGCGCAGCTGCCGCATACCGTTTATCGCATCGATCCGGCCACGGGCGAGGGCGCTGCCATGATCACCGACCTGAAAGGCGTCAACGGGCTGTGCTTTTCGCCGGACGGCGCCCTGCTTTATGTGGTCGAGGGGCGCGCCACGCCCAACCGCCTGATCCATGTGTACGACGTGGCCGATGGCGGCCGGCAGTTGGCCAACCGCCGGGTCTTCCTGGATGCCCAGGGCGGCACGCTGGACGGCATGCGCTGCGATGTGGACGGCAATCTGTGGTGCGGCTGGGGCATGGGCGAAGGCAAGGACGGCGTCATGGTGATTTCGCCGCAGGGCAAGCGGATCGGCCATATCCATCTGCCCGAACGCTGCGCCAACCTGTGTTTCGGCGGTGCGCAGCGCAATCGCCTGTTCATGGCTTCGTCGCATTCTGTGTATGCCTTGTACGTCAACACGCAGGGAGCGCCGGGTGGTTGAGCAGGCGGTGCTTCACAAATGGTATATAGGTGTGTGCGCCTGGGCGCCACGCCCATGCGCCGCGAGTGATTCGTACAGGTTGTGCGCTACGTTCAAAGGGAAGCAAGGTGAAACGCAACAGAACGGCCCGCGTCGCGCCGGCGGGCGACGGCATGGCCGCCGCCCAGCCGCAGGCTGGCACAGGAGAGGCCGCCATCGGCACGCTGGTGCTGGAGCGCGGCCAGCGTGTAAGGCTGGCCGACCAGCTGTACGGCCAGATCTTCGAGCAGATCGCCGCCGGCAATCTCAATGTCGGCGACAAGCTTCCGTCGGAACATGAAATCTGCGAGCGATTCGGCGTTTCGCGGCCGGTGGTCCGCGAGGCGTTGCTGCGCCTGCGTGCCGATGGGCTGATCACCGCGCACCAGGGGCTGGGCACCTTTGTCAGCCAGCAGCCCGCGCCGCGGCTCAAGACGTTCAGCGACGTGCGCAACGTGGGCGCCTACCTTCGGGCCCAGGAAATCCGCATGGCGCTCGAAGGCGATGCCGCGCGGCTGGCTGCCCTGCGCCGCACCGATGAAGAATTGCGCACCATTGCCGAGGCGCATGCGGCATTCGTCGATGCCCTGGATCGCGGGCACGTATCGCCCGAAGCGGACCTGGCCTTTCATGCCAGTATTGCGCAGGCGACCGGCAACGATTATTACCTGGGTGTGCTCGAATCCATACATGAATCCATCAGTGGCTTCATGCGCCTGTCGCTGAGCCTGACGCGCACGGGCTCGCGCCAGCGCGCGCAGCGCGTCGCCGACGAGCATGCCGCCATCCTGGGCGCCATACGCGAACAGGACGGCGAGCGGGCCCGCGTGGCGATGCAGTTTCACCTGGGGCAGGCGCGCCACCGCCTCGTCGACCGCGAGCGCGATTGACGTTTCGCCCACGCTGCGCCCATCAATAAATGCATAGCCAGGAGACCTCAGTGCAGTCCAGCGGCAATGACTTCGTGACCCGGGTGCGCGCCGAGCAGGTGCGCGAACAGATACTCATGGTGCTGGTGGCCTGGGGCATGGCCCACGACCTGGCCGCCCTCACGGCCGGGCTCATGGCCGAGACCGACCTGCTAGGCATCGATTCGCACGGCATTTCGATGTTGCCGTCCTACGAATCCAAGTTGCATGCCGGTACCCTGCGCATTGACGCACGTCCGCGCCTGGTGCGCGAAGCGGCCTCGACGGCTTTGCTCGACGGCATGGGCGGCCTGGGCTACCCGGCGGCGGCCCAGGGTATGCAGCTGGCGGTGGACAAGGCGCTCGAATACGGGGTGGGCGCGGTTTCGGTGCGCAATTCGCATCACTTCGGCGCGGCTGGCGTCTACGCCCGCATGGCCGCACAGCGCGGCGTGGTCGGCCTGGTCACCAGCAGCGCGACCACCCTCATCATGGTCCCCACGCATGGATCGATGCCGGTGCTGGGCACCAACCCCATTGCGTTCGCCGCGCCGGCCGCGCAGAACGACCCTTTCGTGCTCGACATGGCCACGACCACCGTCGCCGCCAACAAGGTCAAGGTGTACGAGTTCCACGACAAGGCCTTGCCCGCAGGCTGGGCGGTGGACGGGCAGGGTCATAGCGTGACCGATCCGACGCAGGCCATGCAGTACATCTTCGATCGCCCCGAAGGGGGGCTGACGCCGCTGGGCGGCACGCCCGACATGAGCAGCCACAAGGGTTACGGGCTGGCCGTGATGGCGCAGCTGTTGGGCGGCACGCTCGGTGGCAGCGCGATGGCGGCACGCCACGCCCGGACGCGGCGGCCCGGAGACCCGGACGACATCGGGCATTTCTTCCTGGCGCTCAATCCCGACGCGTTTCGCGAGTCGGGCTCGTTCGAAGATGAGGTGGACGACGTGCTGGACACGTTGCGCGATACGCCGCCCGCGGACCCCACGCAGCCCGTGCTGGTGGCGGGCGACCCCGAGGCCGCCGAGCGCGACCGGCGCCTGCGCGAGGGCATTCCGCTGCCGGCCGCATTGGATCAACGCCTGCGCGCGATCTGCCAGCGCAGCAACGTACCGTATCTGCTGGGCGCCTGACGCGCCAGGCACGTACCGGCGCCCGCCCCCCATCCAGACGACCTATCGAAGGATCCGCCCGACATGACTGACAACTCTCAGCGCAAACGTCCCGAAGATCTACGCAGCCATCGCTGGTATGGAGTCAAAGACCTGCGTTCATTCGGCCACCGGTCGCGCACCGCCCAAATGGGGTATCACCGCTCCGACTACGCCGGCAAGCCGGTCATCGCCATCATCAACACCTGGAGCGACATCAACCCCTGTCACAGCCATTTCAAGCAGCGTGTGGAAGAGGTCAAGCGCGGCATCTGGCAGGCGGGCGGCTTTCCGGTGGAAATGCCGGCGATGAGCCTGTCCGAGCCGTTCCAGAAGCCGACCACCATGTTGTACCGCAACCTGCTGGCCATGGAAACGGAAGAACTGCTGCGTTCTTACCCCGCGGATGGCTGTGTGTTGATGGGCGGCTGCGACAAGACCACGCCGGCCCTGCTGATGGGCGCGGCCTCGATGAACCTGCCCACGATTTTCGTGCCGGCCGGCCCCATGCTGCGCGGCAACTGGAACGGCAATACGCTGGGCTCCGGATCCGACACCTGGAAGTACTGGGCCGAACTGCGCGCCGGCAACATCACCGAAGACGATTGGCAAGGCATTGAAGACGGTATCGCGCGCTCGCCGGGTCATTGCATGACCATGGGCACGGCTTCCACGATGACCGCCGCGGTGGAAGCGCTGGGGATGTGCCTGTCGGGCTATTCGTCGATTCCCGCTCCCGATTCGCGCCATGCGCAAATGGCCACGCTGTCGGGCAAGCGCATCGTCGACATGGTGTGGCACGACATCACGCCTTCCAGCCTGCTGACGGCCGCGTCGTTCGATAACGCCGTGCGCGTGGCGCTGGCCCTGTCGGGTTCGACCAATGCGGTGGTGCATCTTATCGCGATGGCGCGGCGATGCGGGTTCGGGCTTGATCTGGCGCGCTTTGACAGCCTGGCGCGCACGACGCCGGTATTGGCCGACCTGCGCCCGGCCGGCAAGTACCTGATGGAAGATTTTTATTATGCGGGCGGACTGCGGGCGCTGATGGCGCAGCTGGGCGACCTGCTCGACACCAGTCAGCAGACCGTCGACGGGCGCACGCTGGGCGAGAATATCGCGGGCGCGCGCGTATTCAACGACGATGTGATCCGCTCGCGCGACCGTGCCCTGGTGGCCTGCGACGGATTGGCGGTGTTGCGCGGCAATCTTGCGCCCGATGGCGCCGTGATCAAGCCGCCGGCAATGGAGGCGCGCCTGCAGGTCCATACGGGCCGCGCGGTGGTGTTCCGCGACTACAACGACATGGCCGCTCGCATCGACGACCCGCAGCTCGACATCGACGCCGATAGCGTCATCGTGCTGCAGAATGCCGGCCCGCAGGGCGCGCCCGGCATGCCCGAATGGGGCCAGCTGCCCATTCCGCAGAAGCTGCTCAAGCAGGGCGTGCGCGACATGGTGCGTATATCGGACGCGCGCATGAGCGGCACCAGCTATGGCGCATGCGTGCTGCACGTGGCGCCCGAGTCATACATAGGCGGGCCGCTGGCGCTGGTGCGCGACGGCGACATGATTACACTGGACGTACCGAACCGGCGTCTGGACGTGCAGCTGAGCGACGCGGAACTGGCGCAACGCAAGGCGGCCTGGCAGCCGCCGCCGCCGCGTTTCGAACGTGGCTATGGCGTGCTGTACCTGAAGCATGTCAGCCAGGCCAACGTCGGCTGTGACTTCGACTTCCTGCAGACCGAGCCGCAGGCGGGCGGGGAAGCGCCCGAGCCCGAAATCCATTAAGCGGGAACGCTGCGCCGAACCCGACTGAGCCCGCTATCCCAAGGAAAAGCAATGATCTCACCGTTACCCAACCGCTTCCGGCAACGCATCCTGGCGCGCGAACGGCTGATCGGTTTCTGGATGTGCATGTCCAGCCACATCACGGCCGAACTGGCCGGCCTGGCAAATTTCGACTGGCTGTTGCTCGATGGCGAGCATTCGCCCAACGACATCCCGATGTTCCTGCAGCAGTTGCAGGCGCTGCAGGGCAGTGACAGCGCGCCGGTGGGCCGTCCGTCATGGAACGATCCAGTCGAGATCAAGCGCCTGCTCGATATCGGGTTCTATAACTTGTTGATCCCGTTCATCGAATCCGAAGACGACGCACGCCGCGCGGTGGCAGCCACGCGCTATCCGCCGCAAGGCATGCGGGGCGTGGCAGGCATGCAGCGCAGCAACCGGTACGGCTCCGTGCCGGATTATCTGCACACGATCAACGACAACATCTGCGTGCTGCTGCAGATCGAAAGCCGGCCCGGCATCGAGGCGGTGGACGAGATTGCCGCAGTCGAAGGCGTGGATGGCGTATTCATCGGCCCTTCGGATCTGGCGGCAGCGCTGGGCCATCTGGGCAATCCCGGGCATCCCGAAGTGCAGGAGGCCATTCGCCACCTGTACCAGCGCGTCAAGGCCCAGGGCAAGGCGGTGGGTATCCTGGCGCCCGTGGCGGCGGATGCGCGCCGCTACCTTGACATGGGTATGCACTTCGTTGCGGTGGGCACTGACCTGGGCGTGTTCAAGCAGGCGACATTTGCCTTGCGCGAGGCGTTTCCCACGTAAACGAAGGGGGCGGCAAGCACCGCGCCATGACAAAAAGGACGCCCGCGAGCGTCCCCTTGTATTGCCGTATTCATGCCGCCCCGCGATGGGGCGGCAGAATGACTTACGCCAGCGCCTTGATGGCGGCGGCCAGGCGGCTCTTGTGGCGAGCGGCCTTGTTCTTGTGGATGATGTTCTTGTCAGCCACGCGGTCGATCACGCTGGTAGCTTTCTGGAACACTTCGCCTGCCGCCGCCTTGTCGCCGGCGGCAATGGCTTGGCGTACGCGCTTGATGGCGGTGCGCAGCATCGAGCGCAGGCTGGAATTGTGCTTGTTGCGCTGCACCGATTGACGAGCGCGTTTGCGTGCTTGGGCGGTATTGGCCATGTTGCGATATGTAGTGAATTCGGCAAAGTCCAATATTCTAACAAGTCTGCCGAAGATTGCAAGGTATTTGCGGCAAGAGCGTCACTGGGCTCAGGCCGATGACACGCCGATGGATATGAACCATGGCGTGTAGCGGCGCACCGTGATGGGCATGCCGGCCTCCAGACTACGCAGTGTAGCGGACACGTCGTCCAGCGGAAATCGCCCCGATACAGGCAGGCCGCCGGCTGCCATGGATACCCGCAAGGCGCCACGGTAGTAGGGACGCAGGATGTCCACCACATCGGCAAGGGGTTGGCCGCGCGCGTCGATAATGCCGTTTTCCCAGGCGGCCGCCGCTGCAAGGTCGGCGCGTGCCGCGCCGACGCGCACGGCATCAAAGCGCACACCCATGCCCGGGGCAAGCACATTGTGCATGCCTGCTCGGGTTTCGATGGCCACGGGGTCCTCGTGCGCCACCACCAGGGTGCGGTGCGGCAACTGGCGCACCATATAGCGGTTGCCCGCCGAGCGGACGATACCCTCGGCGGTCTCGACGACGAACTGGCGGTCGTCGTAAGCGCTGGCGGCGACCATGACGGCCCCCGCCCGCAGTTTCAACAGGCGCATGCCGGGGGTGAAGGTCAGGTCCACCTCGCTGCGCGCGTCGAGCAGCAGTTCGCTGCCGTCGGACAGTTTGTAACGGCGCCGCTCGGCAGTGCCCGTGGTCGCATCGGCGGCCAGGCCGCCCAGAGGGTAGTAGAAATTGCCAATATAGGCGGCCGAGGCGCCCCCCGCGGCCAGCAGGGTCGCGCCCGCCAGGAAGCGGCGGCGCGCGGGGGAAACCGGGGCGGCATGCGCCGGGGCTTCCTGAGCGGCAGGGGGAGTGAATTCATATCCTTCCGGGTACGTATCACCCAAGCGTCCGAAAGCGCCGCCACCCAGCGTGACGGCTAGCTGCTGCCATGCGCTGTCGTGTTGCGGATTGGCCTGGCGCCAGGCCATGAAATCGGCGTAATCGCGCTGCGTTGCGCGGCCGGAACGCAACAATAGCAGCCAGTTGACCACCTGGTCAGACAAGGGAGACGGCTGGCTGGAGGGAGAAGTCGGTGCCATAAGCAACCCCGGACGGCGACCAAGCACTTGCATTCGCAGATAGTAATGCTTTTTTTACTTTAAATTACATGATAGCGCGAAAAGTTCTCGTTTATTTACAGGTCTGGTCGAAAACTGCAATTTTCGTGACTTTGTAAGACCTCAGGGGTTGCGACGCCGGGCGAAATCGCGTGGCCGGAAGCCGCAGACAAACAGCGTGGCGAAGTAAGCCGCGCCGCTGGCGCACAAGACGGCGGCCAGCCATAGCGCCCGATGGGCGGGGGCGGCCTGCAGGGCCACCCAGTCCAGGTGACGGCTTGCGTAAACAAGCACGGCCGCCAGGGCGCCCAGACCCGGAACCAGCCGCAGCACGAAGGCGGGCCAGCCCGCCTGGGGTCGGTACAGCCCCCTGCGCCGCAGCCCGATGAGCAGCGCCAGGGCGTTCAGGGTGGCGCCCAGGCCGATGGCCAGGGCCAGGCCCGCGTGGGCCAGCGCGGGCACCAGGACCAGATTCATCAACTGGGTGGCCACGAGCACCATGATGGCGATTTTTACGGGCGTGCGGATATCCTGCTGCGCGTAGAAACCGGGGGCGAGGATCTTCACTCCCAGGATGCCGATCAGTCCGGCGGCATAGCAGACGACGGCCAGGCGGGTCTGCGCCACGTCGCCGGCGTTGAAGGCGCCGTAATGGAACAGCGTGGCCACCAGGCCGTCCGACAGCAGGGCCAGCCCCATGGCGGCCGGCAGGCCCAGCAGCAATATCAGTCGCAGGCCCCAGTCGAGCAATGACGAATAGGCGGCGTCGTCCTGCCGCGCGTGCGCGGCCGACAGGCTGGGCAACAGCACGGTGCCCAGCGCGACCCCCAGCAACGCGGTGGGAAATTCCATCAGGCGATCGGCGAACGACAGCCAGGTCACGCTGCCTGGCGTGAGCCAGGTTGCAATATTGGTGTTGATCAGCAGTGAAATCTGGGCGACCGAGACGCCCAGCGTGGCGGGCGCCATCTGCTTGAGTATGCGCTGCACGGTGGGATCGCGCCACGCCAGGGACGGGCTGGTGCGCAGCCGGGGCAGCAGGCCCAGGCGCGCCAGCGCCGTCCATTGGATGGCCAGCTGGGCCACGCCGCCCGCCATGACGCCGATGGCCAGTGCATAGATGGGCACCTGCATGCGCGGCGCCAACCACAGGCAGGCGGCAATCATGGACAGGTTCAGCAGCACGGGCGTGAAGGCCGGAACGGCGAAGCGCCGCCAGGTGTTGAGCACGCCGGAGGCGAACGCGACCAGGGACATGCACACGATGTACGGGAACATCACGCGCGTCATCCACACGGCTGCGCCGAACTCGGCGCCCCGCGCGGCATCGCGCATGCCGCTGGCCATGGCAGTGACGACCCAGGGCGCAGCCAGGATGCCCAGCAGGGTGATCGTCATCAGCGCCAGCGTGAGCAGCAAGGCTACGCGGTCGAGCAGGGTGCGGACTTCGGACAGGCTGCGCTCATTGCGCGCCGCGCCCAGAATGGGCACGAATGCCTGCGCGAAGGCGCCCTCGGCGAACAGCCGCCGCAACAGGTTGGGGATGCGGAACGCAACCCAGAAAGCATCCGTGAGCGGCCCCGCGCCAAAGGCGCGCGCGATCAGGATGTCGCGAAGCAGGCCGGTTATGCGCGACAGCAACGTAAAGCTGCTGACGGTGGCGGCCGAGCGGAATAGACCCATGAGTGTTGGTGCAAGCGCGCGCCGCCAGGGCGCGCGCGGGCCCTGTTACTTGGGTGGCATGCGGATCGCGCCGTCGAGGCGGATCGTTTCGCCGTTGAGCATGTCGTTGGTGATGATGCTGTGGACGAGTTTTGCGTAGTCTTCGGGGCGGCCGAGGCGTGCGGGGAAGGGGATGCTGGCGGCCAGTGAATCCTGCACTTCTTGCGGCATGCCGAAGATCATCGGGGTGCCGAAAATACCCGGGGCGATGGTCATGCAGCGGATGCCCGTCCTGGCCAGGTCGCGCGCGATGGGCAGCGTCATGCCCGCCACGCCGGCCTTGGACGCGGCGTAGGCGGCCTGGCCGATCTGGCCGTCGAACGCGGCCACGGAGGCGGTATTGATCAGCACGCCGCGCTCGCCGGTCGCCTCGGGGGTGTTGGCGCTCATGGCCTCGGCGGCCAGGCGCATCATGTTGAAGCTGCCCACCAGGTTGATCGCGATGACCTTCTGGAACAGATCGAGCGGGTGAGCGCCGTTCTTGCCCACGATCTTGGCCGCCGGCGCAACCCCGGCGCAGTTGACCAGGCCGAACAGCGGCCCAAGTTCAAGGGCGGCCGCCACGGCCTGCCGGCCGTCGGCTTCCTGGGTGACGTCGCAGTGCACGTAGCGCTGGCCCAGCTCTTTGGCCAACGCCTGGCCGGGTTCGTCCTGTACGTCGGCAATGACGACCTTGGCGCCGTTGTCCACCAACATGCGCGCCGTGCCGGCGCCCAGGCCCGATGCGCCGCCGGTGACGATAAATACCTTGTTCGCTATTTCCATGGGGGGAATCTCTGAAACGGTTGCATGGGGTGGCGCCGCGAACGTGTCGCGGCGCGGGAGGTTGCCGGGTGCGCGGCTCAGCTGGCCAACGCCTGGAACAGGCGGGCCTTGATGTCTTCGACGGCGCCCACGCCGGAGATCTTGCGATACTTGGGCGCCTTGGCGTCGCCGGCCTGCGCCCACGAGGAGTAGTAGTCCACCAGCGGGCGGGTCTGCTTCTGGTACACGGCCAGGCGATTGCGCACGGTATCTTCGCGGTCGTCGTCGCGCTGCACCAGGGGTTCGCCGGTGATGTCGTCCAGGCCTTCCTGCTTGGGCGGGTTGAAACGCAGGTGGTAGCTGCGGCCGCTGGCAGGGTGCACGCGGCGCCCGCTCATGCGTTCGATGATGTCGTCTTCGGGAACTTCGATTTCAACGACGTAGTCCAGCGCCACGCCGGCGCTCTTGAGTGCGTCGGCCTGCGGAATGGTGCGCGGGAATCCGTCGAACAGGTAGCCGTTGGCGCAGTCGGGTTGCTTCAGGCGGTCCTGGACGAGGCCGATGATGATGTCGTCGGACACCAGGCCGCCCGCATCCATGACCTTCTTGGCTTCCAGGCCCAGGGGCGTGCCTGCTTTCACGGCCGCGCGCAGCATGTCGCCGGTGGAGATCTGCGGAATCGCGTAGTGCTGGGTGACGAAGGCCGCCTGGGTGCCTTTGCCGGCGCCGGGAGGTCCTAGCAGGATGAGACGCATGGGTGCTCCTGAATGGTGGGTGATTTTTTTGACCGGGAAAGATTATGCCGCAACGCAGCACCCCATGTTGCCGCGTCTATCAAGGGAAACCCCTTATAAGGCGGCGTAAATTTGCCGGACGCGTTCCAGGTCGGCCGGGGTATCGACGCCCGCCATGGGGGCGTGCGGCGTGCGGTGTACGACAATTGCGTGGCCGTGCTCGAGCGCGCGCAGTTGCTCAAGGGCTTCGTAGCGTTCCAGCATGCCTTGCGGCAGCGCCGGGAACCTGCGCAGGAAGCCGGCGCGATAGGCATACAGGCCGATATGGTGCAGGGCGGGCAGGCCGGGAGCCAGGGTTTCGGGCCGGGCCGCCAGGGCGTCGCGCGCCCAGGGGATCGGTGCACGCGAAAAATACAGGGCGCGCCCGTCGGCGGCGCACACGACCTTCACCACATTGGGGTCGAACAGCGACCGGGCGTCGGCCACCGGACAGGCGCAAGTGGCGATGGCCGCGTCGGGATGTTCGTGCAGGGTGGCCGCGACGGCATCGATAAGCGCAGGGTCGATCAGGGGTTCGTCGCCCTGCACATTGACCACGACGGCATCGTCGCCCAGGCCCAGGTGCTCGATGGCTTCGGCGAGCCGGTCGGTGCCCGTGGGATGGTCGGCCCGGGTAAGCAGGGCCTGGTGGCCATGCGATTCGACGGCCTGCGCCACGCGATGATCGTCGGTGGCGATGCAGACGCGCGCGGCCCCGGATCGCGCGGCGCGTTCGGCGACGCGCACAACCATGGGCTTGCCGACGATATCGGCCAGCGGCTTGTCCGGCAGCCGGGTGGATGCCATGCGGGCCGGGATCAGGGCGACAAAGCTCACGGTTCAGCCGGCGTCAGGCCGCGCGGCATCGAGTTGCCGGGCTTCCGACTCGAGCATGACGGGAATGCCGTCGCGCACGGGGTAGGCCAGGCGATCGGCGCGGCAGATCAATTCGGCCTGGGCGCGATCGAAGTCGAGGCGGCCCTTGCATAGCGGGCACACGAGCGTATCGAGTAAACGGGATTCCATGCCGCGATTCTAAAGCAGTTTGGGGCGCCTCAGCGCGGGGCGTCGCCGATTGCGTGTCGCAGGCGTGCCGCCAGCCAGTGGAATAGTTCCGGATCGGAAAAATGCGCTTCTACGGGCACTTCCCAAAGGCGCGGGTCGTTCAGGCCGCGGCATTTGATCGCATCTTTGGATGTGATGAGGATGGCTGCGGCGCCGACCGATTCGAAGGGCGATCGCCGGTAATCGTAGTGGTCCGGCAAGGCCAGGCAGGGATCGGGCCGCAGCCCCGCCGCCCGCAGTGTTGCGAAATAGCGCTGTGGGTTGCCTATCCCGGCCGCCGCGGCCACAGAAGGGAACAGGGCCACATCGGCAAAGTCGGCAAGCGGACGGCGCGTGTCGCTCGAAAGGTGGCGGGCGTCGGCCGGTTGCAGCCACATGTCGGCGCGCCGGGGCCCGCCGGCATGATGCGCCGGGGGCGTGCCGGGCGCCCGATTGGTGATGATGACGTCCACCGATTCGAGCCGGGAGGCCGGCTCGCGCAAGGGGCCGGCCGGCAGCAGGCGGCCGTTGCCCAGGCCGCGTTCGTCCTGGACCACGATTTCGATGTCGCGGGCCAGCGCAAGATGTTGCAGCCCGTCGTCGGACACGATCACGTCCACTTCGGGGTGGCGCGCCAGGAGCGCCTGGGCGGCCAGCGCACGGCGCGGATGAACGGCCACCGGCGCCCCGGTCGTGCGCGCGATCAGCGCCGGCTCGTCACCGAAGTCGGACGGCGCAAGCTCGCCCTGGCCGACGCGCGGCTGCGGGCCGACCTGCGCGCCGTAGCCGCGGCTGACTACGCCCGGCGTCCAGCCGCTTGCGCGCAGCGCCTGTACGGTGGCGATGGCCACCGGCGTCTTGCCCGTGCCGCCTACGTAGATGTTGCCGATGACCACCACCGGCACCGGCGCGCGGTACACGGCTCGCCGGCCGGCGCGAAATTGGGCGCGCCGCCGCTCGACATGCCAGCCCGTGATAGCGGCCAGAGGTTGCAGCAAGCGGGCCAGCCAGCTGTTGCGCTGCCAGTGGCGCTGTGCGAATGCGGCGCGGTCGACGGCTTTCACCGGGCGTTCTGGGCCGCGAAGTTGACCCTGCCGATACCGGCCATGCGCGCGGCTTCCATGACATTGACCACCGATTGATGGGTGGCCTGCGCATCGGCGTTGATGAGCAACAGCGGTTGGCTGTGGCCGGCGGCGGCCCGCAAAAGCGCCTGCGCCATGTCGGCGGCGTCGGGCGCATCCACCAGCGTGCCGTTGACCGCGTAGCGGCCGTCGCGGCTGATGGCGACTTCGATGGCCGGCGGCGTTTCGAGCTCTATGGCCGCTTCGGGCAGTTGGACCTGCAGTTGCGTGTAGCGGGTAAACGACGTGGTGGCGGCCAGGAAGATCAGGATGACCAGCAGTACGTCGATCAGCGGGATCAGGTTGATCTCGAGATCGTCGGCATTGCCGCGCGTGCCCCGGAAATTCATGGCTGGCGGCCGCCCGGCGCCGCCAGCGCGCCTGCGCGCGCCACCCGGGCGGCAATCTGCTCCATGGCGTTGACCAGGCTGTCGACGCGTCCGCGAAAGTAGCGGTGGGCGATCATTGCCGGAATGGCGATGAGAATGCCGAACGCGGTGTTGTAGAGCGCGATGGAAATGCCCCGGGCGAGCTGCGCGGGGTCGCCGCCTGTGGGCGTGTACGAGCCGAAGATTTCGATCATGCCGACCACGGTGCCGAACAGACCCATCAGCGGCGCAATGACCGCCACTGTACCCAGGGCCGCAACGTACCGGTTCAGATCGTGGGCGACTGCGCGCCCCACATCCTCGACGGCGGCGCGCTGTACCTCGCGCGGCTGGTGCCGATGCCGCAGCACCTCGGCCAGCACGCGGCCCAGCGGCGAGTTGCGTTCCAGGCGCGACAGGGCTTCCGGCGCGTCCTGCCCGTTGCGCTGCATTTCCGCCACTTGGTCGGCCAGCCCGCGGGGCATGACCAGGCTGCGCCGCAGCGAGAGAAAGCGTTCGACGATCAGGGCCAGGCCCAGCACGGACGTGGCGAGCAGCGGCCAGATCGGCCAGCCGGCCTCTTGGAAAATGGACAGCAAGTCTGAAGCTCCTGGAATGGCCGCGCGCTTCGGGCGGCCAGGCTCAAGGGCGAACTGTAACGGCCCTGGGCCGCTCGTGGCAAGACCGCTTCCCGGCAATGCAACTATCCACAATTTTTGTGGATAATTCTGTGCAAAACTTCCGGCAAAGGCGGATAAATGCTGCTTTTGCGCTGGGTCGCGCCAGCGGAGCTCGCAAGGGCAGATTCGATTTATTGTTGAAAATCAAACACTTGATACGAATTTGCTAGCGCTGCGGGCAGGCGCAATTGCTGCGGCGCGTTGAGATATCATCGGGGCCCGCCCGCCAAGCCCTGTGGACAGATATCCCGCCGGAAAGCCTTATGACAATTGAATTTCCCGTAAAAAACCACGTATTTACGCGGGATATCATGACGGTCGCCCAGCTGAACCAAGCAGTAGGGCAGTTGCTGGAGACAAATGTCCCGGTGGTGTGGGTTCGTGGCGAGATATCCAACTTTACGCAGGCTGCGTCGGGGCACTGGTACTTCACGCTGAAAGACAGCCGTGCTGCCGTGCGCACCGTGATGTTCCGCAGCCGCGCCGCGGCGGTGGGGTTCGTGCCGCGCGCGGGAGACCAGGTAGAAGTCCGCGCCCGGGTGTCGCTGTACGAGCCGCGGGGCGACTACCAATTGCAGGCCGACGCCATGCGGCGCGCCGGGCTGGGCAATCTGTACGAGGCGTTCCTGCGCCTGAAGGCGCAACTGGAATCAGAAGGCCTGTTCGACCCGGCCGCCAAGCGCACCCCGGTGGCGCTGCCCCGGGCGATCGGCGTCATCACTTCGCTGCACGCGGCGGCTCTGCGCGACGTGCTGTCCGCGCTGGCGCGTCGCGCGCCGCAAGTGCCCGTGGTGATTTATCCCGCGCCGGTGCAGGGGGCGGATGCGGCGGCCCGGCTGGCCGCGCAGCTGCAGGCCGCCAATGCACGCCAGGAAGTGGACACGCTGTTGCTGGTACGCGGCGGCGGCAGTATCGAAGACCTGTGGAGCTTCAACGACGAGACGCTGGCGCGGCTGGTGGCGGCCAGCCCGATCCCGGTGATCAGCGGCGTCGGCCACGAAACGGACTTCACCATTGTCGACTTCGTGGCTGACCTGCGCGCGCCGACACCCACCGCCGCAGCCGAGCTGGCGTGCGTGCCGCGCGCCGATCTGCTGGGGCAGGTAGGTCAGGCGGCCCGGCGCCTGGCGCGTGCCCAACAGCGCCGCCTGGAAATCGCGGCCCAGCGGCTGGATCGCGCGGCAGCGCAATTGATCTCGCCGGCGAGCCGCCTGGCGCACCAGGCCGAGCGCCTGAACTCGTTGCGGCACCGTCTCGCCGCCGCGTGGGGCAGGCCGCATGGCCGTCGCGCCGCGCGCCTGGATCTCGCGGTGCAGCGCCTGGCGCACGCAACCCCTGATACGGGGCGGGCGGGCGAACGGCTCAATTCGCTGGCGCGCCGGATGGTCCAGGCGCATACGCGACATCTGGATGCGCGGCGGGCGCGCATCGCGGCGGTGGCCGCGCAGTTGCGCACGCTGGATCCGCAGCACACGCTGGCGCGCGGCTATGCCATTGCGCGCGACGCGCAGGGCCGCATCGTGCGTGATGGCGCGGCGCTGGCGGGCGGGCAGGAGCTCGACCTGAAGTTCGCGGCGGGCGCGGCGCGCGTACATGTCGTCGAGCCGCGCAGCGACAGCCCAGAAACCTGAGCGGCGCACAGCGCCGACATGCGAGGGCAGGGCGCCGCATCGCCGCCTGGCGACGCTATTCCTGCGCCCGAACAGGGTTAAGCTGCCGCACGCCGGCCAAGGCCGATACAATGGCAGCGCTTGATCGTGCACTCAACAAAGAAGGAACCCAAATGGCACATACTCTTCCCCCCCTGCCTTATGCCCTGGATGCATTGGCTCCGCACATCTCGAAAGAAACGCTCGAGTTTCACTACGGCAAGCACCACCAGACTTACGTCACGAACCTGAACAACCTGGTTCCCGGCACCGAATTCGAAAACGCCACGCTCGAAGAAATCGTCAAGAAGTCGTCGGGCGGCATTTTCAACAATGCAGCGCAGGTCTGGAACCACACGTTCTACTGGAACAGCCTGGCTCCCAACGCCGGCGGCGCACCCTCGGGCGCACTGGCCGACGCCATCAACGCCAAATGGGGCAGCTTCGACGCCTTCAAGGAAGCCTTCAACAAGTCCGCCGCCGGCAACTTCGGTTCGGGCTGGACCTGGCTGGTAAAGAAGGCCGACGGCTCGCTCGATATCGTCAACACCAGCAATGCCGCCACGCCGCTGACCACCGACGACAAGCCCCTGCTGACCTGTGATGTGTGGGAACACGCCTACTACATCGACTATCGCAACGCGCGACCCAAGTACCTGGAAAACTTCTGGGCGCTGGTCAACTGGGACTTCGCGGCAAAGAACTACGCCTGATCCCGAGCATCAGTGTCTGGCAAGGCGCCCGGCCCCGGCCGGGCGTTTTTTATTGGCGGCGCAGCCGGCGCGACACCGCCAGACCCGTCGGCCCGATGGTAAGGTAGCGCCTGGCTGCGCCGCGCCGGACGCAGCATTCCTGTTCCCCGTGCCCCATGTCGATATCGCATTCAGTGTCTTCGCGTTTGCTTATCGTTGCGCGCCGCAAGGCGCGCCAGACCCGGCGGCTGTCTCGCAAGAGCATGCCCCTGATGTTGTTGCTGGGCGGCGCCGCGCTGGTGGCGTTGGTCGCGCTGGCTTTTGCCCAACTGGCCGATCTGGCGCTGGAGTGGAACCGCGCCTGGGTGGCCGATTACGGTTGGGCGGCATTCATCCTGATTCCTGCGGCGTTTGCCTTGTTGCGCTGGGCCACCATCCGGCTTGCGCCCAATGCGGCGGGCAGCGGCATTCCGCAGGTAATCGGCGCGTTGTCGATGGCGCCCGGGCCGGCGCAGACGAGCCTGGTGTCGCTGCGCCAGACGTTGTGGAAGATTCCGCTTACCTTCCTGGGTCTGGCGGCCGGCGCTTCGGCCGGGCGCGAAGGTCCGTCGGTTCAGGTCGGCGCCGCGCTGATGCTGGCCTGGGGCCGCTTCTGGCAGCGGCTGGGCGTGCCGCTGCGGGGTTTTCATGCCAACGAGCTGTTGGCCGCGGGCGCGGCAGGGGGCCTGGCCGCAGCGTTCAATGCGCCGCTGGCCGGCGTGATCTTCGCCATCGAAGAACTCGGGCGCGGCACGGTGTTGCGCTGGCAGCGGCTGGTGCTGATAGGGGTGCTGGCTTCGGGTTTCCTGGTCGTGGCGCTGGCGGGCAACAACCCTTATTTCGGCATCTTCCAGGGTGAGGCATTGCCTCACTATATGGCGTTGTGGGTGTTGCTGTGCGGGCTGGTCAACGGCATTCTGGGCGGTGTGTTCGGGCGCCTGCTGAGCAAGGGGCCTGCGGGCATGGCGCCTGCAGCATGGCGCGCCTGGATCCGTTCGCACCCGATCTGGACTGCGGCGGCGATGGGCCTGGCGCTGGCCGTATTGGGCGCGCTCAGCCAGCACACGGTGTACGGCACGGGCTACGCCGTGGCGGGCGGCCTGCTGGCTGGCGAGTCCGAAGGCCCGGCGGCGTTCGGCCTGGCGAAGATCGCCGCTACCGTGGTGTCGTACTGGGCCGGTATTCCCGGCGGCATCTTCACACCCGCGCTCACCGCCGGCGCCGGCGTCGGCCAGCATTTGTGGGACCTGGCAGGCGGGGACATCGACCGGCGCGTACTGGTGCTGATATCCATGGCGGCATTCCTGGCCGCAGCCACCCAATCTCCGCTGACGGCCAGCGTAATCGTGATGGAAATGACCGGCAGCCAGCCAATGCTGTTCTGGCTGTTGATCGGCTCGCTATCCGCATCGCTGGTTGCGCGCCAGTTCTGCCCGCAGCCGTTCTACCACTTTGCCGCAGGGCGCTTCCGCCGCCAGGCGCAGCTCGACGCGGCGCGTGCGGGCCGCGAGCGCGCCCCGTAGTGTCCGGCTGGTGTTCGCTAGGCGGGCAATGTCCGCCATGCGGACAGGCGCGGCCGCTGTCGCACTGCGCCGCCGGCGCCTGACGTAACATCGCTGAGTCCAAGACTTTTTATCTACTGTCGAGCCAGACCCATGACTGTGCATGCCTACATCTGCGATGCCATCCGTACTCCTTTCGGCCGCTACGGCGGCGCCCTGGCGCCGGTGCGCGCCGACGACCTGGCCGCCATTCCCATCAAGGCACTGATGGCGCGCAATCCCGGTGTGCATTGGGAAGAACTGACCGACGTCATCCTGGGCTGCGCCAACCAGGCCGGCGAAGATAACCGCAACGTGGCTCGCATGGCCGCGCTGCTGGCCGGGCTGCCTATCGAAGTTCCGGGCGCCACGCTCAACCGTCTCTGCGGCTCGGGGCTGGATGCCGTGGGCACCGCCGCGCGCGCCATCCGTGCCGGCGAAGCCGGCCTGATGCTGGCCGGCGGCGTGGAAAGCATGACGCGTGCGCCCTTTGTCATGGGAAAGGCCAATACGGCCTTTTCGCGCGATGCCGCCATCTATGACACCACCATCGGATGGCGCTTCGTCAACAAGCTCATGAAGGCACAGTACGGCGTGGACTCGATGCCTGAAACCGCCGAAAACGTGGCGGACGATTTCAACATCAGCCGCGAAGACCAGGACAAGTTCGCCCTGGCGAGCCAGCAAAAAACCGCCCGCGCGCAGCAGGAAGGCTTTTTCGACGCCGAGATCACCCCGGTGTCGATCGCGCAGAAAAAAGGCGATCCGGTCATCGTCGATAAAGACGAGCATCCGCGCCAGACCAGCCTTGAATCCCTGGCGCGCCTGAAAGGCGTCGTGCGTGAAGGCGGCACGGTAACGGCGGGCAATGCCTCGGGCGTCAACGACGGCGCGGCCGCGCTGCTGCTGGCCGACGAGCGGGGCGCAGCCCGCCATGGGCTGACCCCGCGCGCCAGGGTTGTCGGCATGGCCACCGCCGGCGTGGCGCCCCGCATCATGGGCATGGGCCCCGCGCCGGCCACGCGCAAGGTGCTCGAGCTCACCGGTTTGAAGCTGGACCAGATCGATGTCATCGAATTGAACGAGGCCTTCGCGGCCCAGGGCCTGGCCGTGTTGCGCGATCTGGGCATTGCCGATGACGATCCTCGCGTCAACCCCAACGGGGGCGCCATCGCGCTGGGGCACCCGCTGGGGGCCAGCGGCGCCCGCCTGGCCACGACTGCCGTAAACCAATTGCACCGCACCGGCGGGCGTTACGCGTTGTGCACCATGTGCATCGGCGTGGGCCAGGGCATCGCGCTGGTGCTCGAGCGCGTGTAATCGTCCGGCATGCGCAAAAAGAGCCGGCTTGCCGGCTCTTTTTGTTTGACGGCCGCTCAATTGCGCGGCAGGCCCTTGATCAGATTCCCTGCTTTGATGCCGCGCCTGGCATACCAGCCCTGGGCCATTTCCAGCGCATAGCGCACCGGCCGCGCCGAACAGTGCGCGTCGTCGGTCTGGGGCGCCATGTCGGCAATGTTCACGATCACGCCGTCATCGGCGATAAAGGCGATGGACAACGGCAGGGGCGTGTTGCGCATCCAGAAGCACTGCAGGTCCGGCGAGTCGAATACGAACAGCATGCCGTTGTTGTCGGGCAGGCTCTGCCGGTGCATCAGTCCGATGCGACGGGATTCTTCGGTATCGGCGAGTTCGGCCTGGATGACGTGGATGCCTGCGGTGAGCTTGGCCACGGGCAGCGGCGGCTGGGCGGTGACGGGGCCGGATTGCGCGTTTGTATGGCACGGCAGGCCCAGCCACAAGGCAACAACGGCGGCCGCACCCGTCAACAGGCGAGGCAAAGACAACGGGCGATGGGTCGACATGTAGCGGGAAAACGGCGGACAATAACAGCAGGGCGGGGCATTGCGCCCCGCCCGGGCATTAACGCCGCAGCGCCGGCCTGCCGGCCCGCGTGCGGCGCTGTACAGCAGATAATGGGCGTCAGGCCGACGTAATATTCAGTGCCTGCTTGCCTTTAGGGCCCTGGATGATTTCGAAAGCCACTTTCTGGCCTTCTTTCAGGGTCTTGAAACCGTTCATCTGGATGGACGAAAAATGCGCGAACAAATCTTCACCGCCGTCATCGGGCGTTATGAAGCCGAAACCCTTCGCATCGTTGAACCATTTGACGGTACCCGTCGATTTGGGATTGTCCCCTTGGACGGCGGTTGCGGTCGTATCAGACATGCGGACTGCCTCATTGAATCGTATGTTTGACAGAAGGCAGCGGCCACACCGGAGCCTTCCGGCTTCCGGGCGCACGTCGCCGCGGCGACCCGCCCCCGAATGCGCCGATAATGCTCTGCTTTTCTGTAACGAGTCAAGTATGGAAACTACGCATTTCTCCGTATAACTTTGGCTAAGTACTGGCGTTGTCGGCCCCAGTTTCAATAGAATCCCGCCTTATGAGTACCACCTTGGATAGCCAGCACGACTTGCATGTGGAGAAGGCGCCCGCCCGCGCCGCGCCGCCGCCGATGTATCAAGTGGTGCTGCTCAATGATGACTACACGCCGATGGAATTCGTCGTGAAGGTCCTGCAGAAGTTCTTCGGCAAGAACCCGGAAGACGCCACGCGCATCATGTTGCAGGTGCACCATGAAGGCCGCGGCGCCTGTGGGGTGTATCCCCGCGACGTGGCCGCCACGCGCATCGCGCAAGTATCCCAGTACGCGCGCGCGCGCCAGCATCCGCTGCAGTGTGTCATGGAACCCGTACAAGAATAGAAAGACCCGCTGTACCTGCTTGGCCGCGGGCGCATGCCTGTCGCCGGTCCGGGGCGCGCCGCGCCCGCATACGCTGCATAAGGCATGTCATGAGTCAGAAAAGGGGAACACTCGGTATCCTGGCGGTATTGCTTGCCGTCGCGCTGGGAATGGGGTGGCTGGCGGGCCGCGCTGTCGTGCCGCCCACGTACGGCACCTCCGGCCAGGCCGGCAGTTCCGCAGACAAACCGCCTTCGGCGGCTTCGCCTGCCATGCCGCCGGCTGCCACGGTGGGGCGCGCCGATCCGTTTGGCGTGCTGGACTGCCAGGCGCGCGAGTACAACGATACCCTGGCCCTGGCCGTGACTTTCACCCAGCTGGTGGATCGCCGGGCATCGCTGGACAGCTTTTTTTCGGTGATGGACGCGGGGCCTGCCAAAGACGAGGGCGAAGGCGGCACGACCGGTTCCGCTGCCGCAGGCAAGGGCAATGATACGAACCCCGGCCCGGGCAAGCCGGTGCAGGGCGCCTGGGTAGTGGGTGACAACCCGCGCATGGTGTACTTTCCCTACGTGCAGCCGCAGCGCAGCTACGCGGTGCGGATTCAGGCCGCTATGCCGGGTGCGCAGGGTGCGACGCTGGGCGCCGGCCACCAATGCACGGTGCAGACTCCGGCCATGCCGCCTTCGTTCTATTTTGCCAGCCGTGGCGTGGTGCTGCCGGCCGGGCAGAACGGCGGCCTTCCCATCACTACCGTAAATATCCCCGAGGTAGACGTGCAGTTCCTGCGCGTCGCGCCCGAGCGCATGCCGGACTTTTTCGACAGGGTGCTGGGCCTGCGCGACAGCCGGGCCGATAACGGCGAGGACAACGAGGACGACGAATGGCGCTATGCCGATAACCGCAGCCTGAAGGGCTCGGTCAGCAACTGGGACCTGGACCGGCTGCACAGCCTGACCACCAGTGTCTACCAGGGCCGTTTCCTGACCGATGACCGTCCCAACCGCCGGCATGTCACATATCTTCCGGTCGAGAACATTGCCGAGTTGCGCGAGCCGGGCATCTATGTGGCGGTCATGAGCGAGCCGGGGCGCTTTCGCTACGAATACCAGGTCACGTACTTCTACGTCAGCGACATCGGGCTGCATGCGCGGCGCTACGCCGATCGCATCGAAGCCTTTACCATGTCGCTGCGTTCGGGCCAGCCGCTGACCGATACTGAGGTCGAGCTGGTGGACGCATCGGGCAAGGTGTTGGGGCGGACGCGCGCCGATTCTTCGGGGCATGTGAGCTTTGACGGCGACTCGTCGCGCGCCCGCCTGCTGCGCGCGGTGCGCGGAGCCGAGCTGACCGTGCTGGCGCTGGGCGAGCCCGCGCTCGATTTGTCCGAATACGACATAGGCGGCCATCCGTCCAGGCCCAACAATCTGTTTGTGTATGCCGGCCGGGATCTCTACCGGCCCGGCGAATCCTTCCAGGTGTCGGTGCTGCCGCGCGACCCCGATGGCCGCGCGCTTGCGGCGGCGCCGCTTACCGCCACCCTGAAGCGTCCTGACGGCCGCGTGGTGCGCAGCGAGTTGTGGCAGCCTTCCGGGCAGGCGGGCGGGTATGTCGAGCACCCGATCAACCTGCCGCCCGATGCGCAAACCGGCAAATGGCTGCTGGAGCTGCGGGTGGATCCGGCCAGCCGCGTTCCCGATGCAGCGTGGTGGTTCCAGGTGGAAGAATTCCTGCCCGAACGCATGAAGCTGCGGCTGGAATCCCGGCAGGCCGTGCTGTCGCCGGGCGAACCCTGGCACATCGATGTGCAAGGCGACTATCTGTACGGCGCGCCGGCGGCGGGCAACCGCCTGCTTGCCAGCTTCCAGGTGCGCCGCGACCGCTATCCCCTGGCCGAGCAGTGGCCCGGTTTTCTGTTCGGCGACGCCGCCGATGACACGCTGCGCCATTACGAAGAACTGCCGCAGGGCGAGCTGGACGCGCAGGGCGCAGCGCACCTGACGGTAGATCCCCAGGGCGCCGGCGTGGCCCATTCGCCGTTGCGCGTGCGGCTGTCTGCGAGCCTGCTCGAATCGGGCGGGCGGCCGGTGGTGCGCTCCATCGAGCGCACAGTGTGGCCGGCCGCCGAGCTCATTGCCATACGGCCGCTCTTTGACAATGACGTGGCGCGCGAAGGCGCGCCGGCCTCGTTCGAAGTGGTGCGTGTCGACGCCGCAGGCAAGGTCGCACCGCTGGCCGAGGCCCAATTGCGGCTGTACCGCGAACACCGCCGGTATTACTGGCGCTATGACGATCAGCGGGGCTGGAACAGCGGCTATACCGACTCCGAAGAACTGGTGGAATCGCGCGTCATCGCGCTGCCGGACCGCACCTCGCTGAGCCTGCCGGTAGGGTGGGGCCGCTACCGGCTCGAGATAGCCGACCCGCAGACGGGGCAAGTGATGCGCTATCGCTTCTATGCCGGCTGGGGGGCGCAGGACGCGGACGCGGTAGGCAACCGGCCGGACCGCGTGCAAATGAAGCTCGAAGGCGTGCCGGCGCGGCTGGGCGATAGCGTCCGGCTGACGGTGACGCCTCCGCATGACGGGCATGCGCTGGTGACGGTCGAGGGTGACCGCATGTTGTGGTCGCGCTGGCTTGCGGTGCAGGCCACCGGCACCGTCCTGGACATTCCTGTCGACCCCGCCTGGAAACGACATGACCTGTATGTGTCGGCCGTGGTGTTCCGCCCCGGCAGCGAGGGCGACCGCGTCACGCCGGCGCGCGCGGTGGGCCTGGCGTTCCTGCCCATCGCCAGCGAGGACCGCCGGCTGGGCGTGACGCTCCAGGCGCCTGCCAAGGTAGAGCCCGAGCAGCGCACCATGGTGCGCATCAAGGTCGATGGCGCCGCGGGCGGGGTGGCCACGGCAACCTTGTCGGCGGTGGACGTGGGCATTCTCAATATCAGTCAGTACGCCACGCCCGATCCGCTGGATTTTTTCTTCGGCAAGCATCGCTACGCCGCGGAAATGCGCGATATCTACGGCAAGCTCATCGAGAAAATGGACGGCGCCACCGGACGCCTGAAATGGGGGGGCGATGCAGCCCTGCGCGGCGACAGCCGCAGCCTGCCTCGCAAGGTCAAGCTGGTCGACCTGTTTTCCGGCCCTGTGCTGCTCGACGAAAGCGGCCAGGCCGATATTGCGCTGGATCTGCCTGATTTCAACGGCACCCTGCGGCTCATGGCAGTGGCGTTCACCGACGACCGCTACGGCAGCGCCGAGGCCGAAATGGTGGTGGTAGCTCCCATCGTGGCCGAACTCAGTACGCCGCGATTTATCACGCCAGGCGACCAGGCCGCCGTGGCGCTGGATCTGACCAACCTCAGCGGCGCGACGCAGCAGGTCAGGGTCGACCTGCGCGCGCTCGACCCGCTCGCAATTGCCGACGGCGTGCGCAGCGTAACCTTGAAAGACCGCCAACGCGCCACCTTGCGCTTTGTGGCAACCGCCACCGGATCGTACGGCCTGGGACGGCTGCGTTTGCAGATTGACGGGCAGGGCGGGGCGCGCCCCGTGCACATCGTGCGGGAATCCGTGCTGCAAGTGCAGCCGGCGCATGCCGCCGAAAACCGGGTGCAACGCCTGCGTCTTGCGCCGGGCGAGAGTTTCGCGCCGGGCGGCGCATCGATTTCGGGCTACTACACCGATTCCATCACCGCCAGCCTGAGCCTGTCGAACCGTCCACCCATCAACGTGACCCGGCTGGTGCAGCGGCTGCTCAGCTATCCGTACGGGTGCACAGAGCAAACGATCAGCGCCGCCGTGCCCTGGATCCTGATCGATGATGCGCAAGCGCGGCGCTACAGCCTGCCCGAACGCACGCAGCAGGAACGCGCCGGGCAGGTCGCCAACGCGTTGGCACGCCTGGCCGGCATGCGCAACGCATCGGGCGCCTATTCCCTATGGGGCGACGGTTCGTCACAGGACATCTGGCTGACGGCATACGCGGCGGGTTTCATGCAGGACGCGCGCGACCATGGCTTTGCCATACCCGATGACGCGCTGACGCGGTCACAGGCGTGGTTGCTGCAACAGCTGCAGCAAAGCGGCGGGCGTTTCGGAACCTGGCCGGAGCAGTTGCGCCGCAATCTGGACAACGGGCGCATCGACCGCGACGATATGGCCACCTTGCGCAACGACCATCGGCGATTCGCCAGCTTTGCCGCTGCCGCCCTGACGCTGGCCCGCGATCGCCAGGCGCCGCTTTCCACGGTGCGCCAACTGTACGACCGGTATCAAGAAAGGGCCCTGTCTCCCTTGCCGCTGTTGCAGCTGGCGGCAGCATTCCAGTTAATGGGCGACGCCGGGCGGATGGAGCAGGCCGTCAAGCAGGCCCTGGACCGTCCGTACGGCATGCGGCGGCATGGGGGCAGCGCCTATGCCGATGAGTGGCTCGGCGACTATGGCAGTGCGGTGCGCGACTACGCGCAGGCCTATGCGCTGGCGGTGCAATACCAGTTGGCGCAGGATGGCCGCGAGCGCTGGCTGACTCAGCTCGACGTCCGCCTGCAAGGGCGCAGCTATTTCTCTACACAGGAACAGATGGCGCTGCTGCTGGCGGCGGAGGCCGCCGGTGGCGATGCGACCCAACCGTGGGCGGCCGCGCTGACCACCGCCGCCGGGACGCAGGCGCTGGCCGGAACGGCCGACCGCACCGTCGCACTGGATGGCGCTGCACTTGCCGGCCTGCAGCTGACCAATACCGGCGCGCAACCGCTGTTCATCGAGCTCGATCTGCAAGGCACGCCGGTACTGCCGCCTGCGCCGCGCAGCGATGCCATCCGCGTGCAGCGCAGCTGGTATCTGCCGGACGGACGTGCGTGGGACGGCGGCGCGCTGCGCACCGGCGACCTGCTGGTGGTAAAGCTGCGCGTGTCGGCCAACCAGGCCGTGCCCGACGCGCTGGTGGTCGATCGCGTGCCCGCCGGTTTCGAGGTAGAGAACCTGAACCTCTCGCAAAGCCCCGACATGCAGGACTGGAAGATCGGCGGCACCCGGGTGGCCGACGCCATGACCAACCCGGCCATCAAGCACCGCGAGTTCCGCGACGACCGATACGTGGCCGCCGTTGCGCTGAACCGCCACCCGGTCGACATCTTTTATATGGCGCGCGTGGTCACGCCGGGGCGTTTTGCCGTGCCGTCCAGCATGGCGGAAGACATGTACCGGCCGGAACTGCGAGGCGTAGGCGAACGATGGACGCACATCGAGATCCGCGACCGCGGCGCCGCCGCCACGCGCTAGCCCGGGGGCGGTGGCGTCGCATTCTGGCGTTGCCGGCCGGGGTCCTGCTGGGCGGCGCGGCGTTGCTGCTCGCGCTCGACCGCCTGTTTCCGCTGCCGGCCACCGACAATGGCGGCGCGGTCGTGGTCGTGGCTGCCGACGGCACGCCCCTGCGCACCTACCCCAGCCGGGATGGCATATGGCGTTATCCCGTGGCGCCGGCGCAGGTCGCGCCTGTCTACCTGGAAACCCTGCTGGCCTACGAAGACCGCTGGTTCTATTGGCATCCGGGCGTCAATCCGGTGTCGCTCGCCCGCGCCGGCTGGCAATGGCTCGTCCATGGCCGCATCGTGTCCGGCGGCTCGACGCTGACCATGCAGGTGGCCCGCTTGCTGGATCCCCACCTGTCGGCGCGGCCTTCGCGCTCGCTGGCGGCCAAGCTGCACCAGATCGGCCGCGCGCTGCAGCTGGAGTGGCACTACAGCAAGGACGAAATCCTGGCCCTGTACCTGGCGCGTGCGCCCATGGGCGGCATCGTCGAGGGCGTGGAAATGGGGGCGCGGCTGTGGCTGGGAAAATCGGCCATCGACCTGAGCCCGGCCGAGGCCGCCCTGTTGACGGCCTTGCCGCAGGCGCCGTCCCGCCTGCGGCCCGACAGACATCCGCAGGCGGCCCGGGCGGCGCGCGACAAGGTGCTGGAGCGTATGCGGGCCAGGGGCTGGACGGGCGCCGAAGTGGCCGATGCCAAGCTCGAAACCGTGGTGGCGCCGCCCCTGCGGGCGCGCTGGCTTGCGCCCCTGGCCGCCCAGCGGCTCGTGGTGTCGCAGCAGCAGGCCGGCGGCAGGCCTGCCGTGGTGGCGTCGACCTTGGATTCCAACATCCAGGCCACCACCGAAGGCATGTTGCTCGACCGCGTCGACGCGTTGCCGCCCCGGGTGTCGATGGCGGTGTTGGTCATGGACAACGATACGCTCGAGATCAAGGCATACGCGGGCTCGGCCGATTTTTCCGATGCCGCCCGCTATGCGCACGTCGATATGGTGCGCGGGGTGCGGTCCCCGGGGTCCACGCTGAAGCCGTTTCTGTACGCGCAGGCGCTGGACGACGGCCTGGTGCATTCCGAAAGCCTGCTGCTCGACGCGCCTTTGTCCTTCGGCGGGTATGCGCCGGGCAATTTCCAGGCGGCGTTTTCCGGCCCGGTCAGCGTGGCGCAGGCGCTGCAGCGTTCGCTCAACGTGCCGGCGGTCGATCTGCTGGACCGCGTCGGGCCGGCTCGCTTTGCCTCGATGCTGCTGGCCGGCGGCGTGCATTTGCGCCTGCCCGACGGCGCCGCGCCCAACCTGAGCTTGATTTTGGGCGGGGCCGGCACCACATTGGAAGAATTGGTGGGCGCATACCGGGCGCTGGCCCGCGGCGGCCTGGCCGGCCGGCCGCGCCTGTCGCCCGCCCAACCGCGTGTCGAGTCCCGCATGTTCAGCGCAGGGGCGGCGTGGATCGTGCGCGACATACTCGAAGGCGGCGGGCACCCCGACCGGCCCCTGCTGCAAACCGGCAGGGCGCTTGCCTGGAAAACCGGCACCAGTTTCGGCTTTCGCGACGCCTGGGCCGTGGGCGTCACCGATGCCTGGACCATCGGCGTGTGGGTGGGCCGGCCCGACGGCACTCCCAATCCGGGTTTTTTCGGCGCGAACGTGGCCGCGCCGCTGCTGCATGACCTTGTCGCGGCATTGCCTGCCGGCGTTGCGCCGCGGTCGCCGCGCCCGTCCAGTGTCCGCGCCGTGATCACATGCTGGCCGCATGGATGGCGGCAGGGCGGCGTGCCGGCCGGCCCGTGCACGCAGCCGCGCGCTGCATGGGCGCTCGACGACACGGTGCCGCCGAGCTTTGCCGGCTACGCCGACGCTGCCGAGGGCCCGCTGCGCCTGGCAGGCGTGGCCAATGGGTCGGTGTTGAGACCGGTACCGGGCCGGCAAGAAGTAGTACTGGATGTAAGCGTACAGGGCGCGCGAGGTCAGGTATGGTGGATGCTGAACGGACGCGTGCGCCAGCAGGGCGCGCCATCGGCGCCGTTGAAACTCGCAATGGTGCACAATGGCCGCTATACCTTAACCGCGATGGATGAGCAAGGCCGTTACGATCGTGTGGTTTTTGAAATCGCTGGCGTTGCGCCCTGATCAGCTTAGAATATGAATCGTGTATTTCGACCGCTTCGATGCGTTACGGAGGAAGCGTGATTTCCCAAGAACTTGAAGTCAGCCTGCATATGGCTTTTGTCGAGGCCCGTTCGGCCCGGCATGAATTCATTACCGTAGAGCATCTGCTTTTGTCGCTGCTCGACAATGCGTCGGCTGTTGAAGTCCTGCGCGCCTGCGCCGCCAACCTGGACGACCTGCGTCGCAACCTGCGCCAGTTCGTGTCCGAGAACACGCCCGTCATTCCCACGGGCGCCGAAGTCGACACCCAGCCCACGCTGGGCTTTCAGCGTGTCATCCAGCGCGCCATCATGCATGTATCGGCGGGCGGCACCGGCAAGAAACCCGTCACCGGCGCCAACGTGCTGGTGGCCATCTTCGGTGAAAAAGATTCCCACGCCGTGTACTACCTGCAACAGCAGGGCGTTACCCGGCTGGACGTCGTCAACTTCCTGTCGCACGGAATCACCAAGCAGCCGCAGGAAGACGCCCCGGCCGCCCCGAAAGAGCAGCCAGGCGCCGAGGAAGCGGGCGAATCCCGCCAGTCGCCGCTGGATCAGTACGCCAACGACCTGAACGCGGCCGCGCTGGCCGGCCGCATCGATCCCCTTATCGGGCGCGAACACGAGGTCGAGCGCGTCATCCAGGTGTTGTGCCGCCGCCGCAAGAACAACCCCCTGCTCGTCGGCGAAGCCGGCGTGGGCAAGACCGCCATCGCCGAAGGCTTGGCGTGGCGCGTCACGCGCGGCGAAGTGCCGGAAATTCTGCAGGGGGCCCATGTGTACGCGCTCGACATGGGCGCGCTGCTGGCCGGCACCAAATACCGTGGCGATTTCGAACAGCGCCTCAAGGGCGTCCTGAAGCAAATCCGCGGCAACCCCGACGCCATCCTGTTCATCGACGAAATCCACACGCTCATCGGGGCCGGTTCCGCCTCCGGCGGCACGCTCGATGCATCCAACCTGCTCAAGCCGGCCCTGTCGTCCGGGCAGCTCAAGTGCATCGGCGCCACCACCTATACCGAATTCCGCGGGGTATTCGAAAAAGACCACGCCCTGTCGCGCCGCTTCCAGAAAATCGACGTGTCCGAGCCCAGCGTCGAGCAAACCGTGCAGATCCTGCGCGGCCTGAAGAGCCGCTTCGAAGAGCACCACAACGTACGTTATTCGGCAGCCGCGCTCAGCGCCGCGGCCGAGCTCTCGGCCCGCTACATCAACGATCGGCACCTGCCCGACAAGGCCATCGACGTCATCGACGAAGCCGGCGCCGCGCAGCGACTGCTGCCGCGCTCGCGCCAGAAAAAAGTCATCGGCAAGGTCGACATCGAAAACATCGTGTCCAAGATCGCGCGCATCCCGCCGCAGTCGGTTTCCAACGACGACCGCAGCAAGCTGGCCACGCTCGAACGCGACCTCAAAACCGTCGTGTTCGGCCAGGACACCGCCATCGAAGCCTTGGCCGCCGCCATCAAGATGGCGCGCTCGGGCCTGGGCAAACCCGACCGTCCGATCGGTTCGTTCCTGTTTTCGGGCCCCACGGGCGTAGGCAAGACCGAGGTGGCGCGCCAACTGGCGTTCACCATGGGTGTCGAGCTGCTGCGCTTCGACATGTCCGAATATATGGAACGCCACGCGGTGTCGCGCCTGATCGGTGCGCCGCCGGGGTATGTCGGCTTCGACCAGGGCGGCCTGCTTACCGAAGCCATCACCAAGCAGCCGCACTGCGTGCTGCTGCTCGATGAAATCGAGAAGGCGCATCCGGATGTGTTCAACATCCTGCTGCAGGTCATGGACCACGGCACCCTTACCGACAACAACGGGCGCAAGGCCGATTTCCGCAACGTCATCATCATCATGACCACCAACGCGGGCGCCGAGACGCTGAACCGTCCGTCCATCGGGTTTTCCAACAGCCGCGTGGTTGGCGATGAAATGGCCGAAATCCGGCGCATGTTCACGCCTGAATTCCGCAACCGGCTCGACGCCATCATTCCGTTCGCGCCGCTGTCGCGCGATATCATCCTGCGGGTGGTCGACAAGTTCCTCATGCAGCTCGAAGACCAGCTGCACGAGCGCCGCGTCGACGCCGTGTTCACGGACGTGCTGCGCGAGCACCTGGCCAAAGAGGGCTTCGACCCGCTCATGGGTGCGCGTCCGATGCAGCGGCTCATCCAGGACACCATCCGCCGTGCGCTTGCCGACGAACTCCTGTTCGGCAAACTGGCCGATGGCGGCACGGTCACCGTCGACCTCGATGACGCCGGCAAGGTGAAACTGAGCTTCAACGGCTCCGGAAAATCCTCGGGTTCGGGGGCGCCCGACAAGCAGGAAGTCGAACTGGTCGATTGATTTGACACGCGAGCCCCTGATCTCGTGCGAACACTGCGCCAATATCTTCAGGCGCCACGAACTGCAGCCGGGCGAGACCGCGTCTTGCTCGCGCTGCGGCACCATTCTCTGGCGCTATAGCCGCATCTCCCTCTCTGGCTGGCTGGCGCTCACGCTGGCCGCTCTCATCACGTTCGTGGTGGCCAACGGCTACCCCGTAATCAAGATGTCGGTGCGCGGCATGACGCGCGAGGCGTCGCTGCTGGACGCCGTGGTCATGACCTGGCAACAGGGTTACGTGGCCACGGCCTTGATGACCGGCCTGGCCGGCTTCATGCTGCCCTTGGCGCAACTGTGCCTGCTCGCCTGGGTGCTGGTGCCGCTGGCGTCCGGGCGCGAGCCGCGCGGATTGCGGCCGGCCATGCGGCTGCTGGGCATGTTGCGGCCCTGGTGCATGGTGCCCGTGTTCCTGCTGGGCGTCGTGGTGTCCGTGGTCAAACTCGCCGGCATGGCCCGGGTCGGCCCGGCGCCGGGCCTGTTCGCGTTCGGGGCGCTGACGGTGCTGCTGACCATGCTCGACCGGCTGTCGCCGCACGCCATCTGGCGGCATGCCGAGCAGCAGGGGGTGGTGCCGGTGCGCGTGCCCAGCCCCGAGCCGGGGCAGGTGCTGGCCGGCTGCCATGTGTGCGGGCAGGTGCAGGCCATGGGCCATCCAGACGCCGGACACGCGGGCGTGGCCCGGTGCGTGCGCTGCCATGCCGCCATGCATCACCGCAAGCCCAACAGCCTGGGCCGGACATGGGCGTTGCTGCTGGCCGCCTCGGTACTGTACGTGCCCGCCAATGTGCTGCCCATCATGAACATCGGTTCCATCCTGGGCGACAGCGGTCATACCATCCTGGGGGGTGTGGTCGAGCTATGGGAAACCGGCTCCTGGGACATCGCGCTCATCGTGTTCGTGGCCAGCGTCGTGGTGCCTCTTACCAAGATACTGGCCTTGGTCGTGCTGGCGTGCGCGGTACAGTGGCGCAGCGAGGCCAACCTCAGGCAGCGCACGCGCTTGTACGAGATGGTCGAGCTCATCGGCCAGTGGTCGATGCTGGATGTGTTCGTCGTGATATTGTTGTCCGCCCTCGCGCATTTCCGGGGCATTCTCGAAATATCGGCGGGCCCGGCAGCCGGCGCGTTCGGGCTGGTGGTCATTCTTACCATGCTGGCGGCCATGAGCTTCGATCCCCGCCTGGCATGGGACCGCGCGGCGCAAGGCGCCGGACCACAAGGTACTGAGCGCGGTTTCGCCGCGGGCGGGCACAATACGGCATAACCCTACAAATAAACACGATATGGCCGATCAAACCCGATCATCCGACACAGACGGCATCGATGTGCCTGAAGTCGCACGCAAGAGGCAACGCCGCGTTTCGTGGATATGGCTGGTTCCAGTCGTCGCGTTGCTGGCGGGCCTGTCGCTGGTGATACGCACCTGGATGGCCGTGGGCCCCGAGGTGGCCATCGAGTTCAATACCGCCGAAGGGCTGGAAGTCGGCAAGACGCAGGTGCGCTACAAAGACGTGGTGGTGGGCGTCGTCGAGAACATCCGTTTCAACGACGACCGCTCCAAGGTCATCGTGCAGGCCCAGTTGAGCAAAGAGGCCGCCGGGTTGGCGACCGAAGGCACCAATTTCTGGGTGGTGCGGCCTCGCCTGGGCCTCAGCGGGGTGTCGGGCCTGGGCACGCTGCTGTCGGGCGCATATATCGGCGTGGACGCGGCAGACGGGGCGGGCGCCGCCACCACCGCCACCAAATTCGAGTTCGTCGGCCTGGAAACGCCGCCGGCGGTCACGCATGACCGCGCCGGCAAGCGCTTCATGCTCAAGGCCCACGATCTGGGGTCGCTGGATATCGGTTCGCCCGTGTATTTCCGGCGCATTACCGTCGGACGCGTCATCGGCTACAAGCTCGACGACGACGGCACGGCCGTCAATGTCGAGGTTTTCATCGATGCGCCCAACGACAAGTTCGTCACCGCGGGCACCCGGTTCTGGAATGCAAGCGGGGTAGACCTGACCGTTGACGGCAGTGGCCTGAAACTGCACACACAATCGCTGGTATCGCTGGCGCTGGGCGGCGTAGCGTTCGCCCCGGTCAACCTCAGCGACGAAACACCGGCCAAGCCGGACACGGAATTCCAGCTTTACACCAGTGAAAGCGACGCCAAGGCCAACCCCGACGGCGACCCGGTGCCCATCCGCATGCGCTTTGACCAGTCGGTGCGGGGCCTGAGCGTGGGCGCCACGATCGACTTCCAGGGCATTGCACTGGGCGAGGTCACGCAGATCACTGTGGATTTCGATTCCGACAAGAAGCGCTTCTTCGCCGTGGTGGACGCTTCGCTGTATCCGGAGCGGCTGGGTCCGGTCTACGACCGGGTGCAGGAGCGGGCCAGGCGCGAGGGCGGCGGGGCCGAGGGCAAGCTCTTGGCATCCATGATCCAGCACGGTCTGCGCGCGCAGTTGCGCACAGCCAACCTGCTGACGGGCCAGTTGTATGTCGTGCTCGAGCATTTCCCCAAGGCCGAGCCTGTCCAGTTCCACTTGACGCACCCGCTCATGATCCCGACCGTGCCGGGCAACCTCGAACAACTGCAGCAGCAACTTACCAATATCGTTGCCAAGATCGACAAGATCCCGTTCGAGGAAATCGGCCGTGACCTGCGCAGCACTCTGTCGAGCGCGTCGAAGCTGATGAACAACCTGGACAAGAGCCTGGCGCCGGAAGCCCGTGCCACGCTGCGGGCGGCTCGGCAGTCGTTGGACAACATCAACGAATTGCTGGCCAATGATGCCGCGCTGCCCGTCAACGCCGAGCGCGCCATGCAGGAACTGGGGCGCGCTGCGCGTTCGCTCCGGGCCCTGGCCGATTACCTGCAAGCCAACCCTCAAGCGCTGATCCGCGGCCGCGGGCCCGATCCGTTGCCCGGCGCTTCCAGGAACTGACCTATGCGTATGTATACCCGTGCGTCCCTTCTTGCCGCCGCGGCGTTGATCTCGGCCTGTAGCACGTCGCCGCCCGCGCAGTTCTACACGTTGCAGCCGGCCCGTGATGCCCGGCCCTCGCCGGCGGCGCCGGCGGGTTTCCAGATCGAAATTGCGTCGGTTTCCGTGCCCATGCAGGCCGACCAGCCGCAGATCATGCTGCGCGAACGCGCCACCGACAACTCGCTGACTCCGTTGTATTCACACCGCTGGAGCGCGCCATTGCCCGACGAGATCCGGTCGGCCCTGTCGGATGTGCTGACGCGCGATCTGGGCGCGCTGAACGTGCAGGCCCTGCAGCCCTCGCCGGGCACGCCGGTGTGGCGGGTACAGGTGGACGTGCAGCGCTTTGACATCGTGGGTGACGCCGCGGCGCGCCTGGATGCCACCTGGCGGGTGCGGCCGGTGCACCACAAACAGGGCAAATCCTTGCTGTGCCGTACCCTGGTGCAGGTCGAGCCGTCGGGCCGGAGCATATCGGAACTGGTTCAGGCCCAGCAGCAGGCGGTGCGCCTCTTGGCCGACACCATTGCTTCGGCCATCCGATCGGATGGCGCCCGGGCAACCCCTGCGGCGGCCAATGTGCAGCTCGAGGGCTGCAACATAGGGTAAACCCTTACGGGTTAACCATCATACAACCCGGGTTGTATCTTCCTTAGTATCTTGGTTGTCCCTCTTGGCGGCGGCCGCGCGCGTGCATGGCCGGACGCCGCCGTCTGACCCCCGTATCGCGGGGTGAATACTGAACTAAGGATTACATTAATCATGGCCAGCACCACACTGGGCGTCAAAGTAGACGACTCGTTGCGTGATCGCTTGAAAGCCGCTGCGCGGAACCTCGGTTGCACCCCTCACTGGCTGCACAAGCAGGCGCTGGTGGCTTATCTCGAAAGAATCGAGCGGGGGCAGGTGCCTGCCGAAATATCCCACCTTTCCCGCTCCGACGAGCCGGATCTCGACAGCGCCGATCTCGACACCGCGCCGGTCACGCCGCCGTTTTTCGAGTTCGGCCAGGACGTACAGCCGCAATCGGTGTTGCGCGCTGCGATCACGGCCGCCTATCGCCGCCCGGAGCCCGAGTGCGTGCCGTTACTGTTGGGCCAGGCGCGCATGCCCAATGCCGAAAAAATCCACGCCATGGCCGCGCGCCTGGTGCAGGCGCTGCGCGACAAGGGCCGCGGCGGCGGGGTAGAAGGGCTGATACACGAATTTTCATTATCGAGCCAGGAAGGCGTCGCGCTGATGTGCCTGGCCGAGGCGCTGCTGCGCATTCCCGATCGCGCCACACGCGATGCGCTGATCCGCGACAAGATTTCGCGCGGCGACTGGCGCGCCCATATGGGCGGATCGCAATCGTTGTTTGTCAATGCCGCCACGTGGGGGCTGATGCTGACCGGCAAGCTGGTGGCGGTCAACAGCGAACAATCGTTGTCCAAGGCCTTGACGCGCCTTATTGGCAAAGGGGGCGAGCCCCTGGTGCGCAAGGGCGTGAACCTGGCCATGCGCATGATGGGCGAGCAGTTCGTGTCGGGGCAGACCATTTCCGAAGCGCTGGCCAACAATCGCAAACTCGAAGCCCGGGGCTTTCGCTATTCGTACGACATGCTGGGCGAGGCCGCCACGACCAGCGAGGACGCCAGCCGCTACTACGCCTCGTACGAGCAGGCCATCCACGCCATCGGCAAGGCCGCCGCGGGCCGCGGCATCTACGAAGGGCCGGGCATTTCGATCAAGCTTTCAGCCCTGCATCCGACTTATTCGCGCGCCCAGCGCGATCGCGTCATGGAAGAGCTGCTGCCCCGCGTGAAGGCGCTTACGGTGCTTGCGCGCAGCTACGACATCGGGCTGAATATCGACGCCGAAGAGGCCGACCGTCTCGAAATATCGCTGGACCTGCTCGAGGCGCTGTGCCTGGCGCCCGAGCTCGAGGGCTGGAACGGCATTGGTTTTGTGGTGCAGGCCTACCAGAAGCGCGCTCCGTTCGTCATCGACTATATCATCGACCTGGCGCGCCGCAGCCGCCATCGCATCATGGTGCGCCTGGTCAAGGGCGCCTACTGGGATACCGAGATCAAGCGAGCCCAGGTCGATGGCCTGGAAGGCTATCCGGTGTATACGCGCAAGGTCTATACCGATATGTCGTACCTGGCGTGCGCGCGCAAGCTGCTGGGCGCGCCCGAAGCCGTGTATCCGCAGTTCGCAACGCACAATGCGTACACATTGTCGGCGGTGTACCACCTGGCAGGCCAGAACTATTACCCCGGGCAGTACGAATTCCAGTGCCTGCACGGCATGGGCGAGCCTCTGTATGAAGAAGTCGTCGGACCGGTATCGCAGAATAAGCTGAACCGGCCGTGCCGCATCTACGCGCCGGTGGGCACGCACGAAACCTTGCTGGCCTATCTGGTGCGGCGCCTGCTCGAAAATGGCGCCAACACCTCGTTCGTGAACCTGATCGGCGACGAGAGCATTTCCGTGGACGAACTGGTCGCCGACCCGGTAGACGTGGCCTCGCGCATTGCGCCGCTGGGCGCCCCGCACGACAAGATTCCGCTGCCGCGCGAGCTCTACGGCCCGGCGGGCAGTGGCGCGCGACCCAACTCGGCCGGTCTGGACCTGACCAACGAGCATCGCCTGGGCTCGCTTGCCGCCGCGCTGCTGGGAAGCGCCGCCACGCCATGGCAGGCGGCGCCCATGCTGGGCGAGTCCAGCGTGGCATGGGACGCCGCGCGCGCGACGGATGTGCGCAATCCTGCGGACCATCGCGACGTGGTGGGCCAGGTCATCGAAGCCGACGCCGATGACGTCGATGCGGCGGTGAGCGCTGCCGGGAATGCCGCGCCGATCTGGCAATCCACGCCGGTGGGCGAGCGCGCGCAGTGCCTGCGTCGCGCGGCGCAGCTGCTCGAAGAAGGCATGCAGCCGCTGCTGGGCCTGATCGTGCGCGAAGCCGGCAAATCATTGCCCAACGCCATCGCCGAAGTGCGAGAGGCCGTGGACTTCCTGCGCTATTACGCCGACCAGGCCGAGCGCGAATTCAACAACGACACCCACCGTCCGCTGGGCACGGTGTTGTGTATCAGCCCCTGGAACTTCCCGCTGGCCATTTTTACCGGCCAGGTGGCCGCGGCGCTGGTGGCGGGCAACACGGTCATTGCCAAACCGGCCGAGCAAACGTGCCTGATTGCCGCGCAGGCGGTACGCGTGCTGCGCGAAGCGGGTGTGCCGGCCGGCGCCGTGCAATTGTTGCCGGGCCGTGGCGAGACCATAGGCGCGCAACTGGTTCAGCACCCGGCCATCGATGGGGTGATGTTCACGGGGTCGACCGACGTGGCGCGCCTGATCGCGCACACGCTTGCACAGCGGCTGGATGACCGCGGGCACACCATACCGCTGATCGCCGAGACGGGCGGGCAGAATGCCATGATCGTCGACTCTTCGGCGCTGGCCGAGCAAGTGGTGTTCGACGTGCTGGACTCGGCCTTCGATTCGGCGGGCCAGCGCTGTTCGGCCCTGCGCGTGCTGTGCCTGCAGGAAGACAGCGCCGACCACGTCCTGCACATGCTGCGCGGCGCGATGCGCGAGCTGCGCGTGGGCAACCCCGACCAGCTCAAGACCGACGTCGGGCCGGTCATCGACGTCGACGCCCGCGACAACATCCTGCGCCATATCGAGGCCATGCAGTCGGCGGGGCATCGCGTCGACCAGGTGGAGCTGGACCCCGGCTGCCGGTACGGCACGTTCGTGCCGCCGACATTGATCGAAATCGACAATATCGCCGAGCTGACGCGCGAAGTATTCGGGCCGGTGCTGCACGTGCTGCGCTATCGGCGCGAAGAGCTCGACCAGGTGCTCGAGCAGATCAATGCCACCGGCTATGGCCTGACCTTCGGCGTGCACAGTCGCATCGACGAAACCATCAACGACGTGACGCAACGCGTGCATGCCGGCAACGTGTACGTCAACCGCAATATCGTGGGTGCGGTCGTGGGCGTGCAGCCCTTTGGCGGCGAGGGCCTGTCGGGCACCGGCCCCAAGGCGGGCGGCCCGCTGTACCTGTATCGGCTGCTGGCCACTCGCCCGCCGGGCCTGCCGCCGTGCGTGGCGACGTCGGACCCGTTGCCCAGAACGCTTGCGCTGCCGGGGCCCACGGGGGAACAGAACACCTATGTGCTGCGGCCGCGCGGCACGGTGCTGTGCGTGCCCGCCACCGAAGCCGGCGTACGTGCGCAGTACGCCGCCGTGCAGGCCACCGGCAATCTCGCGCTGTTCCTGGACACGCCGGTTGCGCGGGCGTGGCGCGAGGCGCAGGGGGCGGGGGCGTCAGTCACCCTGGTGGGCGATGCCGAGATCGACACCGCCGATTTCCAGGCAGTACTGTTTGAAGGCGATGGCGATGCTCTGCGTGGCTGGAACCAGCGTATCGCCGCGCGCAGCGGCCCGATACTGACCGTGCAGGGCCTGACGTCCGACGCCGTGGCGGGCGGCGCGGCCTATGCCCAGGAACTGCTGCTGGCCGAGCGCTCGATCAGCGTCAACACGGCTGCCGCAGGCGGCAATGCCAGTCTGATGTCCATCGGATAACGGGTTGTACACGGGTTATCGCCAATAGCGCCGGGGGTTGCACCTGATTGAAAATTCGGTGCAACTTTCAGGCAGCCCGCCACTGCGGACTTGCCCGGGCTGACCGCCCGCGCATTTCAGGTCGACAATGATTAGCTTGCCGCGCCACAAGCGCGTCAGGCAAATGTATCGCCCCATTCACACAGGAGGGTTCACATGAAATCCGCATTTTCCCGCCCGGCCTTGCTGGCCGCTTTCGCCGCGGCCTGCGTGGCCGGCGCCGCGCACGCCGAAGAAATCAAGTTCGGTTTTGCGGCGCCCCTGACAGGCCCGCAGTCACACTACGGCGAAGACATGCAAAATGGCCTGACGCTCGCGCTCGAAGAGGCCAATAAGAAGGGTATCAAGGTCGATGGCGAGACCGCGAAATTCGTGCTGGTGTCGCGCGACGACCAGGCCGACCCGCGCACCGCCGTGCAAGTGGCCCAGCAATTGGTCGACGAAGACGTCGACGGCATTCTCGGCCACTTCAACTCGGGCACCACCATTCCGGCGTCGCGCGTCTACAACGAGGCCGGGCTGCCGCAGATCGCCATGGCGACCTCGCCGGAATATACCAGCCAGGGCTACGACACGACCTTCCGCATGATGACCAGCGACACCCAGCAGGGCGCTGCGGTGGGGCAGTTCATTGTCGAGAAGCTCAATGCCAAGAAGGTCGCGATCATCGACGACCGCACGGCCTACGGCCAGGGCCTGGCCGACGAAGTCGAAAAGGCCGTCAAGAAGGCCGGCGGCGAGATCGTGCGCCGCGAGTACACCACCGACAAGGCCAACGACTTCACGTCCATTCTTACCAACATCAAGGCCGCGGGCCCGGATGCCATTTTCTATGGCGGCCTGGACGCGCAATCTGGCCCCATGAAGCGGCAGCTCGTGCGCCTGGGCATCCAGGCGCCGCTGGTGTCCGGCGAGATGACGCGCAGCGATACCTTCATCAAGCTGGCGGGCGACGCGGCCGACGGCACGTACGCGTCGCTGGCGGGCGTGCCGCTGGAGCAGATGGCGGCCGGCAAAGACTTCGCGCAGCGCTACGAAGCCCGCTTCAAGAAGGCGCCCGGCGTCTACGCGCCCTATGCCTACGACGGCGCCTGGAACATGATCACCGCCATCGAGCAAGCCGATTCGGCCAATCCGGAAGACTACCTGCCCAAGCTTGCGCAGCTGCAGCGCAAAGGCGCCACGAGCGAACACATCGCCTATGACTCCAAGGGCGACCTGAAAGAGGTCTCGGTCACCATCTACCAGGTCAAGAACGGCAAGTGGGAAATGGTCCAGACCATGGTAAGCCAGGCCGACTGAGCGAGCCGGCGGGATGCGCGCGCGGGACGGCCGTGCGCGCGTGAGCACGGCGCGGCACCGCGTACGCGCCGTGCGGCGTTTCTCTCAATGAGCACCTGTCGAGCCCGGGCCTTATGGACATCTTCATTCAACAACTCATTAACGGCCTGACGCTGGGTAGCGTCTATGCGCTTGTGGCGCTGGGCTACACGATGGTGTACGGCATCATCGGACTGATCAACTTCGCCCATGGCGACGTCGTGATGATCGGCGCCATGGCGGCCACCATGATCGCGGCGGCGCTGGTCGGCGGCGACCCCACGGTGTCCGCGTTCGCGGTCCTGGGCGCGGGCCTGCTGGTGTCGGTGCCGCTGTGCATGGGAGTGGGCTGGACGGCCGAGCGCCTGGCGTACCGGCCGTTGCGCCGCGCGCCGCGCCTGGCGGCGCTCATTACCGCCATAGGCGTGTCCATCATCCTGCAGAACGTGGCCATGATGGTGTGGGGCCGCAACTACCTGAATTTTCCGCAGGTGCTGCACCCCCAGGTGTATGAACTGGCCGGGGCGCGCATGAGCTCGCTGCAGATCGCCATCGTGGTGATCGCTGCGCTGATCATGGGCGCGCTGCTGCTGGTCGTGCACAAGACCCGCCTGGGCACGGCCATGCGCGCCACCGCACAGAACCGCGAGGTGGCCGGCCTGATGGGCGTGGACATCAATACCGTGATTTCGGCTGCGTTCCTGATCGGCTCGGCGCTGGCCGCGGTGGCCGGCATGATGGTCACCACCTATTACGGCGTGGCGCAGTACACCATGGGTTTCATGCTGGGCCTGAAGGCCTTTACCGCCGCGGTGCTGGGCGGCATCGGCAACCTGGCGGGCGCCATGGCCGGCGGCCTGCTGCTGGGCATCATCGAAGCGCTTGGAGCCGGCTACATTGGCGACCTGACCGGGGGATTCCTGGGCAGCCACTATCAGGACGTGTTCGCGTTCGTGGTACTGGTCATGGTGCTGATCTTCCGCCCGTCCGGCCTGCTGGGCGAGCGCGTGGGAGACCGCGCATGAAGGCGGCACTGAACAAACACGGCCTGTCGCCCCGCATGCTGGTGGGCGTCGTGCTTATCGGCGTGGCGCTGGCGGTGCTGCCCTTCGTGCTTGGCGCGGCAGGGCAGAGCTGGGTGCGCATACTCAACTTCGCTCTGCTGTACGTGATGCTGGCGCTGGGCCTGAATATCGTGGTGGGCTTCGCGGGGCTGCTCGACCTGGGCTACATCGCCTTTTATGCCGTCGGCGCCTATACGTGGGCGCTGCTCGCTTCGCCGCATTTCGGCCTGCACTTGCCGTTCTGGGTCATCCTGCCCATCAGCCTGGGGCTGGCATGCCTGTTCGGCGTGCTGCTCGGCGCGCCCACCCTGAAGCTGCGCGGCGATTACCTGGCCATTGTCACGCTGGGTTTTGGCGAGATCATCCGCATCTTCCTCAATAACCTCAACGCCCCGGTAAACATCACCAACGGCCCGCAGGGCATCAACCGCATCGACGGCTTCAAGGTTGGTGAATTCATGTTCGGCCGCAGCGAGTCGATACTGGGCATGCGCATCACCGGCCCGGAAAAGTACTACTACCTGCTGTTGGGCCTGACGCTGCTGATTGTTCTGGTGTGCGTGCGCCTGCAGAACTCGCGCATCGGCCGTGCATGGGAGGCCGTGCGCGAAGACGAGATCGCGGCCAAGGCCATGGGTATCAATACCCGCAACATCAAGCTGCTCGCGTTTGCCATGGGCGCCTCGTTCGGCGGCATCGCGGGTTCGCTTTTTGCCTCGATGCAGGGTTTCGTCAGCCCGGAAAGCTTCAGCCTGACCGAATCCATTTCCGTGCTGTGCATGGTCGTGCTGGGGGGCATGGGCAATATTCCGGGCGTGATCCTCGGCGCCATTCTGCTGGCCGCGCTGCCGGAGTTTCTGCGCGCGGTGGTCGAGCCCCTGCAACGGCTGGTGTTCGGCGAAGTGGTGCTCGATCCGGAAGGCATCCGCATGCTGCTGTTCGGCCTGGCCATGGTGTGCGTCATGCTGTTCCGTCCAGCCGGACTGTGGCCTTCGGCGGTGCGCAAGCGCGAACTCACCACCCAGACCGGAGGCCAGGCATGAGCACTATCCTGAAAGCCGAAGGCCTGGGCAAGCGGTTCGGGGGCCTGCGCGCCCTGAGCGATGTCAGCTTCGACATACAGGCAGGCGAAATCTATGGCCTGATCGGCCCGAACGGCGCCGGCAAGACCACGCTGTTCAACGTGCTGACCGGCCTGTATATCCCCGAGGAAGGCCGCTGCATGTTCGACGGTTCCGCGCTTACCGGCCTGAAGCCTCACGAAGTGGCGCAGGCCGGGCTGGCGCGCACCTTCCAGAACATCCGTCTGTTTGCCAACCTGAGCGCGATCGAGAACGTGATGATCGGACGGCACGTGCGCACCGGCGCCGGGGTGCTGGGCGCCATTTTCCGCACGCGCGCCGAGCGCGCCGAAGAGGCGGCCATCGAGCGTCGCGCGCACGAACTGCTGGAATACGTCGGTATCGCGGCGCGCGCCAACGACGTGGCGCGCTCGCTGTCGTATGGCGACCAGCGGCGCCTGGAGATCGCCCGGGCGCTGGCAACCGAGCCCAAGCTGCTGGCGCTGGACGAGCCCGCTGCCGGCATGAACGCGTCCGAAACGCTGGTGCTGCGGCAGTTGATCGAGAAGATCCGCGCCGACGGCATCACCGTGCTGCTGATCGAACACGACATGAAACTGGTCATGGGGCTGTGCGACCGGGTGCTGGTGCTGGAATACGGCAAGGTGCTCGCGCAAGGCAGGCCCGCCCAGGTGCAGCGCGACCCCAAGGTGATAGAGGCCTACCTGGGCGCGGGCGCGGCCCACGACGCGCCCGCGCAATCATCGGAGCAAGCATCATGAGCGCGACCCAGCCTTTACTTGAGTTGCGCGGCCTGGCGGTCGCGTATGGAGGAATACGCGCGGTGCGCGGCATCGACCTGCATGTCAATGCCGGGGAGCTGGTGTGCCTGATCGGCGCCAATGGCGCCGGCAAGAGCACGACCCTGCGGGCCATCTGCGGACTGGTGCCGCCATCGGACGGCGATATTGTCTATGACGGCCAGTCCATCAAGGGTCGAAAATCGTTCGAACTGGTGCGGCAGGGCCTGGTCATGGTGCCCGAAGGGCGGGGTATATTCGGCCAGCTCACCATTGAAGAAAACCTGGCCATGGGCGCCTACGTGCGTCGCGACGCGGCCCAGGTGCGCCGCGATACCGAGCACGTATTCACGCTGTTTCCGCGCCTGGCCGAAAGGCGCAGGCAGCCCGCGGGCACCTTGTCGGGCGGCGAGCAGCAGATGGTGGCCATGGGCCGCGCAATGATCGCGCGGCCACGGCTGCTGCTGCTGGACGAACCCTCGATGGGGCTCGCGCCCCTGATGGTGGAGAAAGTCTTCGAAGTGGTGCGGGCCATTGCGGACGAAGGCGTGACGATCCTGCTAATCGAGCAGAATGCCAGGCTGGCGCTTGAACACAGCCATCGCGGCTACGTGATGGAGTCCGGGTCGCTGACCCTGTCGGGGCCGGCGCGCGAACTGCTTACCGACCCCAAAGTGCGCGCGGCCTACCTGGGCGAAACCGAGGAAACCGCCTGACCCGCAGCGCCCGCGCGGGTGGCTTGGCTGGTCGCTTCGCGGCGGCCTCGGCCGCGAAAAACAGCAACGCCGCAGGCGCGGCGTTGCAAACGGCAGTGCCAGGGCCCCAAGGCCCTGGCAGATGATGCGGATCAGCTGTGATAGGCCGATTCGCCGTGGCTGGTGACGTCGAGGCCCTCACGCTCCTGGTCTTCGGGAACCCGCAGGCCGCACAGCGCATTGGCGATCTTGTACGCGATCCAGGCCACCACGCCCGACCACACAATGGTCAGCAGCACGCCCTCGAGCTGCACCCACACTTGGCCGAGGATCTGGCCGGCGCTTTCCAGGCCCGGGCCGCCCAGCGCTTGCGCGTTGAACACGCCGGTCAGCAAGGCGCCCACGATACCGCCCACGCCATGCACGCCGAATACATCCAGGGCGTCGTCGGCGCGCAGCATGCGCTTCAGGCCGTTGACCCCCCACACGCAAATGATGCCGGCGGATACGCCGATGACCAACGCTCCGCCGGGGCCCACCAGGCCGGCGGCGGGCGTGATGCCTACCAGGCCGGCGATGGCGCCCGAGGCCGCACCCAGCATCGAAGGCTTGCCCTTGACGGCCCATTCGGTAAACAGCCAGGCCAGCACCGCGCCCGCCGTGGCGATCATGGTGTTGAAGAACGCCAGCGTGGCGCCGCCGTTGGCGGCCAGCGCCGAACCCGCATTGAAGCCGAACCAGCCCACCCACAGCAGGGCCGCGCCAATGAAGGTCATCGACAGGTTGTGCGGCTGCATGGCTTCACGGCCATAACCCAGCCGCTTGCCCACCACATACGCGCCCACCAGGCCCGCGATGCCTGCATTGATATGCACCACCGTGCCGCCGGCGAAATCCAGCGCGCCGCGCGCATTCAGCAGGCCGGGCGCCGTGTCCGAGGCGAACCACACCATATGCGCGATGGGAACGTAGGCGAAGGTGAACCAGATCACCGTGAAGACCAGCACGGCCGAGAACCGTGCGCGCTCGGCGAAGCTGCCCACGATCAGCGCGCACGTGATGCCCGCGAAGGTGGCCTGGAACGATGCGAACAACAGTTCGGTCAGGGTGCCGGACATGGCGTACGACCCGTCGGCCGGCGTGAACATGCCCGAGAAGAACGCCCGCGAAAGGCCCCCGAAGAACGCGTTGCCTTCGGTAAAGGCCAGTGAGTAACCATAGACGAACCACAGCACGATGCCCAGGGCGAAGGTGCAGAGCACCTGCAGCAGCACGGACAGTACGTTCTTGCTGCGCACCATCCCGCCATAGAACAGCGCGAGACCCGGCACGGCCATCATCAATACCAGCAGGGTGGAAACAAGCAACCAGGAGATATCCGCTTTATCCATTTTTCAGGCTCCAATGCATCTTTCTTTATCGTTGTTTACAGCGCGGCCTCGCCGGATTCGCCGGTCCGGATGCGAATTACCTGTTCCAGGGGCGCGGTGAAGATCTTCCCGTCACCGATCTTGCCGGTGCGGGCCGATTGTTCGATCACGTCGATGACCTGGTCGACCAGATGGTCGGGCACGGCGGCCTCGACCCGCAGCTTGGGCAGGAAGTCCACCGCGTATTCGGCGCCCCGGTACAGTTCGGTGTGGCCTTTCTGGCGGCCGAATCCCTTGACTTCCGTTACGGTCAGGCCCTGGACGCCGATACCGGATAGCGCCACCCGTACTTCGTCGAGCTTGAAAGGCTTGATGATGGCGATGATGAGTTTCATGGCAATTCCTCTCTTGGTTGCACATAGGCATGCACAATCAAGCAACATCCATGCCATGTTTGGCCGCGGGGTCACGGCCGTCGCGCAGAGAGGGACGCAGGGCGGCCAGCGCTTGCGCGGCGCGCCATGGCGGTGCAGTCGTGCCCACCGCTATGCCCCACATTGGGGCATCGCACCTGACCGGGGCGACCTGCAACAGAATATTGATGGAACAAGTTTGTTGTATCGAATTGCTGCGCGAGGAGGGGGGCGGCACCGTGGCGCGGGCGGCCGACCCTTTGGGCGGGGGGTGGGCGTTTTCCCTTGAGGGGCGTGCAAAGCACGCATTTCCGACGGCATTCGGAGTGTCAGAATTGGCCCGAATTTGGTCATAGATGTATCAGGCCGCTGATACGGGGAATTACATGACGCCGCTTGTGGCGCGCGCCGCCCTGGGGAAGAATCAAGCCATGTCGCATGTGGATGCGGCCAGCACCTCCGGGTGTGATTGCTTCTGGGAGTCGCCCGGTGGCGATTCGGTTTTCTCCTGTGCTTTGAGGCGGCGCCGCTTGCGGCCCGCCCATTTTTTTGGGCGCGTGCAGAACAGGTTCGCGTCTACACTGTAGGCACCGAACATGAATGCGAGGATGTCATGAACCGCACGCAGTGGCTTGAAGATTTTCAGAAGAACCTGTCCGACCTGATCGCCCGCAGCCCGGCGGCCGATCTCGAACGCAACGTCAAGGCCATGATGGGCCAGGCGTTCACCCGGATGGACCTGATCACGCGCGAAGAATTCGATGTGCAGGCCGAGTTGCTGGCACGCGCGCGCGAGCGGGTTGATCAGCTCGATGCGCAGGTGCGTCAACTGGAAGCGCGCGTGGCCGCGCTGGAGGGCGGCCCCTCGTCCCAGGCCGATGCCTGAGGGCCAGCCGCGCTTGGCGTGACAATCCCGGCACGGCGGGCCTTCCGGGCTGCGGCCGTGCTTGCATACTGGCGGTTTTCCATACGCAACCGCCATGACTCTTGCCATCCTTGCCAGCCGGGCCCTCTGTGGCGCAGAGGCGCCGGCTGTGCGAGTCGAAACGCACCTGGGGCCGGGCCTGCCGGCCTTTACCGTCGTGGGCCTGCCCGACACTGAAGTGCGCGAAAGCCGCGAACGGGTGAGGGCGGCCATTCTTAACAGCGGTTTCGAATTTCCCAATGGCCGCCTCACGGTCAACCTGTCGCCCGCCGATCTGCCCAAGGCGTCGGCCCGTTTCGACTTGCCGATCGCACTGGGCGTGCTGCTCGCGTCGGGCCAGGTGGCCGTGCCGGGGCCGGACGGGGCCGCGGCGCCCGCGGGCCTGCAACACCTGGTGCTGGCCGGCGAGCTTTCCCTGACGGGGGCGCTTGTGCCGGTGGGCGCGCCGCTTCCCCTGGCCTTGGCCGTGGCGCGCGAACAGCCCGCGGCGGCGCTGGTGCTTCCGGCAGGCAGCGCCGAAGTGGCGGCCTGGGTGCCCGGGCTGCGTGTGCTGCGGGCGGCGACGCTGGCCGACGTGGCGGCCCACCTGGCCGGCACCGTGCCGCTGCCCCAGGCGCAACCTGGCGCGTGGCCGCCCGCCGGCCCGTTGCCCTGCCTGGCAGACGTGCGGGGGCAGCCCATGGCGCGCCGCGCGCTCGAGGTGGCCGCTGCCGGGGCGCACAGTCTGCTCATGGTGGGGCCCCCGGGAGCCGGCAAAAGCATGTTGGCGCAGCGCCTGCCGGGCCTTTTGCCGCCGCTGTCGCGCACCCAGGCGCTGGAAGCCGCCGCCGTGGCGGGCCTGGTGGGGCAGCAAGGGGTGGCCGCGGCGCTGTCGGGCCAGCCGCCGTTCCGTGCGCCGCATCACGGCGCCACGGCCGCCGCGCTGATCGGCGGCGGCTCGCGGCCTCGCCCGGGCGAAGTGAGCCTGGCCCATCACGGTGTGCTGTTCCTGGACGAACTGCCCGAATTCGAGCGCCGCGCGCTCGAATCGCTGCGCGAACCCCTGGAAACCGGCCGCGTGGCCATTGCACGCGCCCGTCACGCGGTACAGTACCCGGCGCGGTTCCAGCTGGTGGCCGCCATGAATCCGTGCCCATGCGGCTGGCGGGGCCACCCCGCGCGTCCCTGTCATTGCACGCCCGACCAGGTGGCACGTTACCTGGGCCGGATATCCGGCCCGCTGTTCGACCGCCTGGACCTGTCCATAGAATTGCCGGCCGCGGCGCCCGAGTGGCTGGATGGCCCGCCGGGCGAGCCGTCCGAGGCGGTGCGCGCGCGAGTGGCCCGCTGCCGTGAACAGCAGGAACGGCGCCAGGGCGGCCCCAATGCCGGCCTGCAAGGCGCCGCCCTGGAAGCCAGCTGCGCGCTGGACGCCGACGGCCGGGCCTTGCTGCAGCAGGCCATGCGTCGCCTGCACGGTTCGGCCAGGGCCACCCATCGCGCGTTGAGGGTGGCGCGTACCGTGGCCGACCTGGACGGCGAGCCGCTCATCCTGGTCCGGCACGTTGCCGAGGCGCTTCAGTACCGGTGCACTTTGCGGTAGGCGCGCGCCGTTCGACAACGGCGCCAAAATCGCCTTATAATCAAGGGCTTTTCTTGGATGGCCCCAGTGGTTTCGGGTTACCAGGCAAAAGAAGCGAAGTAGTTTTGTAGTACCCCAGCAGTTGAAGCACCAGAAGTGGGCCCGGGTATGGCAAGCCTTGTCTATGCACAAGCACCTGAGGTTCATGTAATCATCAACAAGTAGGAATCATCATGCCCAAGATGAAAACCAAGAAAAGCGCGTCCAAGCGCTTTCAGGTTCGCGGCAGCGGATCCATCAAGCGTGGCCAGGCTTTCAAGCGCCACATCCTGACCAAGAAAACCACCAAGAACAAGCGCCAGCTGCGCGGTTCGGCGGCGGTTCATGAAACCAACGTGGCCTCCGTCAAGGCCATGATGCCTTTCGCTTGATAAAGGAGATCCACTATGCCTCGCGTTAAACGTGGCGTTACCGCCCGTGCCCGTCACAAGAAAGTCATTGCCGCTGCCAAGGGTTACCGCGGCCGCCGCGGCAATGTGTTCCGCATTGCCAAGCAGGCAGTCATGCGCGCCGGGCAATATGCCTACCGCGACCGCCGCAACAAGAAGCGCACCTTCCGCGCCCTGTGGATCACCCGCATCAACGCCGCCGTGCGTGAGCAGGGCATGAGCTACAGCGTGTTCATCGCCGGCCTGAAAAAGGCGTCGATCGAACTCGACCGCAAGGTGCTGGCCGACCTGGCCGTACGCGACAAGGCCGGCTTTGCCGCCATCGTGCAGCAGGCCAAGGCAGCCTTGTCTGCCTGATCGCGCATCGCATCGCGCAATTGCTGCAAACGGGGCTGTAGGCCCCGTTTGCGTTTTGCCGCCGGGCCGCCCCCAGGCAGGACGCCCCCACGGGTAGCAAGCAAGGCTCAGCGTGGGGGCGTTGTTTTTAGGCTGTGAATCCATGACTCTATTGGCTGACGACCTGGTTTCCCAGGCCAAAGAACGCTTTGCCGCGGCTCAGGACGCCGTCGCCCTGGAAAACGCCAAGGCGCGCTTTCTGGGCAAGGAAGGCGCACTGACCATGCTGCTCAAGGGGCTGGCCAAGCTCGACCCCGAACAGAAGCGCCAGATGGGGGCGCGCATCAACCAGGCCAAGCAGCAGATCGAAGCACTGCTGAACCAGCGCCGCGCCGAGCTGGCGCAGGCCGAGCTGGACGCCCGCCTGGCTTCTGAAACCATCGATGTCACGCTGCCCGGCCGTGGCCGCGCGCCCGGCGGCATACACCCGGTGGCGCGCAGCTGGGAACGCGTCGAAGACATCTTCCGCTCTATCGGTTTCGACGTGGCGGACGGCCCCGAGATCGAGAACGACTGGACCAACTTCACGGCCCTGAACAACCCGCTGGACCATCCGGCGCGGTCCATGCAGGATACGTTCTACGTCGACCTGCAGGACGGCGACGGCCTGCCGCTGTTGCTGCGCACGCATACCAGCCCCATGCAGGTGCGCTATGCGCGCATGCACAAGCCGCCCATCAAGGTCATCGCGCCGGGGCGCACCTACCGTGTCGACAGCGATGCGACGCATTCGCCGATGTTCCACCAGGTAGAAGGGCTCTGGATCGCCGAAGACATTTCCTTTGCCGACCTGAAGGGCGTCTACACCGATTTCCTGCGCCGCTTTTTTGAAAGCGACGACCTGGTCGTGCGCTTTCGCCCGTCGTTCTTTCCGTTTACCGAGCCTTCGGCCGAGATCGACATGATGTTCACGTCCGGCCCCAACCGCGGGCGCTGGCTGGAGATATCCGGCTCGGGCCAGGTGCATCCGCAAGTGGTGCGCAACTTCGGCCTCGATCCCGAGCGCTACATCGGTTTCGCGTTCGGCTCCGGCCTCGAGCGCCTGACCATGCTGCGCTACGGCGTCAACGACCTGCGCCAATTCTACGAAGGCGACCTGCGCTTCCTGCGCCAGTTCAACGAATAACCGACGGCTGATCATGCAATTTCCCGAATCCTGGCTGCGCGCCCTGGTCAATCCCGATATCGCAACCGACGAGCTCGCCCACCGGCTCACCATGGCCGGCCTGGAAGTCGAAGAAACCGCGCCCGTGGCGCCGCCGTTCGCGGGCGTGGTGGTGGCGCGCATCGTGTCGATTGCCCCGCATCCCGATGCCGACAAGCTGCGCGTGTGCCAGGTCGATGACGGCTCTGGCGAACCACTGCAGATCGTGTGCGGCGCGCCCAATGCCGCGCAGGGGCTGACGGTGCCGCTGGCGCGCGTGGGCGCAGAGCTGCCGGGCGGAATCAAAATCGGCGTGGCCAAGATGCGCGGCGTGCCGTCTTCGGGCATGCTGTGCTCGGCGCGCGAGCTGGGCCTGTCGCAAGACCATGGGGGCCTGCTCGAACTGCCCGATGCATTCAAGCCCGGCCAGCCGCTGCGCGAGGCGCTCGACCTCGACGACACCCTGTTCACGCTAAAGCTCACCCCCAACCGCGCCGATTGCCTGTCCATCCTGGGCGTGGCGCGCGAAGTGTCCGCCCTGACGGGCGCGCCGCTGTCGGTGCCCGCCGCGCAGCCCGTGCCGGTCACCTTGCAGGATCGCGTGCCCGTCACCATCCAGGCGCCCGATCTGTGCGGCCGGTTTGCCGGCCGGGTGATCCGGGGCGTGAACGCGCGCGCGCAAACGCCGGCCTGGATGAAATCGCGGCTCGAGCGCGCCGGCCAACGATCGGTGTCCGCACTGGTCGATATCTCCAACTACGTCATGCTGGAACTCGGCCGCCCCTCGCACGTGTTCGACCTGGACAAGATCCATGGCGACATCCAGGTGCGCTGGGCGCGCGACGGTGAAACCCTTGAACTGCTCAACGGGCAGACGGTCGAGCTCAACAGCAAGGTCGGCGTGGTGGCGGCGGGCGAGCAAGTCGAAAGCCTGGCCGGCATCATGGGGGGCGAGGCCACGGCGGTCACGCTGGATACCGCCAACATCTATGTCGAGGCGGCCTTCTGGTGGCCCGAGGCCATCGCCGGTCGTGCGCGCCGTTATAAGTTCAGCTCCGAGGCCAGCCATCGGTTCGAGCGCGGCGTCGATTACGCCAGCATTCCCGAGCACCTGGAATTCATCACGCGGCTGATCGTCGACATCTGCGGTGGCCAGGTTGGCCCCGTGGACGACCAGGTGGCGCGCCTGCCCAGCCGCGAACCGGTTCGCATGCGCCTGTCGCGTTGCCACCGCGTGCTGGGCGTTGAAGTGCCGCACGATGAAGTGACGCAGATCTTCACCCGCCTGGGCCTGCCGCACCGGACAGACGGCGACGACTTCATCGTCGAGCCGCCGTCTTACCGCTTTGACCTGTTGCTCGAAGAAGACCTGATCGAAGAGGTTGCGCGCATCTACGGTTTCGAGCGCCTGCCCGATGTGCCGCCGGTGGCGCGGGCGCAGATGTTCTCGCATCCGGAAGCACGGCGCGGCCCGCACACGTTGCGCCGCCTGGCCGCAGCGCAGGACTATCAAGAAGTCGTCAACTACAGCTTCGTAGAAGAAGCCTGGGAACGCGACTACGCGGGCAACGAAAACCCGGTGCGCCTGCTCAATCCCATCGCCAGCCATCTGTCGGTGATGCGCTCCAGCCTGATCGCCGGGCTGGTCGCCAATATTCGCTACAACGCCAATCGCAAGCAGACGCGCGTGCGCGTGTTTGAACTGGGCCGGGTGTTCTTGCGCGACGCTGCGCAACCCGATGGCCCGCTCGAAGTGGCCGGCGTGCGCCAGCCGCTGTACCTGGCCGGCGCGGCCTGGGGGCCGGCTGTTGAAGAGCAGTGGGGCGTGCCTACCCGCCACGTCGATTTCTACGACGTCAAGATGGATGTGCAGGCGCTGTTCGGGGTGCGCGCGGCACGCTTGCGATTCGAGCCCGCTGTCCATCCCGCCATGCATCCGGGGCGCAGCGCCCGCGTGCTGCTCGATGGCCAGCCCGTGGGCTGGATCGGCGAGCTGCATCCGCGCTGGGCGCAGCAATCCGACCTGCAGCACGCGCCGGTGGTGTTCGAACTCGAAGTCCAGGCGCTGACACAGGGTAGCCTGCCGCAGGTGCGCGAACTGTCGCGCCAGCCCGTGGTGGTGCGCGACCTGGCCCTGTGGGTTGATCTGTCGGTCAGTGCGCAAGCCATGCTGGACACGGTGGCCGCCGCGGTGGCGGCCGACCCGCAGTTGGCGGTGGTGCAGGAAGCCAGGCTGTTCGACGTGTGGCGCGACCGGCCGGCAGACGGCCGCCGCGCTACCGAGAAAAGCCTTGCCTTTCGCTTCTGGCTACAGGACACTGAGATCACGCTGGACGAAGCTCGCGTGGCCGATTGCCTGGCACGTATCAACCAGGCGCTGGCCAGCGCCCATGGCGCGCGGCAGCGCGCCTGACTCGAATAGGGGACTTCCATGCTTCCCGAGCCGCGCACCCTTACCAAGGCCGAACTCGCCGAACTGCTGTTCGAGCGGGTGGGCCTGAACAAGCGTGAAGCCAAGGACATTGTCGACACGTTCTTCGAAGAGATACGCGATGCGCTCGCGCGCGGCGAGCCCGTGAAGCTGTCGGGCTTCGGCAATTTCCAGGTTCGCAACAAGCCACCGCGTCCCGGCCGCAATCCCAAGACCGGTGAAACCATTCCCATCGCGGCCCGGCGCGTGGTGACTTTCCACGCCAGCCAGAAACTGAAAAGCGCTGTCGAGCAGGCCGATCCGGTCCAAGGTGCCGACAGCACCAGGGAGTGATACCCTTTGTCGGTAATTGTTATCGGAATGCCGCCCTTGCCCGGCATAAAATCCTGACATGACTCGTCCCGAAACCACTGCCGCACTTCCCCCGATTCCCGCCAAGCGCTACTTCACCATTGGCGAAGTCAGCGACCTGTGCCAGGTCAAGCCGCACGTGCTGCGCTATTGGGAACAGGAATTCACGCAGCTCAAGCCAGTGAAGCGGCGCGGCAACCGCCGCTATTACCAGCACCACGAAGTGCTGCTCATCCGTCGCATCCGCTCGCTGCTCTACGAGCAAGGCTTCACGATCAGCGGTGCGCGCAATCGCCTGGGTGATGCGCGCGATCTTGCGCACGACCAAGACGCCGCGGTGCGCCTGAGCGCCGCCGAACTGCAGGCATTACGAGCCGAACTGGGCAATGTGTCGGCCATGTTGGGCGAAGCCTTGGGTGCCGCGCACACGGCAGACAAACCCGCCTGACGCACGGGACGCAATCGATAAAAAAACCTGCCTCATGCGATGCAGGTTTTTTTTTGTTCTGATATACTCTCGTTCTTTCGGGGCGTAGCGCAGCCTGGTAGCGCACTTGCATGGGGTGCAAGGGGTCGCGAGTTCGAATCCCGCCGTCCCGACCAGAAATACAGCGGTAAAAAAGGGCTTACATGCTTTTGGCATGTAAGCCCTTTGTCTTTTTACGCGCTTGCGAGCGCTGCCGCGATGGTTCAGTGCCATGACCGTGGGCCCAGTCGCCGCCCATGTGCGCCGCCAGGCGCAATTTCGTCGGCTAAATAGCTAATTTCGTCGAAAAATTCTTGTTCGCCACAAACTCGAACAACAAAATCGCGTTCGTAGAAGTTCCACGCCGGCGGCGCGTTGCGTTGCGAGAATCCGCCGTGCCCACGAAGCGAGAACAACATGAACAAGAATTCCGTGCATCGAGGCAGTGTAGCGGCCAGGCTCTCTTGCCAAGGCGCACTGCGGCTGGCGATCATGTCCGCGCTGGGAACCTGCGCAGTCGGCCTGCCCGGCGGCGCGCAGGCCGACTACTGGTGCGAGGGCGGCTCCACGCAAAACATTCCCGCGGGAAATTATGGCTACGCCTATTCCGTGTGCCAGGGCGATGCGGGCGAGGACAAAAGTGGCGAGAAGGATGGCGACAGCGGGCCGCCAGTTTCCATCACCACCAACGGCGGCTCGTTCAGCGAGGATGCCGGCACGTGGCTGCCCCTGGACGACTACGATTACCAGCTGGGGGTAGTGACGGCGGCATCGATCGGAGGCGCCGGCGTGGACGAAGGCTCGGCCGGCGCCAGCGGTTATGTAACGATCAACAATACCGCCAATATTTCGCTCACGGCGACGACGCAAGAACAGGGATCCATCAACGGCCTGCTTAGCGGGATATCACTGGGCGGCCAGGGCGACCTGACCAACGACAACAACAACTCCAACGGCGGGCCGGGAGGCCTGGCGCAGGCGGTCTCCATCACCAACACCGGCGAACTGACCATAGACGGCACGGTGCCCTCGAATGGTGGCCTGTTCGGCATCAATGCCCTGGCCCAGGGCGGCGGCGGCGGAGACCAGAATGACCCCGCCCTGGACTATGGCGACCAGGTGGGTGGCGACGGCGCCAACGCCAGCACGGTCACCATAATCGACAGCGGCATCGTCAATATGGGCAGCAGCGATACGCGCCTGAAAACGTCGGGCACGGGGATGGCGCTGGCCGCGCGTTCGCTGGGCGGCGCGGGAGGCGACTACAACAGCAATGCCGGCACCGGCGGCACGGTGCAGGTCACGCATCGGGGCTCAACCAGCAGCTACTGGCAGCTATACGAAAATAGCAAAATCTTCGGTATCAAAGCGGAAAGCCTGGGCGCAGACGGTAATGGCGCCAATCCGAACAACCCCGACAACAGCGACAACGGGGGTGACGGCGGCGGCGACGGCGACGGCTGGACCCAGAAGGTCACGGTGGATGCCTACGGCACTGTGCTGCTGGACCTGGCGGGGTCCGATCCCGATGTCGCGGTCGAAGGGGCGGGCATCGCGGCGCGCGCCGTCGGCGGCAAGGGCGGCAAGGGCCCCGCCAAAGATCATTGGGGCGGCGATGGCGGCATGGGCGGCGCCGTCACGGTGAACCTGTATTCCGGCGCCAGCGTGACGACCCGCGGCGATAATCTTCCCGCTATTGCCGCGCAGAGCCTGGGCGGGCAGGGGGGCGACGCCGACGACGGCACGGCCCTGGCCGGGCAGGGAGGCGGGGGCGGCTTTGGCGGCGCGGCCGGCACCGTCAACGTGACCACGCAGAGCAACAGCATTGTGTCCACATCAGGCATGTATTCCTCGGGCATCATCGCGCAGTCTATCGGTGGCGGCGGTGGCACCGGCAGCGACTTTGTCGCGGTATTGGGCGGCCAGGGGGGCAATGGCGGCAATGGCGGCGACGCGGGCGCGGTCACCATTACGACCGCCGGCTCGGTCCAGACCACGGGCGACCACGCGTTCGGCGTGGTGGCGCAATCCATCGCCGGCAGCGGCGGAACCGGTGGCGCGGACACCTCGGCCGCGGTCGCGCTGGGCGGCGACGGCGCCGGCGGCGGCACGGCCAACCTGGTAACCATGAACAACTCGGGCACCATCGGCACCCTGGGCTACAACGCACACGGCATGGTGGGTCAATCCATCGGCGGCGGAGGCGGCGCCTCGGGCAGCGCTACGGGCCTGCTCAGCGTGGGAGGCAATGCGGCCGGCTCTACCGGGTCTTCCGGCGGCGAAGTGGTCATGGGCAATACGGGAACCATCACTACCGCCGGCAACGCATCCATCGGCATCGTCATGCAATCGATCGGCGGCGGCGGCGGCAGCGGCGGCGACAGCAAAGGCGTGGTCGGCGTGGGCGGCGCCGGGGCCGCTGGCGGCGACGGCGCGAGCGTGATCCTCAATGACCTGGGCTCTGTCTCCACTGCAGGCCAGTACAGCCCCGCAGTGCTGGCACAGTCTATAGGCGGGGGTGGCGGCAACGGCGGCGACACGTTCACGGCATCGGCGGTCGTATCGGTGGCCATAGGCGGCAGCGCCAGCGGGGGCGGCGATGGCGGCTCGGTCTGCCTGAGCAATCATGGCGGCTGCGCGAATGGCTGGGCCTCTTACTCGGCGTCCGCGATCGACACCCATGGCGATTATGCCCCGGGCATCATTGCCCAGAGTATCGGCGGCGGCGGAGGCAACGGCGGCAGCGTCACGAATGTCAGCGCCCTGTCGTTCGTGGCCCTGCAGATGGGCGGCACGGGCGGCGGCGGCGGCGTATCCGACGAGGTCAAGGTGGGCTACACCAACCTGAATATCAACACAGGCGGGGCTCATTCCACCGGCATCCTGGCCCAATCGATCGGGGGCGGTGGCGGCAATGGCGGCTCGGCCAGCTATTACGACGCGTCAATCGGGTTCAATGCCGCTGTGGTGTTGGGCGGCAGCGGCGGGGAAGGCAACACGGGCGACTCGGCTATCGTCAATCTCAGCAATTCTTTTATTGCTACCGGCATGGACTATGCGTCGGCCGACCCCGAAACCTACGCGCCGAATGACTCTTTCGGTATTCTGGCGCAAAGCATCGGCGGAGGCGGGGGCAACGGCGGCAGTTCGAGCGCCAGCGATATGGTCATTGCTGTCCCCACAGGCGAAGGCGAGTCGCTGGCGTTCAATTTCCAGGCGACCATGGGCGGCAACGGCGGCGCCGGCGGCCACGCCTGCCCGGCGGGCGAAAGTTCGTGCGTCACCGAAGTCGTATTGCAGAATGGCTCGTCCATCGGCACTCTGGGCGATGGCTCGCACGCCATCGTGGCGCAATCCATCGGAGGAGGCGGCGGCAACGGCGGCGATTCTTCGGCGCTGTCGACCATACTCGGCGATGAAACCACCATCTCGGCCGAGATGGGCATGTCGCTGGGCGGCGCCGGGGACGCGGCCGGCAATGGCGGCGCCGTGACCATCGCGCTGGGCGACAGCGGCAGTGCGTATGCGCCTGCGCCCGGCGCGATGCCGTTGCCTCCTGCGTCCAGCGTGCTTCCTTGGTCCAGCATTACCACGTACGGCAACTTCGCCAATGGCGTGCTGGCGCAGTCGATCGGCGGCGGGGGCGGCAACGGCGGCGTAGGCAGCAGCGATGCCTACACCCATGGCGGCCCTGCCAACGTCAAGCTGAGCATCGCGCTGGGGGGCACGGGCGGTTCGGGAGGCACTGGCGGCGAAGTCGACATTACGCTGAATCCCAATTTCGTTATCCGGACCCTGGGTTCCGGGTCGCGCGGTATTGTCGCGCAGTCGATCGGCGGAGGCGGCGGCGCATCGCAGGGCGGCACCTTGAGCCTGTCGGCGGGAATGGACAACGCACCTTCGGGCCGCCTGCAATTGGGTCTGGGCGCGCACGGGGGCTCGGGCAGCCAGGGGGGCGCTGTCAACGCCGTTCTGAGCGGCGCCATCCGCACCGAAGGGGGCGATGCAGATGGCGTGCTGCTGCAATCAATTGGCGGGGGCGGCGGGCTGGGCGGGTCGCTCGGCGCCGATGCGTCGTCACACTCCATCCTGGATCGCATCGGCATCTATAACGACAACCAGCAACGGCTCGATGATTCGGGGTCGACGTACCAATTTGGTGTAGACCTGGGCGGCCACGGTGGAACCGGTGGCAACGGCGGCGAAGTGCAGGTGGCCTTCGACGGGCAGATCGCCACGGTTGGCGACTGGGCCGATGGCCTGGTCGCGCAGTCCATTGGAGGCGGGGGCGGCGCGGGCGGATCTTCCACGGCCTCTGGCAGCAAGGTCAAGGCAAATGTGCTGATCGGGCTGGGGGGCCATGGCGGGGCGGCGGGCAACGGCGGCGATGTCGTTTTCAGCTTCGACGGCTCGCATGACGACAGCATCTCTACACAGGGGTATCACGCCTACGCTGCCTTGCTGCAAAGCGTCGGCGGGGGCGGAGGCCTGGGAGGCGATGGCTCTGACCAGGCCACAGGCACCCTGACGGTAGGCGGATCACATGGCGGCGACGCAGGCGCGGGCGGCGACGGTGGCGCCATCCGGACTATCAATGGCAGCACGGCCGGATGGTTGGCGGCATCGACCCGGGGCGACGAGTCTGTGGGGCTGGCCATGCAATCCATCGGTGGCGGCGGCGGCATCGGTGGCGCGGGCAACAGCGCGTCGAAGCTGCTTGAAGAAAACAGCCATGCCATCTCGGTATCGGTAGGCGGCAAAGGCGGCGCGGCGGGCAACGGCGGCACGATCGATGTGACCCTGGGTGTCAACATCGAGACTAACGGCGATCGCGCCCATGGCCTGCTGGCGCAAACCATAGGCGGCGGCGGGGGTGTGGGTGGCGCTGGCGCGGCCGGCAACCTGAGCAGTGTCGCCCTGGGCGGGCGCGGCGGCGCAGCAGGAAATGGCGGCACGCTAACTTTGGGCTTGAACGCGGGCAGTGTATTGGCGACGCATGGCGCCGGATCTCACGCCCTCGTTGCGCAATCCATCGGCGGAGGCGGCGGAATCGCGGGCGATACATCCGTGGGCATACAGCTGGGCGCGGACGACTGGACCGCCGCTGCGCACGATGGCAGTGAAATTGGCGGCGACGGCGACGGTGGTGTCGTTACCGTGAACGCGGACGGCGACATCTGGACATCCGGCATCAATGCCTTCGGCATCATCGCGCAGTCCATCGGCGGCGGCGGAGGCCTGGGCGGCAGTGCCGAAAGCGGCTTTGCGGGCAGTACGGCGCCCATCGGCGGTACGGGCTACGGCAACGATGTCACGGTCAATCAATCCGGTAGTGTCAGTGCGCAAGGCGAAGGCTCGACCGGCATTTTTGCTCAAAGCGCCGGCCCGCAAGGATCGGGCGCTGTCACCGTGAACGTCAGCGGCACAGTCACCGGCGGTGCGGGGCCTGATGGTTATGCGGTGTGGTTGGTCGGCAGCCGGCAAAACACACTGAACGTGAACGGAACCGGCAAAATCGTTGCTGGGGCCGGAGGTGCGGCCGTGAATCATGACGGCGCCGCGCTGGGGGGCAACGGCGCCGGGTTGGCCAGCGCCGCCGCCGACACGGCCTCGCTGACTATCAACAACGCCGGCACGATACTGGGCAATATCGAATGCGCCGACGGTACCGGCGGCATTGCATGCACGGCGTACAACGCCGCCACCGGCACGCTGAGCGACGCCACGCTGTACCAGGCCCACATCAATAACGCGGGCGTGGTGGGCATAGGCAGGCCGGGATCGTTCGACGAACTGGCCGTTGCCGGAGACTTCAACTTGCAATCGGGAGGGTACCTGCGGGCCGTGGTGGACTTTGAGCAGCTCAAGTCGCCTCGCATGGTCGTGCAGGGCGATACGCGCCTGGATGGCCAGATCGATGTGCGGCCGACTGCGCTGCTTCCCGATCGGGAACTCGTCGTCGCGACGCTCGAGGGCAACGTACACGGTGTGCCCGACGCATTGGACAGCCCCGTGATCGATTACGCCGCCAGGCTGGATGGCAAGAACGTGCGTGTAAAAGCCGCCAACGCCGATTTCGCGTCGCCGTCGATGGGGTTGGCCGACAATCCCCGGGCGGTGGCGCGCCATGTGCAGGACACCTGGAGCAAGGGCGGCAATTCCGCCATGGCGCCGTTGTATGCGGTGCTGGACAAGGCCTCGCGCCAGGGCAGCGATACCTATTCCAGCCGGCTGGCCGACTTGTCGCCCGGCGTGGCGGTAGCGCCGGCCGCGCAGATGCAGGCCGGCATGGCGAGCTTCACGGGCGCCATGATGTCGTGCCCGGTATTCCAGGGTGCCGATGCGTTCACGGGCGAGCAGAACTGCGCGTGGGGCCAGGTGTCTGGCGTAAACACTAACCAGGACGGCGATGGCGGCGTATCGGGCTTTTCGTTCGACGGCGTCACGTACCAGTTCGGCGGGCAGCAGCAGGTGAGCCCGGGCTGGTTCCTGGGGGGCTCGGTGGCCTACCAGAATACGCACATGCGCGGCGACGACGGCCGCGTCAGCGGCAAAGGCGACAGCGGCTATGCCGGGCTGGTGCTCAAGCGCGAAGCCGGGCCGTGGACGTTCTCGGCGGCATTGAGCGGCAGTTATGGCCAGTACGACATCGACCGCCGCATCCGTATCCCGGGACTGCAGAGCCAGGCCAGCGCAGACCTGGACGTGTATGGCGCTGCCCTGCGCCTGCGCGCCGCACGCACATTCGCCTCGGAACAGTTCTACCTGAAGCCGTATGTCGACGTGGATATGTTCTATACCCACATGCCGGGCTACAGCGAATCGCGCAACGACCTGCACCTGGACGTGGACAGCAGCAACCAGTTTGTCATGGGCCTGTCGCCGACGCTTGAAGTCGGGGGCCGCGTGCCGCTGGGCAACGGCGCGATCATGCGGCCGTACATGTATGGGGGCGTTTCGTTCCTGTCCGAGGACGAATACACGGTCAACGCGCATCTGCAGGGCGCGCCGGCCGGGTCGGGGTCGTTCGAGACCGCGGTGCCCATGGATGATGTCATCGGACGGATCGGCGCGGGCCTGCAAGTGTCGCACGCCGGCGGCATCGATTTCCGCCTGCAGTACGACGGCGAGTTTTCATCGCATACCCAGAGCCACCGCGGCTCGCTGAAGGTTATGGTGCCGTTCTGATAGGCCGCGCGGCGGTGCTGTTCAACTGGTGCGGCCGGTGGCAGGAGTGGCCAGGTACGACAGCACCGCGTCCGCCGAGGGGCCGACCTGGTGCACGGCTTCCTGCAATTGTTCGGGGGTGACGCCGCATCGCTCGCTCCAGTAGCGGCATTCGCGCTCGTCGTCGATATTGATGGTGGACGTGTCTTGCGGGACAAAGTTCTGCGTGGGGTCGCTCATGGCATGTTGCTCCATGGTGGATCGAACCCTCGCCTTCAGCAAGCGCCGTGCCTTGGTCAGTTACATCACGTAAGGGTAATTCCGTCCTAACGCGGCGAGACAACCGTACTACAGTGAATTGCGACGCCAAGATTTTCCGCGGCGCGAACCCCCAAGGAGAAAACGATATGTCCAACAGCCCTATGAAGGCATGGAGCGATTACAAGCCCAGCAAAACTGTCTGGCTATGGTCGTGCGTGGGTGCAGCGGTCGCGACGATGGTGGTCGGCTTTACAGCCGGCGGCTGGGTGACTGCCACTACCGCGCAAGAGCAGGCCGAGGCATCGACTCACGCCGCCGTCGCGCAATTGGCGGCGGGCATCTGCGCCCACCGGTTCATGGCGGCGCCGGATGCTCAGGCGGCCTTGGCCGCGCTCAAGAGCGCCGACTCGTGGAAGCGCGACACGATGATCGAGAAGGGCGGCTGGGTCACCTTCGCCGACGCGCAGGCGCCGGTGGATGGCGCCGCGGACTTGTGCGCCAGCAAGTTGATGGAATCAACGGCGGCCGGCACGCCCACGGTGCCGCGCACCACAGGCGCTTCTTGATCGGTCCGGCCCGCGGCGGGCGCCGGACCGGCGCAGCCGTCAGTAAGGGCCGCCGTCCTTGCCGGGCGCGGCGGGCGCGCCCTTGAAGTCCTGCGCCAGCTTTTCGGCGGCGCGGGCCAGCAGCGTAGCATCGACGCCTACCGCGACGAAAGTCGCGCCCAGCTCCAGGCAGTGGCGGGCCTGTGCGGCGTCCGCGTGCAGAATGCCGGCAGCCTTGCCTGCGCGCACAATGCGAACGATGGCGTCATCGATGGCCGCGCGCACTTCCGGGTGGCCCGGGTTACCCATATGCCCCATGGTGGCCGACAGGTCGGCCGGGCCGATGAACACGCCGTCGACACCATCGACGGCCAGGATTTCGTCAAGCGCTTGCAGGCCTTCCGGCGTTTCGATCTGCACCAGCAGGCACATTTCGTCATTGGCGCGCCGGATGTAGTCGGGAATGCGATTCCAGCGCGACGCGCGGGCCAGCGCTGCGCCCAGGCCGCGGATGCCTTCGGGCGGATAGCGCATGGCCGATACCGCGGCGGCCGCTTCTTCGGCCGACTGGATCATGGGCACCAGCAGCGTTTGCGCGCCGGCGTCGAGCAACTGCTTGATCTGCACAAAGTCGTTCCAGGACGGGCGCACGACGGGCGCCACCGGATACGCGGCGACCGCCTGCAATTGCGCCAGCACGGTCTGCACTGTGTTGGGTGCGTGTTCGCCGTCGATGAGCAGCCAGTCGAATCCGGCGCCCGCGCAGATTTCGGCGGGGTAGGGGTGGGCCATGCCGGCCCACAGGCCGATCTGCGGTTGCCCGGCGCGCAGCGCGCGCTTGAAATTGTTGGTCAGGATATCCATGTGCGTGAGCTTATACGAAGCGGCAGTTGACCGTGCCCAGCGGTCCGTAGTCGACGGCAAAAGTATCGCCCGGCTTGGCGAACACCGGCCGGGTGAAAGAGCCGGACAGGATGATCTGGCCGGGCTCGAGCGTGACGCCGCGCGGGCCCAGCCGGTTGGCCAGCCATACGACGCCATTGGCGGGATGGTTCAGCACGCCGGCGGCCAGCCCGGTTTCTTCGATGATGGCGTTGCGCGTCATGATGGCCCCCGCCCAGCGCAGGTCCAGGTCGTGCATGCGCACCGGACGGCCGCCTTGCACGACGCCCGCGTTGGCGGCGTTATCGGCGATGGTGTCGAAGACTTTGCGCGGCCGCTTGGTGTCGGGGTCGATCATGTGCGAGCGGGCATCGATGATTTCCAGCGCAGGCACGACGTAGTCCACGGCGTTGTACACGTCGGCCAGGGTCACGCCGGGGCCGCGCAGCGGCTTGGCCAGGATGAACGCCAGCTCGACTTCCAGGCGCGGCGCGATGAAGCGGCTGGATGGGATCTCGCCCTCGTTAAAGAACATGTCGTCGAGCAGGGTGCCCGAATCGGGTTCGTCGATCTGCGACGCCTGCTGCATGGCGCGCGAGGTCAGGCCGATTTTATGGCCCTTGACCACCCGGCCTTCGGCGAGTTTGATCTCGAGCCACTGCTGCTGTATGGCGTAGGCATCGTCGATCGTGATGTCGGGGTGGTCCAGCGAAATCTGGCGGATCTGCGTGCGGCTGCGTTCCGCCTCGTGCAGGCGGGCGGCCAAGGCCTTGGTGGTGGCGAGGTCGAGCATCGGGATATCCGTGTAATAGTTAACACGTTATCTATTATGGGGAATGCCGCCACCCCTGGCAAGCCCGCCATGGCGGGCTATGCAGGCGGGTGGCGCTTGATATGTTCGATGGCGGCGTCGATGTCGTGGTAGAGCCGCTCCAGGCGCGCTTTGCCCAATGATGCTTCCAGGCGTTCGTAGCAGGCGTCCACTTGCGGCCGCAGGGTGTCGATGAGCCGCCGGGCCTTGGGGGTCAGGGTGATGTCCTGCCGGCGTTGGTCGGCGCTGGAGCGCGTGCGTTCGATCAGGCCGGATTGCTCCATGCCGATCAGCATGCGCGTCAGGCTGGGGCGCAGGATCTGGCATTGCGCCGCGATCTGGTTGGGCTCCATGGGTTCCAGTTCGCTGAGGGTGCGCAATACGCGCCATTGCTGTTCGGTGATGCCCGCGGCATGCAGGATGGGCCGGAAATGCGCCATCAGGGTTTCGCGCGCATGCAGCAGCAGATGGGGCAGGTTGCGATGGTGGAACTGGCTCATGCGCGGCATGTTAGCAAGATAAGCGGCATGCACCGGTGAAATGCGCAGGCGGCGCGCCCCCGGGGGCGCGCACAATAAAGAGCGCCCCAACTCGCGATGAGTGTGGGGCGCTCTTGCCTGGCTTCGCACGCATGGGTGTCAGAACGCCTGGCAACTTCAATTTAGTGCCGCCGCGCTGCCAATGCAAGCACAAAATCGTATCAGCGTTTACCATCCGCCAGGCGCCGCCGCACGCGACGCAAGGGGGACGCAATTGCCGATGGATGGCGCACTGTTACTGATCGTCGTAGGCGCAGCCGTGGCCGGCTTCGTCCAGGGCCTGGCCGGTTTCGGGTTCGGCCTGGTGGCCATGGCGTTCTGGGCCTGGGCGCTGGACGCCCGCCTGGCGGCGGCCCTGGCGGTATCGTGCGGGCTGGCCGGCCAGGTGCTGGCCGCCCTGACCGTGCGGCGGGGATTCGACGCGCGGCGCCTGTTGCCCTTCCTGGCCGGCGGCCTGCTTGGGATTCCCGTGGGGGCAGCGGCATTGCCGCTGCTGGATCCGGCGCTGTTCAAGGCCCTTGTCGGCGCCATTCTGGCGATCTGGTGCCCATTCATGCTGGCAGCCCGGCGCCTGCCACGCATCACCCGAGGCGGGCGCGTGGCCGATGCCACGGTGGGCGCGCTGGGCGGGGTCATGGGCGGCCTGGGCGGATTCACCGGAGTGGTGCCTACGCTATGGTGTACGTTGCGCGGGTTCGACAAGGACGCGCAACGGGCCATTATCCAGAACTTCAACCTGGCCATGCTGGCGGCCACGCTGGCCACGTATCTGTACCGGGGCGTTGTCACTGCCCAGACGGCGCCGTATGTGGCCATTGCCATTGCCGCCATGTTGTTGCCGGGCTGGCTGGGCGCGCGCGCGTATCTGGGCATCAGCGATGCAATGTTTCGCAAGCTCGTGCTGGGGTTGCTGACGGCGGCGGGCTGGGCGATGCTGGCATCGTCGCTGCCGGCGTTGTGGCGCTGAGCCCGGCATGCCGCATGCTATCGTAGACGCAGCACTTTCATTATTTTTTTACACACATGCCGCGCATGAAGATCCAACAGGGCGAACTGGCCCGCTGGCTGCAGGTTGTCGCCGACGGTGAATCCGAAGGGGTGCCGGCCGCGCAGGTCCCGCCCCATGTTGCCGAAAGTCTCATCATCCTGCGCTGTGTGCGCGAGGCCGACGCCGGCCGGCTCGTACTGACCGACAAGGGACGCCTGGCGCTGCGCATGCAGGCGCCGGGCGCCATCCACCTGCAGTAGGCCTCGCGTCCACGGGGCGGGCGTCGCACTATCGCGCCCGGGGGCACGCCGGTAATATGAACTTGCGTGCCGCTTGCGGGTCCAACCACCTAGCGGACCTTCACCAACGGACCCCGCCAGCGCCACGCGTGGATCCACGCGTTTAGGTAACCGACTGGGAGGCAGCCATGCAGCATCATGACCAGGAAGTACTGATCGACGTATCCACAGCGGCCATGGATACCGGCGGATACGGTGTACTGCTGACGGTAACGGCCGAAGGGGGCACTGAAGTCGATGCCGCCTTTTCGTATCTGGGCGATTGCGCATCGTTGCACGAGGCGCGCGACCGTGCAGAAGTCTTCGCCCAGAACTGGGTAGAAGAAAACATCTTCCGCTGACCACACACAGGCGGAAACTTGCAGGCCGCGCGCGCCCATGACGTGGAATCGATGGCTGGCCCGGCTTCGGCCTGAATCCGGGTTATCGTCGCTGCTTCGTCATTTTCGGCGCGCGCCACCGGCGCGCCAGGCATCGATGGCCGCTCCGCTTTCCGATCTTTCCCTCACGATCCAGGCATTGCGCTGGCACTTCAACGAGGTCATCCTGCCGTTGTGGTGCGGCGCGGGTTTCAACACGCAAATGGGCCTGCCCTGCGAGTCGCTGTCGGGCGGCGCTGCGCAGCCGCTGCCGGCGCAGCGCTATCGCGCCATGGCGTGCGCGCGGCAACTGTATGTGTATTCGCGCGCGCCCGACCCTGCGCATGCGCGCCATGCCGACCGCCTGTTCGAAGCGCTGGCCCGCCATTTCCGCGACGACAGGCATGGGGGCTGGCGCTATAGCATCGACGCAGACGGTCATCCGCTCGACGACACCCAGGATCTCTACACGCATGCGTTCGTCGTCTTTGCCTGCGCGGCATACTTCGAACGGTCGCGCAACGCCGACGCGCGCCAGGCCATGCTGCACACGGCCGAGACCATCGAGGCGCGCTTTCGCCGCCCGGATGGCCTGTACCACGCGGCCATGTCGGCCGATTGGCGACAGGCGCGCCAGCCGCCGGCCCAGAACCCCATGATGCACCTGACCGAAGCGTACCTGGCCGCGGCCCGCGTGGCCGAGCCCGCCTGGTTCGCGCAGAATCTGCGCGGCATCGCGCAGGCGGTGGCCGATGCCTTCCTGCACGCGCCCAGTCTTTGCATTGCCGAGGCCCCCCTGGGCACGCCTGGCAACCGCATCGAGCCCGGCCATCAGTTCGAATGGTTTGTGTTGCTGCACAGCGCGCCGGCCGTGTTCGCCGGGCTGGAACTGCCCCTGGCCGTACCGCGCGGCTGCGACTGGGCGCGGCGGCACGGGGTAGACCGCGGCACGTGCGGCGTGCTGGCCTCGCTACATGAAGACGGGCAGGTCCGCGACCCGGTGCAGCGGCTCTGGGCGCAAACCGAGTATGGCCGCTACCTGGCGGCCATTGGCGACAGCGGCGCGCTGGCCAGCCAGTTGGCCGCCTTGCGGCGACGCTTCCTCACGCCGTGGGGCTGGCACGAGTGCCTGCATCCGGACGACACCGTGGCGCGCGCCGATATGCCGTCCACGACTCCGTATCACCTGGCGACTTGCTATGAAGGGCTGCCCGCAGCCTGATGCGCTTGCGCAACACTCGCGCGCCACCGCCGTAGACCAATTCGTTTACAATTTGCGAATTATTGTCTAGAGGTATGGCATGAGCGTTATGTGTGCAGGTTGCCAGGGGATCACGCCCGGCATACCCGGTATTGAGCCGCATGCCGGGCTGGGGCACCAGGGCTTTGTGCACCCTCAGGCCAAGGGGCGCGAGGGCTGCCGCGAAGACCACTTCCGCTGCTTGGAATGTGGCGCCAAATGGCTGCGCGAAACCGACAAATGGGGCACTGACCAGGGTTTCAAGCTGGCCCCCTAGGCTGGGCACGACCGCGCCCCTTCGCGCGGTCTGCCGCCTCCTTGGGCCGCTGCGCCTGCGGCTTCAGTCGACCCGGGCGCCCGAGGCGCGCACCACTTCTCCCCAACGCTTTACGTCCGCCGCAAGGATTTTCTCGAATTCGGCGGGGCTGGTGGCAAACGGCTCGGCCCCTTGCGCGTTGAAGCTTTCCACGACCTTCGGATCCGCCAACGCCGCATTGACGGTCTCGTTGATGCGCGTGATGCGCGCCGGCGGCGTGCCCTTGGGCGCCATCAGGCCGAACCAGGGGTTGACGTCGAAGCTCTTGAAGCCTGCCTCGGCGATGGTGGGGATATCCGGGAACGACTTGGCCCGCTGGGCGCTGGTGACCGCCAGGGCGCGCAGCGCGCCGCCCTTGATCGAGCCGGCTACCGACGGCAGGCTGGTGAACACCATGTCGATGCGTCCGCCCAGCAGGTCCTGCAGGGCGGGCGCGGCGCCTCGGTAAGGCACGTGCTGCAGCGGCACCTGCGCGGCGCTGCTGAACATTTCGCCCAGCAGGTGGTTGACCGAGCCGTTGCCTGCCGAACCGTAGGTCAGGTTGCCTTTCTTGGCCGCCTGCACCACGTCGTCCACGCTTTTGTAGGGTGAATCGGGCCGCGTGACCAGCACGAAAGGCAGCGTGGCCAGCGTGGCCACCGGCGCGAAATCGGCGCCGGGGTCGAAATTCAGCTGCTGGTAGAGCGCGCCGTTGATGGCCTGCGTGCCGACATAGCTCATCAGCAGGGTATAGCCGTCGGGCGGGGCCGCGAGCACCGCTTCCATGCCCACGTTGCCGCCGGCGCCCGCGCGGTTTTCGATGACCACGGTCTGCTTCCATTTGTCGCCCAGCTGCTGGCCGATGATGCGCGCCAGCGTATCCGATGCGCCGCCCGGGGTCTGCGGCACAATGATGCGCACGGGTTTGTCGGGATATTCTTGCACGGCGGCCGCGGGTGCGCCCAGCGCGGCCGACAGCAGCAGGCCCAGGGCCCAGGGTATGTAACGCATGTGTCTCTCCTTTGGTGTTGCCGGCCTTATGACTGGCCGTGCGGTTGTGCCAGGCCGCTCAGCAGGCGCGCCAGCTGGTCGGGCAGGGGCAGGGCAAAAAATGCATTGTCCTGTGTGGCGATGAATTCGGCTGCCCGGATCTCCAGCAGGCGGCGCAGGCGGTAGCGGGCGCGCTGCTGGCGGATGGCTTCGTGCCGGCGCGTGGACGCCAGCCATGCCTGGTGGCGGTCGATCGCGTCGGACAGGGCCTGGATCGAATCCGGCTGGTCTTGCGCCACCAGCAGCACCGGCGGCACCCAGGCGTCGGCCGCATGGCGCATGGCCGAGGCAATGCGCTTGATGTCGGCGGCCATCTTGCGCGCGCCGGGCAGGTCGGCTTTGCTGACGACAAAGATGTCGGCCATTTCCATGATGCCCGCCTTCATGGCTTGCACCGTGTCCCCGCTGTCGGGCAGCAGCACCAGCACCAGGGTGTCCACGTGCATGCGCGCGGCATATTCGGCCTGGCCCACGCCCACGGTTTCCAGCAGCACTTCGACGAATCCGAAGTCATCCATGGCGTCCAGCATTTCGGGCAGGTTGTCGGCCAGCCCGTCGGACGTGCGGCGCGACCCCAGGGAACGGATGTACAGCTCGTCGATGCCCGCCAGTTCGTCCATGCGTACCCGGTCGCCCAGGATGGCGCCGCCGCTCTTGGGGCTGCTGGGGTCGACAGCAAGCGCGCCCAGGCGCCCGCCGCCCAGGCGGGCCAGGGCCAGCCGTCCCAGCAGGGTGCTCTTGCCCGCGCCGGGCGCGCCCGTAATGCCGATACGGCGCGCCGCGTGGGCGGGTTGCCGGGGCGGCTGCGCCGCCAGTTCGAGCGGGCTGGCGTTGGCCAGCCGCGTCAGCGTGCGGCCCAGGGCAAGACGATCCAGGGGCGGGGTGGCTGTCATGGGCCGGCCCAGCTCATGATTTCGTCGCGGTGTTCGTCCAGCAACGGCGGCAGCGCGCGTGGGGCCTCCTGGTCTTCGAAACGCACGGGGCTGGCGACCGCCCGCAACGGCAGGCTGCCGTCGCCCAATTGCACCACCAGCTTGCGAGCGGCCGCGATGTCGCTGTCCAGCGCTTCGTTCAGCGTGCCCACCCGGGCCGCGACGATGCCCAGCGGCGCCAGGCGGTCCGCCCATTGCGCCGCCGTCGCGCCGGCCAGTTCATGGGTGATCGCCGTCACGACTTCGGCGCGGTGCGCGCGGCGGGCCGCCATTGTGGCGAAATGCGGATGTTCGACCCAGTCCGTGCGTCCGATCTCGTGGCAGAAAATGCGCCAGAATTTGTCGTGCGTGATAAACAGCACCAGCCATCCGTCGGCAGTGGGGAACAACTGCGCCGGCACAACATAGGGGTGCGAAGACGCCGGCAGGCGCTCGATGGTCTCGCCCGCATTCAAAGCCGCGCCCGCCAGGTAGTTGAGCTGGGACAGCATCACGTCATACATCGATACGTCCACCTGGCCGCCCCGGCCTTGCACGACCTTGGCAAGCAGGCCCAGCGCGGCCACCAGCCCCGCCGAGTTGTCCACCGCCGAATAGCCGGCCTTGGCCGGCGGCGCGTCGGGTTCGCCCGTGATGGCCATGACGCCCGTCATCGCCTGGATCACGTAGTCGTACGCAGGGTTTTCGGAATACGGGCCCTCGAGTCCGTAGCCGGTGAGCGCCACGCACACCAGTTTGTCGTTGTGGATCCGCAGCGCGTCGTAGGTCAATCCCAGCTTGCGTATCGCCGATGGCCGCAAATTGGTGACGAGCGCATGCGAACGGGCGGCGATGCGGCCCAGCGCGGCCTGGCCTGCTGCGCTGGCCAGGTCCAGCACGATGCTTTTCTTGTTGCGGTTCAGGCTGGCGAAGTATGCGTTGTGCGGGCCGATACTGTGCGGGCTGATGGTGCGGCCGATATCGCCTTCGCGCGGCTCGATCTTGATGACTTCCGCCCCCATGTCGGCCAGCATCAGGCCGCAATAGGGGCCGGCCAGCATATGGCCGACTTCAATGATGCGGATGCCCGCCAGCGGCGCGTTCATGCGGGGTTCCTTGCCGCGCCGGCCTCATGCAGGCGCTGCGCGAGTATGCCGATCATCTGCTCCAGGGGCATGTCGGCAGTGAAGATGGCGGCCACGCCCAGTTCCAGCAGCGCGGGATGGTCGCTGGCCGGAATCGTTCCGCCCAGAAAGACCCGGACATCTGTGGCGCCGAGCTCGCGCAATTGCGCGATGACTTCGCGCGTGAGTTCATGGTGACTGCCCGACAGAATGCTCAGGCCCACTGCGTCCACGCCTTCATCGACCGCCACCTGGGCAATTTGCCGCGGCGTGCGGCGCAGGCCGGTGTAGATGACTTCGGCCCCCGCATTGCGCAGGCTGAGCGCGACGATCTTGGCGCCGATGTCGTGGCCGTCCAGCCCGGGCTTGCCGACCAGGATGCGCTTGCCGGCCAGCGCGGGCTTGTCTTGGGTAGGCGTGTTCATAGATTGACGGGCTCCTTGAATTCACCCCATTCTTTTTTCAGGCATGCCACCATCTCTCCGACGGTGGCGTAGGCATGGCAGCAATCGACCAGGTAAGGCATCAGGTTTTCGCGGTCTTTGGCCGCGGCGCCGGCGAGCTTGGCCAGCGACGCATCCACCGCGGCCTGGCTGCGCGTATCCAGCACGCGCTGGAATTTCTCGAGCGCGCGCTGCGCCACAGTGGGGTCCAGCGTGAACACGTCGCCGATCTTGGTTTCGTCGCCCGGCTTGGCGAAATGGTTCTGCCCCACGATGACCTGCTCGCCGGCGTCGATAGCCAGCTTGCGTTCCAGCCCCCGCTCGGCCAGGCGCAGCTGTATCCAGCCGTCTTCGATGGCGCGGATGACGCCGCCATACTCGTCGATCTCGGCCATCACCTGTTCGATCTTTTCTTCCATGCGTTCGGTGTGCTGCTCAAGAAAGTAGCTGCCACCCAGCGGGTCCACGGAGTTGGCGATGCCGCTTTCGTAGGCAATGATCTGCTGGGTGCGCAGCGCCAGCTCGGCTGAAAACTCGGTGGGTATCTGGTAGGCCTCGTCCAGCGCGCACGTGAAGATCGACTGCGCGCCGCCCAGCACGGCCGCCATGGTTTCCACGGTGACGCGCACCACGTTGTTGTAGGGTTGCGGCGCCACCAGCGAAGAGCCGCCGCACACCACGCCGAAGCGGAAATGCTGGGCCTTGGGATCCTGCACGCCATAGCGTTCTTTCATCAGGCGCGCCCACAGCCTGCGTCCCGCGCGGAACTTGGCGATCTCTTCAAAGAAGTCCATATGGACATAGAAGAAGAACGACAGGCGCTTGGCGAACTTTTCGATATCGCCGCCGCGTTCGCGCAGTTCGTCCACATAGGCCAGCCCGTTGGCGATGGTATAGGCCATTTCCTCGGCGGCCGTCGCGCCCGCGTCGCGCACGTGCGCCCCCGCAATGCTGATGGGGTTGAAGCGCGGCGATACGTCGTTCGAATACAGGATGGTGTCGGCGATCAGGCGCATGGATGGCCGCACCGGAAAAATCCAGGTACCGCGCGCCACGTATTCCTTCAGGATGTCGTTCTGGATCGTGCCCGTGAGCTTGCTGCGCGGCACGTTCTGCTTGTCGGCCACCGCAAGGTACATCGCATAGATGATGGCCGCCGTGCCGTTGATGGTGAACGAGGTCGAGATGCGCGACAGGTCCAGGCCGTCGAACAGGATTTCGGCCTCGCTGAGATTGGACAGCGAAACGCCGACCTTGCCGATCTCGGGCCGCGCCATCGGGTCGCTGGGATCGAGCCCGCACTGAGTGGGCAGGTCCAGCGCCACCGAAAGGCCCGTCTGGCCCTGTTCCAGCAGGAACTTGTAGCGCGCGTTCGATTCTTCGGCGGTGCCGAAGCCGGAATACTGGCGGAAGGTCCACAGGCGGCCCTGGTAGCCGTCCGGAAATATGCCCCGTGTGTACGGGTACTGGCCGGGCATCCCGATGCGGGACGGATCGACCGAATCGGGGCCGACGCTGACGGGAATCTCGATGCCGCTTCGATTGACCGAATGCAGGCGTGGCGGCCGGTCGGGCTGGGGGTGGCTACTCATTGTTTTCCTTTCGATAGGATCTGCTCGCTGGCGCGCCAATGGTCGCCATGCAGCCAGGTGCTTAACAAATGCTGTTGCTCGGTGGCGCGCGCGGCGTCGTAGGCGGCGCCCTGGCGCCACGCCCGGACCTGGGCCTTGATACCGCGCAGCACCTGCGGCGGGCAGGCAAGCATGGGGCGCAGAAAGGCCTGGATGTCGGCGCCATCGGGCCCATCGGCGATGACGGCATCGGCCAGCCCCCAGGCCACGGCTTGCTGCGCATCCACCAGCTCGCTGCGCGCCATCATGCGCATGGCGCGCGCTCCGCCGACCAACCGGCACAAGTCCGTTCCGCCGCCCCAGGCCGACGTGATCGCCAGGCGCGCCTGCACAAAGCCGATGCGCGCGTGGCTGGCCTGCAGACGCAGGTCGCAGGCCAGGGCCAGTTCGGCGCCGCCGCCGATGGCGTCACCGTTCAGATAGGCCACGACCGGCACGGGGCACTCGCGCACGGCGTCCAGCGCCGCGCGGGCCTGGCCCGCCATGGCCAGCGTGGCCGCTTCGTCGCGCACGGTGGCCAGGTCGCGCAGGTCGCCGCCGGCGGCAAAATAACGGTCACCCGCGCCGCTCAATACGATAAGGCGGGTATCGGGGTGGGCGCCGGCGTCCGTCACGGCCTGCCCCACGGCGTCGAGCAGGGGGCGCGCCAGCGCGTTGTGCTTGGCCGGGCGGTTGATGGTGATCCGGCATGCCCCGGATGGCTGGCGGTCTATGAGTACGTCTTCGGTGCCTGGCAAGTCGTGTCTCCGTCTTTTAGGTCGGCCGCGTCATGCGTGAGCAGACCGTACTCGCATGCTAGGCGCGCAATTTTTCTGCATCAAGGACAAAAGTTCGGTATTCTGAACAAATAGCGTCCGTGTGGCCGCCGCAGGCCCGATTCGCCGCTTTTTGTTCAGCCCGCCGAATTTCGCGCGAGCCCCTCATGCATCCGGAGCCCCCGCCATGTCCTCCAGCAATGTCACCGCCGTCGATCGCCTGCTTGACATCTTCGAAGCCTTCCAGGCCAGCCAGCGTCCCCTGTCCCTGACCGAACTGGCGGATGTGGCGGGCCTGCCCAAGAGCACCTGTCACGCCATCGTGGGCACCTTGACGGCCCGGGGTTATCTGTATTCCCTGACGCGCCCGCGCTCGCTGTATCCCACCAAGCGCATGTTCGATGTGGCGCGCGACATCGTCGCCAAAGACCCGTTCGTCGAGCGCATGACGCCCGTGCTCGAACGGCTGCGCGACGCTTCGCGCGAGACGGTCATCCTGGGCAAGCGCCAGGGCGACGCCGTGGTGTACCTGCAGGTAGTGGAAGGCACCCATTCGATCCGTTATTCGGCCAAGCCCGGGGAGTTGAAGCCGCTGCATTCCAGTTCGATAGGCAAGGCGATGCTCGGATGCGTGAAAGACGCCGAACTGAAGGACTGGCTGCAGGGCCATGCGCTGCCCGGAATCACGCTCGCCACGCTCACCGATCCCGAAGCGCTGCTGGCGGATGTGCAACAGGGCCGCAAGCTCGGGTACTACCGCACGCTGGGCGAGAACGTGGACGACGTGTGGGCCGTGGCGTCATCGCTGGTGCTCAACAAAGAGACCTTCGCGGTGGCGGTGGCCGGCCCGAAGCACCGCATGGAAGGCACAATGGCCGAATGCGCGCGACTGCTGGTCGCCGCCTGCAGCTTCATCCTGAGGCAATCGCAATCCAGGCCGTGACTGCGCCACGCAATGCCTTGTTTCAGGCGCGGCACGGCAGGGGCGCTATCATGGTCCGGCAAGCCGGCTGGCATGCAGCTTGCCGGTTAATGACTTCATCTGCCATTCGGAGGTCCCATGGTGCAGGCACCCATACTGAAACTGAATGACGGCAACACCATCCCGCAACTTGGCCTGGGCGTCTGGCAAGTGCCCAACGGCGAGGCGGCGCAGTGCATCAAAGAGGCGCTGGCTGCCGGCTACCGGCTGATCGACACGGCGGCCATCTACGGCAACGAGGCAGGGGTGGGCGAAGGATTGCGCGCGTCGGGCGTGGCCCGCAAAGACCTGTTCATCACTACCAAACTATGGAATGACAGGCATAGCTACGACGACGCCCAGAAAGCCATGGACGAAAGCCTGAACAAGCTGGGCCTGGCTTACGTAGACCTTTACCTGATCCACTGGCCCGTGGCGGGCAGCGACGCCTACCTGGATGCCTGGCGCGCGCTGGTTGCCATGAAAGAAGACGGACGCGCGCGATCGATCGGCGTATCGAACTTTCCGCGGGCGCAGTTGCAGCGGCTGGTCGACGAAACCGGCGTGGTGCCGGCGGTGAACCAGATCGAACTGCACCCGGAATTTGCGCAGAAGGAATTGCGGGCTTTCCATGCCGAGCTGGGTATCGCCACGCAATGCTGGAGCCCCCTGGGGCAGGGCGCCGTCATGCGCCACGACACGCTCGTGGCGCTGGCCGCGAAATATGGAAAGTCGCCCGCGCAGGTCACGCTGCGATGGCATGTGCAGAATGGCCTGCTGCCGATTCCCAAGTCGGTGACGCCCGAGCGCATTCGCGCCAATATCGATGTTTTCGATTTCGAGCTGTCGGCCGAGGACATGGCTGCCATCGACAACCTGCCCGAGGGGCCGCGGGTGGGGCCAGACCCCGAACGCTTCAAGGGCTGAGCTCAGCGCGGCGACGGAAACCACCAGTAGCGGGCAATGACGAGCAGCAGAATGCTCAGCGACACCCAAGAAGCCCAATGCCATGCGCCGGTGCCCAGCAGCGCCGCCAGCAGGCCGAATACGCTGAGCACGCCCAATGCGATGGGCACGCCCCAGATGAACCAGAAACGCCGGCGCGGGGTCATGCGGGGCTCCGTTGCGGCGTCGCCTGCTGGTGGCGCCGCACGAGCTCGGCGACGCGGGCGTCGGTGGCCCTGCGGCGTGCAACCCACAGGTACAGGCCGCTGCCCAGCACCACGATGGTGACCAGGTCGAGCAGCGTCCACAGAATCTTCAGGGGCATGCCGCCGTAGTCGCCGAAGTGCAGCGGGCGCGAGATTTCCAGGGCAGTCAGGTACCAGGGCATGCGGGCCACCGCGCTGAGTTCGCCGGTGACGCCGTCAACCAGCACCGGACTGTTCAGCTTGGAAGTCAGCGGCGTATTGCCGCGCAGCCAGACGATGTAATGGTGAGGGCTGCCGAAGGCGTTGCCGGGATACGCAATGAACGAGACTTCGCGGTCGGGCAGGGCCTTCATGGCGGTGTCGGCGGCCTGTTGCACCGATGCCAGCGCCGTGGGCACGGGGCGGCCCTGGTACGGCGCCAGGATGCGGGGCAGTTCGGTGGATTGCCACAGGCGGAACAGCGGCGTGGAAAGCTCGTTGATGACGCCAGTGAGGCCGACCACGAATGCCCAGACCAGGGTGACGATGCCCAGCAGGTTATGCAGGTCCAGCCATTTCAGGCGGGTGGAACGTGCGGCGCGCACGGTGCCGAATTCCAGCTTTTTCATGAACGGGCCATACAGCACCACGCCCGATACGATGGCCACGACGAACAGCAACCCCATGAACCCCAGGAACAGTTCCCCGGCCAGCCCCGCGAACAGGTCGACGTGCAGCGCCAGCATGATGCCCATGAATGAAAAGCGGTCTTCGGCGTAAGGCGGGCCATCGTGCAGCACGTCGGTGGTGCGCAGGTCCACGCGCACGGCGTGGCCTTTTTCGACGGCCTTGCCCAGTTCGGGCACCATGCCCACATACGCCTGGGGTTCGTGGTCGTCGATATAGACGTAGTCCACGTATTCGTCCGGGTAGAGCGCCCTGGCCTGCGCCACGATGCGGTCCAGGCTGGCGCGTGGCGCGTCTGCCGGCAGCTCGGCCACCGGCTTGCCCTCATCGAACAGGTGCTCGATTTCGTGGTGGAAGATCAGCGGCAGGCCGGTCAGGCAGATGACCAGCAGAAATAGGGTACAGACCAGGCTGGTCCATTTGTGTATCAGGTACCAGGCCTTGACGGTGGTCGCGGTGGTCATGGAGCGCGCGTCCGTGAGCGTGAAGAAACCTGAACGATATCATGAACAATATCTATTCTCATCATTAGTGCGTCATTAAAACGCCGCTGCAGACAAAAAAAGACACGTGCGTGCACGTGCCGGGCAAGGGCGCGGGGCCGGGCCGCGTCAGGCCGGGCCGCGCTGGGCCGGGCCGCGGGCGCCCGGCCGCCGAACTCAAAGCGGACGCAATTCGACCGACCCTGGCGACTGGATGGGCCGCGCGCTGGCCGGGCCCGTGGCGGAAGGAACGGGGATGGTCACGATGGGCGCGGGGCGGCTGCGCGGCGGTGCCGCGGCGGGCATGGCCGGAGCGTCCGCCTGGCCCACCTGGGGGGTGTAGGCGGGCGGCGGCGCCGGCACCGGAATGGAAGCCGGACCAGGCGACGGGCCGGCGGGCGGCGCCGGGTTGAGTGGCCGCACCTGTGTGGGCGCGTTGTCGGCCGGGCGCATGTTGTTCAGGAAATCCGTGAGCTCATCGCCCGTGGACAGGTCCAGCGCCGCCACTGCCTGCCCGGGCGGGAACTCGGAAAAGTAGTATTCGCCGTTGTGCACGATAAGGCCGCCCGGCAGGGGGCGCTGCGGCTGCTCGGGCACATCTTGCAGTACCGGTTTCGTGTAGTCGAGCCAGGTGGACAGGGCCAGGCCGCTGCCGAATGCGTTGCTGCCCAGCGACCGCGGCTGGTCGAAACCCATCCACACGGTGGTGCTGAGCGTGGGCGTATAGCCGCTGAACCAGACGTCCACCGCGTCATTGGTGGTGCCGGTCTTGCCGCCCAGGTCGGAACGCTTGAGCGTGCGCTTGGCCCGGGCGCCCGTGCCGATGGATGCGACATCGCGCAGCATGTCGTCCATGATCCATGCGGTGCGGGGATCGATGGCCCGGGCTGCCTCGTCGCCGGCGGCCACCGGCTGCGCCTGCATCAGCACCTTGCCGGCTCGGTCGGTGACGCGGTCGATCAGGTAGGGGGGCACGCGGTATCCGCCGTTGGCGAATATGCTGTAGGCGCTTGCCATCTGCAGTGGCGTGGCGCCGCCGGCGCCCAGGGCCAGCGGCAGCACGGCCGGCCAGCGCTCTTTCTGGAAGCCGAAGCGGGTCAGGTAGTCCTGCGCGTATTCCGGCGTGATGGCCTGCAGAATGCGTATCGACACCATGTTCTTCGACCGGTACAGCCCTTCGCGCAGGGTCTGCATGGGTTCGTAGCGGTTGCCGTCGTTCTTGGGCGTCCAGGGCCGCGAGCCGGTCTGTTCGACAGTGAGCTCGAATGGCATGTCGGATACCTGGGTGGCCGGGGTCATGCCGCGCTCGAGCGCCGCCGCGTAGACAAAGGGCTTGATGGTGGAGCCGGGCTGCCGGAACGCCTGGGTGGCGCGGTTGAACGAGCCGCGGTAGAAGTCGAAGCCGCCGACCATGGCGCGTATGGCGCCGTCTTGCGGCGACATCGACACCAGCGCGGCCTGCAGGGCCGGCATGTTGATGATTTCCCAAGTGTCGCCCTGACGGCGGACATAGACGACGGAGCCGCGGCGGATCTGCCGGTCGGCGTCGGCCTTGGGGTTGAGCGCCCGGGCAACGACCGCCAGGGCTTTCTTGTCGGAAATCGTGACGATCTCGGTGGCGCTGCGCGCGACGGTGACTTCAGTGGGGCTGGCCGACAGCACCACGCCGGCCAGCAGGTCGCCGCTGTCGGGGGTGTCTTCCTGTACGCTGTCGAGGATTTCTTCGAATGCCTGGCGGTCTTGTTCGATGCCATCGGGCAGGTCGATCTGGTCTTCGGGGCCCGGGTAGGGCGCGCGCCGGGTGTAGTCCAGCACGCCGGCACGCACCGCTTCGTAGGCAGCCTGCTGGGCTTTCGAGTCGATGGTGGTGTAGACATCCAGGCCCAGCGTGTAGGTTTCATCCTGGAACATGCCATACATGATCTGGCGCACCAGTTCGGCCGGGTACTCGCCATGCACCGTGAAGCCGTTGGCCTGCGCGCCCTCGCTGCCGCGTATCAGCAGCGGTTGCGCAAGCGCGGCCTGCGTCTGTTCGGGCGTCAGGTATCCCAGCGCCTGCATGCGGCCCAGCACGTAGTGCTGGCGGATCTTGGCGCGTTCGAGGTTGGTGATGGGGTTCGAGCGCGACGGCGCCTTGGGTACGCCCGCCAGCAGCGCGGCCTCGGCGGCGGTGACCTCGGACAGCGGCTTGCCGAAATAGGTGCGCGAGGCCGCGGCAAACCCATACGCCCGGTGGCCCAGGTAGATCTGGTTCATATAGAGCTCAAGGATCTGGTCCTTGGTGAGCTCGGATTCGATCTTGAAGGTCAGCAGCAGTTCGTAGAACTTGCGCAGGTAGGTTTTTTCGGACGACAGGTAGAAGTTGCGCGCCACCTGCATGGTGATGGTGCTGGCGCCCTGCGACTTGGACATGCTGACCACGTTGGCCAGGCCCGCGCGCAGCATGCCCATCCAGTCGATGCCGCGGTGCTCGTAGAAGTCGTCGTCTTCGGCGGCCAGGATGGCCTGCTTCATGACGAGCGGGATTTCTTCGAAGCGCACCACGTTGCGGTGTTCTTCGCCGAATTCGCCGATGAGCACGCCGTCGGCCGTGTAGATGCGCAGCGGCACGCTGGGCCGGTAGTCGGTCATGGCATGCAGCGCGGGCAGGTTGGGCCAGGTAAGCCCGATAGCCAGGCCCAGCAGCAGCGCGCCGCATAGCCCCAGCCCGGCGACAGCCACGGCGGCCTTGGCCAGGAAGCGTCGATGCGTGAACTTTTTCAAGCCCCGGCGGGGGGAGGAAGGACGATTTTCAGGGGTATTCATTGCTGCCGATTCTAGGCCAGAACCGGATAGACCCATCAAGGGCCCATTAGGTTTCGTAACTAAAGATGGCAGAGCGGCGTGGCCATGCCGGCCGCGCCGCCCAGGCTGTGCATTATGGTTGCAGGTGTTCTACAAAAAACGCCTCCATGGCGGCGTAGAACTCGAACTTGTTTTCGTCATTGTGAAATCCGTGCCCTTCGTTGTCTTTGACCAGATACTGGACCTCGACGCCGCGCGACCGCAATGCCTGGACCACCTGGTCGCTTTCGGCCTTGTTGACGCGCGGGTCCTGGGCCCCCTGGGCGATCAGCAGCGGCGCGCGGATGCGGTCGACGTGCAACGCGGGAGACGTGGCCGCCAGGCGTTCGCGATCGCGCTCGGGATGGCCCACCATGTCGTACATCTTGGCCAGCAACGGTTTCCAGTACGGCGGAATGGTGTTCATGAAGGTGAACAGATTGGACACGCCGACATAGTCGACCGCCGCGGCGTACAGCTCTGGCGTGAACGCCACGCCGGCCAGCGCCGCATACCCGCCGTAGCTGCCGCCATAGATGCCGATGCGCGCCGGATCGGCAATGCCTTGCCCGATGAGCCAGTGTACGCCGTCGGTGATGTCGTCCTGCATGGCCAGGCCCCATTGCCCGAAGCCGGCTTCCCAGAAGCGGCGGCCATAGCCGGTAGAGCCGCGGAAGTTGATCTGCAGCACGCAGAAGCCGCGATTGGCAAGGAATTGTACTTCGGGGTTGTAGCCCCATCCGTCGCGCGCCCAGGGGCCGCCGTGCGGGTTGACAATGCAGGGCAGGCCGCGCGCCGGGCGGCCCGCGGGCAGGGTCAGGTAGCCGTGTATTTCCAGGCCGTCGCGGCTGGTGTAACGCACGGGCCGCACCGGCGACATGTCGGCCTCGGGTATGGCGGGGTTGATCTCGGCGAGCCTGTGCAGCGCGCCCGTGCCTGCGCGGAACAGGTAGCGTGAACCCGGTGTGCGGTCGTTATAGGCCGCGACGATATAGGTGTCTTCGTCGCGGTTCCAGCCTTGCAGGGCGACGTCGTAGCCGGGCAGCAGGCTTTCGAGCTGTCGGTACAGCGACTGGGTCTGGTCGTCGAAGTAGTGGCGGCGCGGTTTGTCGGTCTGGTAGGCGGCCAGGGTCAGCACGCGGCGCTTGCGCGAGTACATGGCCGCGTCCAGGTCGACTTCGTCCGTGGCGTATACCAGCTCTTCGTGGTCGGGACGCGCAGGGTCGATGATGACCAGGGCAAGCTTGTCCCGCCCGCGGTTGCTCAAGGCATAAAAGCCCCGGTCGTCGAAGGTGAAAAACAGCGGCGTGACGCTGGTGCGGTAATCGGTCGTGATCAGCGGGCGCAGCGGCTCGGCTTCATCGTCGCGATACAGTAGCGTCGTGTCCAGGCCATCGCTGGCAAGCGCGGCGCGCACCCTGCCGGCGTGGTCGGTTTGCCAGCCCACCACGTTGCCCGGGTTCTGCGCCACCAGCACCGCAGCCCCCGTCTGCACGTCGACCCGGTAGACGTCAAACACCTGCGGATCGCGCTGGTTGTGACTGATGAGCACGTGGCGAGGGTCGTCGGGCAGGTCGTCTTCGATGCCCGCCCGCACGCCCTCATACGGCGTCAGGTCGCGTACCGAGCCGGTTTGCGCATCGACGGCCAGCACGTGGAAGTTCTCGTCGCCGCCGAAATCTTTCTGGTACAGCACCGTGTCGTTGCCCTTCCAGAAGAAGTCGCTGACGTCGCGCGCCGTTTCGCCAGTCAGGCGACGCGGCTCGCCGGTGGGGCGGCCGTCCTGCAGCGGCTGGACGAAGATGTTCATGCGGGCAGGGTGCCCGTCCACCGCGACGGGTTGCATGAACCCCAGCATCCGGCCGTCGTCGGCCAGGCGGAAGTAGCCGCGGTCCGGGTTGCGAAAGAAGTCTTTCAGGGGGTACTGGCGGGGCGGCTGGGCAGCCGGGGGCAAGGCATGGGGCAAGGCGGTCTCCTGGGCCGGATGGCCGGCGCGATCTGTCGATCATGCCACAGGCGCCGCGGCGTGGTCGAACCCGCCGCGGGCGGCCCGCTGGCCGGCGGCGCGCGGATTGCGGGATAATCGCAGCCACTTCAGGGAGTCGACATGATCAGAGTTGCAATGGCGGCGGCCGTGGCCGCGCTGGGGCTGGCGGGCTGCTCCACCGGTCTTTCCAGCGGCGGCGGGCTGCATGACAGCCTTTCCGTGCAATCCAGTTATCGCGATGCGTACCAGGCCGCGACGGCGCAGGCCCGGCGCTGCCTGCAGGGCACCGGGGCGTACACCGTGCACGGCCAGATCGATGACACCGCGCGAACCGCGCTGGTGCGCGTCGAGGCGCCTTTCACCGGCGATGACGTGACCCGCGTGCAGATCGCCGCCACCGGCGAGCGCCAGTCGAAGGTGGACATTGCCATGTGGGGCCGCGGCATCTGGAACGAGGACGCCGTGCGCGCCATGCGCGAAGCCATCATCTACGGATTGCCGTCTTGTGTGGCGTACATGCCGGGCGATCCGCGTCCCCAGGACAACGCGCCCCTGCCGCAGCCGCGCTAGGCGCCTGCGGCGGCCGTTCAATCGCCGCCCGGACGGCGCCTGATGATCTTGAACGTGGCCGAGGCCTTGGCCACCAGTTCGCCGTCGGCGCCGCGCACTTCGCCCTCGCAAAAGGCGATCGACGCGCCGCGCCGCAGGCAACGCGCTTCAATGACCAGATCGGTGGTGCCGGGCGCCATGAAACTGGTGGTCATGTCTATCGTGGCCATGCCCAGGCCGGGCTCGCCGCCCCGCGCCGCAGCGCTCAGCGTGAAGTCCAGCACTGCCATCATGGTGCCGCCATGGATGTCGCCCCGGCTGTTGGTCAGGTCGGCGCGCCAGGGCAGGACGGTGCGGGCCTGGTCGGGCCCGACGCGCTCGGGCACCAGGCCCAGCAGGCTCATCAGCGGGATGGTCAGGCCAAAATAGTCGGTCGTCGCGGGCGTGGTCATGGGTACGGCAGCTTCCAGGTAGTGCTTGACAGCGCGTCATAATATGCCGATTTCCGCCGGTGCGCCGGTGCGCCGTTGCGCCGGTGCGCCCGCGGCCTTCGTACTGCAAGTTGCCTGTCATGCCTTCGCCCATGCGCAAGATCGTACACATCGACATGGACGCGTTCTACGCGTCTGTCGAACAGCGCGATAACCCGTCGCTGCGCGGGCTGCCGGTAGTGGTGGCCTGGGAAGGGCCGCGCTCGGTGGTCTGTGCGGCTTCTTACGAGGCGCGCCGCTACGGCGTGCATTCGGCGATGTCGGTGGCCCGCGCGCAGCGCCTGTGCCCGCAGGCGCTTTATGTGCCGCCCGATTTCAACCGATACCGCGACGTGTCGCGCCAGGTGCGGCAGATTTTCATGCGCCATACCGACCTGGTCGAGCCATTGTCGCTCGACGAGGCGTATCTGGACGTCACCGCCAACAAGCAGGGCCTGGCGTCGGCCACCGATGTCGCGCGCGCGATCCGGCATGAAATCCGGCAGGCCACGCAGTTGACCGCTTCGGCCGGGGTGGCGCCCAACAAGTTCCTGGCCAAGATCGCGTCCGATTGGAACAAGCCCGATGGCCTGTTCGTCATCAAGCCCTCGCAGGTGCTTGCGTTTCTGCAGCCCTTGCCGGTGCGCAAGGTGCCCGGGGTGGGCAAGGTGATGCAGTCGCGCCTGGCGGCGCTGGGCGTGCAGACGGTGGGCGACCTGGCGCGTTTCAGCGCGGCAGAGCTGGAGCATCATTTCGGCCGCTATGGGTTGCGGCTGCACGAGCTGTCGCGCGGCGTGGACACGCGCCCGGTGCAGCCGGATGCGCCGTTGCAGCAGATTTCGGCGGAAACCACCTTTGCCACCGATTTGCGGCTGGACGCGCTGGACGAAACGCTTGCGCGCCTGGCGGCCAAGGTATGGGAGCAGGGCACGCGCAAGGGAGCTATCGGACGCACCGTGGTGCTCAAGCTCAAGACAGACCGCTTCCGCATCCTGACGCGCACGCTGACGCTGGCGCGGCCCGTGGAATCGGCGGCCATGCTGGCCGAGGCGGCGCGCCAGTTGTGCACGCGGGTGGATCTGCCGCCCGCCACGCGCTACAGGCTGGCCGGCGTGGGGATGAGCAATTTCGACGAGGGCGCCGTGCCGGGCCGCCAGGCCCGGCTGGACCTGTTCGGCCACGAGGCGCCTGCGCCCGCTGCTACACCAGGCGCTGTTTGACCTGCTGAGATACCAGCGTCATGTCGGCGCGGCCCGCAAGGGCGGGTTTCAGGATGGCCATGACCTTGCCCATGGCCGGGCCGCCGCTGACGCCTTGCGCGGCCACCGCTGCCAGCGCGGCGCTGATGGCCGCGTCGATTTCTTCCGGGGTGGCGGCCTGCGGCAGGAATTCGCGCAGCACATCGAGTTCGGCGGTTTCCTGGGCGGCGGTTTCCAGGCGGCCGGCTTTTTCGTATGCCGTGATGGATTCGCGTCGCTGCTTGACCTGTTTTTCGATGACGGCCGTGATGTCGGCATCGCTCAGTTCGTGGCGGTCGTCGACTTCTTTCTGCTTGATGGCGGCGGACAGGAACCTCAGGGTAGCAAGGCGCTGCGAGTCGCGCGCGCGCATGGCGTCTTTGATGGCATCGGACAAGCGGGTCTTGAGCGAGTTGCTGCTCATGAAAATACCTTTAATGGGATACGGCTGAACCCATGTTTTAACCGGGCGCGCGGGCGCTGCGCAAACGCGCGCGGCGCGCGGTCGTTTAAACATGTAAAATAAATACATGTTCAAGTTTTATCGTGAAAGGAGCAGTACACATGTTGAGCCAGGAAGTCCGCACGCTGGTGAAGTCCACGGCGCCTGTTCTGAAAACCCATGGCGAGGCGCTTACCTGCCATTTCTATGCGCGCATGTTCCAGCACAACCCGGAACTGAAGCAGGTTTTCAACCAGGGCCACCAGGAAGGCGGGCAGCAGCAGCAGGCGTTGGCGGCGGCCGTGGCTGCCTACGCGGAACACATTGACGATCCGTCGGTGCTGGCGCCGGTCATCACGCGCATCGTGCACAAGCATGTCAGCCTGGGCATACGCCCCGAGCACTACGCCATTGTGGGCAAGCACTTGCTGGCGTCCATCCGCGAAGTGCTGGGCGAGGCCGCCACGGACGAACTCGTCGCCGCCTGGGCGGCCGCCTACGGCCAATTGGCCGACCTGCTGATCGCCGAAGAAGCGCGCCTGTATGCGCAGTCGGCCAGCAAAGAGGGCGGCTGGACGGGCTGGCGCGCCTTCCGGGTGGAACGCAAGGTGCCCGAAAGTGCCGAGATCACCTCGTTTTACCTGGCGCCCGCCGACGGCGGCCCGGTGCCCGGATACCTGCCGGGCCAGTACATCTCGCTACGGGTCTATGTGCCCGAACTGGGGTTGATGCAGCCGCGCCAATACAGCCTGTCCGACGCGCCGGGCCAGGGCCGCCTGCGCATCTCCGTCAAGCGCGAAGGCGGCCGGGGCGGGGCGCCCGCCGGCAGCGTATCGAACGTTTTGCATAACCACATCAACGAAGGCGATGTGCTCGACCTGGCGCCGCCGCAGGGCGATTTCACGCTCGACGACCAGCGCGCCGCGCCCGTGGTGCTGCTCAGCGGCGGCGTGGGGCTGACTCCCATGGTGTCGATGCTGAACTACCTGGTGGCGCGCGACGACGGCCGCCAGATCCGTTTCGTGCATGCTTGCCGCGACCGCTCGGTGCATGCCATGAAACAGCACGTCAACGCCGTGGCGCAAGAGCGGCCCAACGTGCGCAAGATCGTTTACTACGAAACGGTGGGCGCCGAAGACCAGCCCGGCATCGATTACGACTATTCCGGCCGGGTCGATCTGCACGCCATACGCGATGTGGCGGTGCTGCCGGACGCCGATTACTACTTGTGCGGGCCGCTGCCGTTCATGGACGAACAGCGCCGCGCGCTGTCTGAACTGGGCGTGCCGCCCCAGCGCATCCATGCCGAAGTATTCGGCACGGGCGGGCCGGGCGCATAGCGGTATAGTCTGGCCCCATGCAACTGACCCGATACACCGACTTCGGCCTGCGCGTACTGATGTACCTGACGCAGGCGGGGGCGCGCGAGACGCCCGTGACGATTCCCGAGATCGCCGAGCGTTTCGCGGTATCGCGCAATCATATGGTCAAGGTGGTGCACTTCCTGGGCCAGCAGGGCTGGGTGGCCACCACGCGGGGCAAGGGCGGCGGCCTGCGGCTGGCCCACCCGCCCACGGCGTACCGCCTGGGCGACCTGGTGCACACCCTCGAGCGCCAGGGCCAGCTCATCAACTGCGCGCAGCCCCCGTGCGCGCTCAATGGCATGTGCCGCTTGTCGGGCCTGTTGGCCGACGGCCTGCAGGTCTTTTTCGACACGCTGAACCGGCACACCCTGGCCGATCTGGTGCGCGCGCCCACCGGCGAGGCCATTGTGCAGTTGTACCGGGCGGCCTGAACGGCCTGCCATGGCGGAATTTCCCGCGTTTTTCGCGGAGCAAACCTTAGGTTATGGGTGCCCGCCGCATTGGCATTTGTGCCACGCGCCCCCGCGTCCCACAATGACCTTGGAATGATTGTTCAAGGTTTGCCATGAAAATCTGCGTAATCGGCGCCGGGGTGGTGGGAGTCACCTCGGCCTATTTTCTTGCCCGGCAGGGTCACGAGGTTGTCCTGGTCGACAGCCGCGCCAATCCGGCGACGGTGTCCAGCTATGCCAACGGCGGGCAGCTCAGCTACAGCTATGTGGCGCCGCTGGCGGGCCCCGGCGTGTTGCCCAATGTGCCGGCGTGGCTGCTGCGGGCCGATTCTCCGTTGCGCTTCCGGCCGCGCCTGGACCCTCACCAATGGCTGTGGAGCCTGCGCTTCGCGCTGGCTTGCCGCGCGTCGGTGGCGCAGGTTTCCACGGCGCAACTGCAATCGCTGTCGTACCTGAGCCGTGACGTGCTGCACCGGTTGCTGGCCGAAGAAAATCTGGAATTCGGCCACGTGCGCAACGGCAAGCTGATTGCCTACCGCAGCCCTGAGCTGCTCGAGAAGGCCCGCAAGCTCGTGGCCTACCAGGCTTCGCTGGGCGCCGAGCAGCGCGTCCTGGATGCGGTAGAAACACTGGAACTCGAACCCGCCCTGGCCGGGCTGGGCGCAAGCCTCGCGGGGGCGGTATATACGCCGAGCGAAGAAGCAGGCGATTGCCGCCAGTTCACCGAAGGCCTGTTCAAGCGCCTGCAGGCGCTGGGCAATGTCGAATGCCGCATGGCCAGCCCCGTGCACCGGTTGCGGCGCGAAGGCCGCAAGATCGTGGCGGTGGAAACCGCAACGGGCGACATAGCCGCCGACGCCGTGGTGCTGGCGGCCGGCATGGGCGCGCGCGCGCTCATCAAGCCGCTGGGCCAGGACTTGCCGCTGTATCCGCTGAAGGGCTATAGCCTGACCGTGCCGCTGGAACCGGGTGACACCACCGCACCGGCCATCAGCGTCACCGATTACGAGCGGCGCATCGTGTATGCGCGCGTCGGTGGCGTGCTGCGCATCGCCGCGATGGTAGACATAGGCAGTGCCGACGCCGATATCGATCCCGCGCGCATTGCCCTGCTCAAGCGGCAGGTGCACGAGATTTTCCCGAACCTGGACTTGAGCAAGGCCGAAGCGTGGGCCGGCTTGCGTCCGGCCACGCCCACCGGCAAGCCGCAAATCGGCGCCGCGCGGGTGGCCGACAATCTGTGGCTGAACATCGGCCATGGCGCACTGGGCTTTACGCTGGCGTGCGGCAGCGCGGCGCTGCTGACCGCGCAGATGTCGGGGCTGGAACTGCCTATCGATGCGCTGCCGTTTCGGCCGTAGGCGGACGGCTTGCTGTAGATGCTTTGAGTTCTTGAGTCGCCTTGCCGTGCGCGTCCACGGGTTGCCACGAAGGGGCGATACAACGGGAACGCTGACGCTTCGTTGAATCCAGGCATAGTCCTGCCCGGTCTGCGCGGGCGGGCGGTGCGTTGGGCGGCGGGGCAGCCGGCGCAGCCGGCCGAGGGTGCCTGTATGCACCCGAGCCCGACGCACGTGCACCGCCCGCCCGCGCAGACCGGGCAGGACGGCCCAAGAAAACGCACCCCCCGGCAACCATCCACTTTATCGCCCTGAAAATTTCCCGCGCCCGGAAAGAACCACAAAGACCGGATCAATGAAAATTCCGGCTCCGCGCCTGCAGATTTCCCAGCAAACCCGATAAATCCACCAGCCGCCGTGCGATCAGGTGCCGCACGCCGCCGACGTTCTGCCACACCCCGTACACCCCAAGCAGCGTCGCCCCCAGCAATTCGCGGCGCTGGCGCTCGATAAGCTCCGTGCGCACCACCACATTGACGGGCCCGGTTTCGTCTTCCAGTGTCACGAAAATCGTTCCCTTGGCCGTCTGAGGCCGCTGGCGCACCGTAACCAGCCCGCAGGCCCGCGCCAGGCGCCGGTCGGGATAGGTATTGAGCACCTCGGCGGGCTCGAATCGCAACGCTCCCAGACGAGACCGCAGCAACGCCAGCGGATGGCTGCGCAGCGTCAGGCGCAGGCTGCGATAGTCAGCCGAAACCGATTGCCCCTCGGTAGGGTCGGGCAACACGGGCGCATCGGTATCGGCGCTATCCGCATCGCGCAGCAAATCGCGATGGGCCACGCTGGCGCTGGCTTCCCAACTGGCCAGGCGGCGGTGGCCGGCCAGGCTGTTCAACGCATCGGCCGCGGCCAGCGCATCCAGATCACGCCGCGTCAGCGCCGCGCGGCGGCCCAGGTCGCGCGTGTCCGAAAACGGCGCTTGCGCGCGCGCCTGCTCAATACGCCGTGCGGCGGCTTCCGCAAGCCCCTGCACCTGGTTCAGGCCCAGGCGCACAGCCGGACGGCCTGGCGCGTCGGGCAGGCCTTCCAGGCCGGCTTCCCATCCGCTGGATGAGACGTCTGCGGGCAGTACGGTGACGCCGTGCCGGCGGGCATCCTGCACCAGTTGCGCGGGCGCATAAAACCCCATGGGCTGCGAATTGAGCAAGGCGGCCAGGAACGCCTCCGGCTCGTGACACTTGAGCCAGGAGCTCGCGTAGGCCAGCAGTGCGAAACTGGCCGCGTGGCTTTCGGGGAAACCATATTCGCCGAACCCTTCGATCTGGCGGATGATGGCCTCGGCGAATGCCATGCTGTAGCCGTTCTTGAGCAAACCCTGCACCAGCTTCTTGTTGAAGCGGTCGATGCCGCCCTTGCGTTTCCAGGCTGCCATCGAACGCCGCAGTTCGTCGGCTTCGCCTGGAGTGAAATCGGCCGCCACCATGGCGATCTGCATGACCTGTTCCTGGAAGATCGGTACGCCCAGCGTGCGCGACAGCACGGTTTCCACGGCCTTGCTGGGATAGGTCACGCGTTCCTGCTTCTGGCGCCGGCGCAAGTACGGATGCACCATGCCGCCCTGTATCGGACCCGGCCGCACGATGGCCACCTGCACCACCAGGTCGTAGTATTCGCGCGGCTGCAGGCGCGGCAGCATGCTCATTTGCGCACGCGATTCGATCTGGAAAACGCCCACGGTGTCGGCGGCGCAGATCATGTCGTAGGTGGCCGGGTCGTCTTGCGGAATATCCTGCAGCGCCAGGGGCTGGCCGCGCCGCCGGGCGGCCAGGTCCAGGGCGCGATGCAGGACAGACAGCATGCCCAGCGCCAGGATGTCGACCTTGAGCAGGCCCAGGGCGTCGAGGTCGTCCTTGTCCCATTGCACGACGCTGCGGTCGGGCATGGCGGCGTTTTCGATGGGCACCAGGCGGGCCAGGTTGTCGCGCGCGATGACAAAGCCACCGGGGTGCTGCGACAGGTGGCGGGGAAAGCCCATCAGCGTCTCGGCCAGCGCGGCCCAATGCCGCGCCTCGCGCGATGCCGGATCCAGCCCGCAATTGCCCAGCGTGTTCAGCATGGCATGCTTGCCGTCCCACCATTGGTGCGCGCGCGCCACCGCGTCGATGATGCCCGGGTCGATGCCCAGCGCGCGGCCGGTATCGCGCAGCACGCTGCGCGGGCGGTATGAAATCACCACGCCCGTCAGCGCGGCGCGGTGCCGCCCGTATTTTGTGTAGATGTATTGAATGACTTCTTCGCGCCGCTGGTGTTCGAAGTCCACATCGATATCAGGCGGCTCGTTGCGTTCTTTGCTGATGAAGCGTTCGAACAGCGCCTGGCTTTTGTCTGGCGGCACCGCGGTAATGCCCAGGCAATAGCACACCGCCGAATTGGCGGCCGAGCCGCGCCCCTGGCACAGGATGTTGTTGCGGCGCGCATATTGCACGATGTCGTACACCGTGAGGAAGTAGGGTTCGTACTTCAGTTCGGAAATCAAGGCCAGTTCTTTTTCGACCAGCGCCACCACGGTGGCGGGAATCTCGCCCGGGTAGCGGCGGCGCATGCCCGCATAGACTTCCTGGCGCAGATAGCTTGCGGGCGTGGCGCCGGGGGGCACGATTTCATCGGGATATTCGTAACGCAGCTGATCAAGCGAAAAGGCGCAGCGTTGCGCGATGGCCAGGGTCTGGGCCAGGGTTTCGGGCGGGTACAGCGACGCGAGCCGCAGGCGGGTGCGCAAGTGCTGTTCGGCGTTGGCCTGCAGGCTGTAGCCGCATTGCGCCACGCTGCGCCGGGTGCGTATGGCTGCCAGGGTATCGTGCAGCGGCTTGCGTGAGCGCAGGTGCATCTGCACGCAACCCACGGCCACCACCGGCAGCCCGCTGGCCTGTGCGGCGTGCTGCACGGCCGCGCGATGCAGGTCGTCGCGGGCGTGGTGCAGCAGGGTCAGGCCCACCCACGCGCGGCCGGCGAAATGCCGCGCCACCCAGCAGGCCTGCGCGGCCAGGGTGTCGGCATCGATGCCGGCCGGCGGCGCCAGGATGGCCAGGCAATCGGGCATGCCGCGCAGGTGTGCGTGGGCGGGCGCGGGTGCGGCGATGTCATCGGCATACAGGCGGTATTCGCCCTTGGGCGCGCGCGAGCGCGCCCAGGTGATCAGTTCGGACAGGTTGCCGTAGCCTTCACGGTTCTGCGCCAGCAGTACCAGCGTCAATGGCGGCGTATCGGGGCCTTGCTGCAAGACCAGGGTGCTGCCGATGATGAGCGACAGGTTGCATGCCTTGGCCGCCACGTGCGCCCGCACCACGCCCGCCAGCGAGCACTCGTCGGTGATGGCCAGCGCGGCGTAGCCCAGCTGCGCGGCCTGTTCCACCAGCTCGCCGGGATGCGAGGCGCCTTGCAGGAAAGAAAAATTCGACAGGCACTGCAATTCGGCATAGGCCGGCAGCAGGCCGGGCAAGGCAGACTGCATCATGCGTAGCGTCCGTGCAGAAACCAGCGCGCGTGCTCGGTATCGCGCTCGCGGTAGATCCAGTAGCGCACTGTGGCGGCATCTTCGGCCACGAAGTAGTCGCGCACCGTCAGGGGCGCGTCCCACCAGCCGCTTTCGATGCGCTCGGGGCCGCGCACCAGTCGCAAGGCCTGTCCGGCATAAACGGGACGATGTCCCGCTTCTGTCAGTTGCAGGGGCGGATCAAGCAGCCAGAAGGGCCGGTCCAGCGGCCCGGGATGGGCGGCCATGCCGGCCGGGCCGTCTTGCGCGGCTTGCCAGCCGTTGGCGACTTCAGGGCGATGATCGGCCACGGGCTGGGCATGCAATACCCGATGGCGGCCCAGCCGGGCGCTGAGCAGGTCGATCAGCCGGGCATGTTCGGCGGGAGTGCCGCCGGGTTCGGGAAACAGGCAGGCGCTGGCGGCGGGCTGTTCCACGGTGTCGGTCACGCTGAGCACCAGGGCGATGACCGGGGCCTGGAGTTGCAGGCGGTCGAGTTTTTCGCGCAGCAGATCCAGCAGGTGCGACTGTTGCCATGCCGGCTGGGCCAGGCTCAGGGGCAATTCGATAGGGGCCCGGGCGTGCCGGCCGCGTTCGTGTTCGAGGATCAGGTTCAGGTGCTGCACGGCGCGCCGCCGTGCAGCCAGCCAGCCGCACAGGGGTTCGAGCAGGCGGCGCGTCCAGGCCAGCAGGGCGTCGGCGTGCTGGAGATAATCGGGCAGTTCCAGCCGTTGCCGGAAGCGCGCGGGCGGCTGGATCCAGGCGTGGCATTCGGGTTGCGTGCCGTAGGCGGCATCGAGCTCTTGGGTGAGCGTGGTACCGCAGCGCCGCTGCAGACCGGCGCGGGGCAGGCGGCGCAAGGCGCCCAGCGTATGGCAGCCCAGGTCGCCCAGCCATTCCAGGCGGGGCCTGGCGCCCGGCAGCAGGGCGCAGGGCAGGGCATCGAGGCGCCGCGCCAGGGTTGCCGCCTGCAATGCCCGGCGCGGTGTGCGGGCCGCCGCGTGGTGTGCCAGCAGCCAGGCGCCCTGGGCGGTAGGGGCCATGCCCAGCCGGGCATGCAGGCTCATGGCGCGCAAGGTGGCGGCCACGCGCCGGTGCAGGGCGCGCGGCCCGCCGAAATACGTCAGGCTGGCGCCCACTTGCAGCAACACGGTATCCGGGCCGGCCAGGGCGATGTCGGGCGTGTACTGCAGCAGGGCCAGCGAGGCTTCGTGCAGCAGCGTGTTTTCGGCAGGCGCATCGCGATCCAGCAGCGGAATATCGGGCGCCATGGCGGCCGCGCCCGCGCGGCGCATGCCGGCCCGCAACCCGGCGGCGGCCGCTGCCGGCGTCAGGGCGGCGATGCGTTCGTGGTCCAGCACCGCAAACGCCGCATCAGGAGACCACTGAGGGCGTGCGGCGTCCAGCGGCAGGCAGCGCAGGAAGACGGCGATCCAGAGGGGCATGGCGAGTGGGGGCGTAAGCCGGCGCCGAAGCGGGCTCGAAAAGGATATGCAGGGGTTCGGCGCAGGCCGGCCCGCGCCGCTTCAGGATATGAACCGACAGCCCGCCGGGGGCGGGGGCCAGGGCCAGGCGCAGCGGCGCAGGCGAAGCCTGCTGGGCCGCCGTAGCCGGACGCAGGATGAAGCACAGCGTGTCGTGGCCCTGGGCCGCCAGGTGCAGCCGGCGCAATGCCTCGGGCCGCGCCCGGGGCAGCCAGCACATCAAGGCCCCGCAAGTGCCGTGTTTCAGGATTTGCTCGGCAGCCCACAGGGCGTCGGCAGGACGTTCGGGCGCCACCCAGAGCAGTTGCCGGGGATCCAGCCGCCAGCCTTGCCAGCAGGCCAGATGCGGGACATGAGGAGGCTGCACCAGCGCGATGACATGGCGGCGGTCGAGTTGGGCCAGCGCCGGCTGCAACAGGCGGATTTCGCCAATGCCGGGATGGGGGGCCAGCAGTTCGACCAGCGCGCCCTGCGGCCACCCGCCCGCGGGCAACTGCGCAGACAGTGCGGCATGGCCGGTGGGCACGCCGCGGGCGGCGCTGCGCGCCAATTGCGTGGCGCGCCACAGGGCGGGGTGGATGTGTTCGGGCTGCATGGCAAAAACGTATTTACTGTACAAATATACAGTATTTGTCCGAGGAAGTGGGCTGGCCTATTCGCGCCGCATCACCGTCGTGCCCCCAGGTCTACAATGATCCAACGCCACATCCACAGCCGCGCCCCGTTCCTCTCATGTCCCACGCCGACGCCTACGAATCCCTGCCTGCCGCCGATATCAGGCAGTTGTTCATCCTGCTGCACGGCGTGGGGGGCACGCCCCAGGACATGCAGCCGCTGGCGCAGGCCCTGCGCGGGGCGTTCCCGCAGGCCGCGATCCTGGTCCCGGCCGGCTTCGAACCCTATGACGGCGCCGCTGCCGGCCGGCAGTGGTTCTCGGTCAGCGGCGTCACCGACGACAACCGCCCCGAACGCGTGGCCCGTGCCATGCCGGCCCTGGTCGATTACGTTCGCGGGGCGCAGGCGCGGTTCGGCCTGCTGCAATCCGACACCGCACTGGCGGGGTTTTCACAAGGCGCGATCATGGCGCTCGAAGCCGTGCAGGCCCACGATGGGTTGGCCGGGCGCGTGTTGGCGTTTTCCGGCCGGTATGCCCAGCTGCCCAAGGCAGCGCCGCAATACACCACCATCCACCTGCTGCATGGCGCCGATGATCCGGTGATGGCCGTGGGGCATACGCAGGCCGCGCAGGCGCGGCTGCAGGCGCTGCATGGCGATGCCACGATAGACGTTGCCAGCCGCGTCGGCCACTCGTTGCATCCGGCCCTGGTGCAACGGGCCATTGAACGCCTGCAAACCTGTGTGCCGCTGCGCAGCTGGGAAGCGGCCCTGGGTCTGTCCCAGACACCGCCCCAGGGCACGACCCTGCATTAGCTTGTTCCCGCCTTCCGGCCGCCGCGGCTTCAGGCCTGGCCGCTGGCGATGATGACCAGCGCACGGGCGGTCTTGCGGCCCTCGGCGCTCAGGCTGTGGGGCAGGTATCCCGGAAAGCGCACGCTGTCGTCGCGTTCGAGCACGACGGTATGTTCGCCGAAATGCACCCGCACCCGGCCTTCCAGCACGAAGATCAGTTCGTCTCCGTTGTGGCGCGCCACGCTCTGTTGGCCATGCGTGCCTACCTGCACCACCATTACCGACAGACCGCTGTTGGGCGCGCCCATCGTAATGGCTTCGTAGGCGTGCTCGCCCGGATCGCCGGGCGCCGTCGCCACCCTGTGCCGTTCGTCGGCGCGCACGACGTGGATTTCATCCTGCGGATCGGTTTCGCCCAGCAGCGCCGACAGCGACGTACCCAGGGCCACCGCCACGGTGTGCAACGACCCCACCGACGCGAATTTCTCGCCGCGCTCCAGGCGCGACAGGAAGCCTTTGTCGAGCTGGGTCAGTTCGGACAACCCCGCCAGTGTCAACTTGCGCTGGCGGCGCATCGCCCGTATCCGCAATCCCACCTGCTGGGCATCGGGGGCGGTGGCGGCGGCGAGTGTGCGGCGTTTCGGCGGCATGGATGAAGGGCAGTCAGGACGGCGAAGGCTGCATGATGCCACTTTTGTGATTGTGTGGCAGGGGCGCCCTGCGGGTTTCCCCTTGTTGAGGAATCAGGCAATTGTTTGTACGTTAGACAACAAGTTGCCTAAAAGGCAACCACAAAAACTACATCAGGCAGGCCTTCGCGCCAGCCGGCATTTACCAGGATGATGATTGATGTCTGATTACGCTTCCCAAGACAAGGACGCGCTGCGCCGCCGTGTCGATCGCGAGATCGAAGAACGCGCGACGCAGCAGGCCGACTGGACCTCCGCCCAGAAAATGGCGCTGGCCTGCCGCATGCTGGCCGCGCAAGGCCATTGGCACGGTGGCTTGGCCGGCCAGATCACCGCGCGCGGCGACCAGCCGGGCACGATCTGGACCTTGCCGTTCGGCCTGGGCGCCGACGAGGCCCGCGCCAGCGAGTTGATCCTCATCGATGAAGACATCAACCCGCTGGACGGCAAGTCGCTGCCCAACCCCGCCAACCGTTTTCACGCGTGGATCTACCGGCACCGGCCCGACGTGCAGTGCATTGTGCATACGCATCCACCCGCGGTGTCTGCGCTGTCGATGGTGGGCGAGCCGCTGGTGGTAGCCCACATGGACGCCACGCCTTTCTTCGATGATTGCGCCTACCTGGCCGAATGGCCGGGCCTGCCCATCGGTGACGACGAGGGCCAGATCATTTCGAGCGCGTTGGGCGACAAGCGCGCCATTCTGCTGGCCAACCACGGCATGCTGACCGCCGGCAAGTCAATCGAAGAGGCCACGGTGATGGCCTTGTGGCTGGAGCAAGTGGCGGCGTTGCAATTGCGGGCCCGCGCAATAGGGCCGGTCAAGCCGGTGCCCGCCGAACGCGCTCGCGAGGCCCATGATTTCCTGGTCAAGCCCAAGATCCTGGGCCTGACGTTCGCCTATTTCGCCCGCCGCGCCCTGCGCGAGGCGCCCGATTGCATCGATTAAGGAATCCGTGCCATGCAACGACGTCGTTTTCTGACTCTCGCCGGCGCCGGTGGCGCCGCGCTGGCTGCGCCGGCAGTGGCGCAGGATGCGCCCGTGATCCAGTGGCGCATGCCCAGCAGCTTTCCGCGATCGCTCGATACCGTGTGGGGAGCGGCGGAGTTCCTGTGCGCGCGCGTGGCTGCGCTGACCGATGGCAAGTTCAGCATCCGGCCGTTTTCGGCGGGAGAACTGGTGCCGCCGCTGCAGGTGCTGGATGCGGTGCAGAATGGCACCACCGAATGCGGCCACACGGCGGGTTTTTATTACGTGGGCAAAGAGCCTGCGCTGGTGTTCGACACGGGCGTGCCGTTCGGGTTGACCCCGCGTCAGCACAATGCGTGGCTGCTGTATGGCGGCGGCGCGCAGTTGATCGATGAGCTGTATGCCGGCTTCAACGCCCTGGCGATTCCGTGCGGCAACACGGGCGCGCAGATGGGCGGCTGGTTCCGCAAGGAAATCAACACTCCCGCCGATTTCAAGGGCTTGCGAATCCGTACGCCCGGGCTGCTCAGCATGGTGTACCAGAAGCTGGGCGCCATTCCACAGCAGGTGGCCGGCAGCGATATCTACCCCGCCCTGGAGAAAGGCGCGCTCGATGCCGTGGAATTCGTGGGCCCCTACGATGACGAGAAGCTGGGCTTTGCCAAGGTGGCCCAGTATTACTACGGCCCCGGCGTCATGGAGCTGGGCGCCAATCTGTGCGTCACCGTCAACCGCGACAGCTGGGCCAGGCTCCCGCCCCGCTACCAGGAGGCCCTGCGTGCGGCCAGCGCACTCGCGGCCGATGACCTCCTCGCCAAATACGACGCCAACAATATCGGGGCGCTCAAGCGCCTGGTGGGGCAGGGCGTCAAGCTGAAGTCGTGGCCGCCCGAGGTCATGCACGCCATGCAGCGCGCCACGCGCGAGGTGCTGGAGGAATACGCCGGCAAGAATCCAGCCTTTGCGAAAGTGCTGACCTCGTGGCGAGCCTTCCGCAATGACCAGCTGCTGTGGGCCAGCGTCAACGACGGCGCCGCCGAGAACTACCTGATGGCGACCCGCCAGCAGGGCCTATAGCGAGCTGGTCGCCTGGCCGCTAGCCCGTGCAGTCGGCCCAGCAGTTGGGGGTCTCGTACAGGCGTACGCGCGCCAGGCGCAGTTGCGCGCCATAGTGGCTGTGATAGTGCGGCGCCAGGGTGGCGAAAACCACCTGCGCCAGGTTTTCGGCAGTGGGTATGCAGTCGAGCACCACGGTCTTGTGGCCGGGCAGGCTGTCGAGAAACTCGCGCACCGCCGTGTCGCCGCGATAGACCAGGAACGCGTGGTCCCAGGGGTCGACGATATGACGCTTGGCGATGGCCTTGATTTCCGAGAAGTCCATCAGCATGCCGTTGTCGGACTGGCCGGGCGCATCGACCACGTCGCCCTGCAACGTGATTTCAAGAACATAGCGATGCCCGTGCAGGTTTCGGCACTGGCTGCGATGGTCGGGAATGCGGTGGCCGGCGTCGAATTCGAGTTTGCGGGTCACCGAGATCATGCGTGGCTCCGCCAGGCACGTGAACAGTTCATGGAATGCCTATGTATTTGTGGGTTTGCAGGCTGAGCCGCCATTGAGGGTGCTGCAGGCAATACTGCACCGCCTGCTCGGTGTGGGCCGCGCGCCGGGGGCCATCCATGGGCTGCAGGAAGAAATGCTGGAAGTCCAGGTGCGCAAACGCTTCGGGCCGCGCGTCGGGTTGCGGATAGACCAGCTTGAGCTCGTGCCCGCGTTCGATCACCACTTCCGCGCTGCCCTTGGGGCTGACACAGATCCAGTCGACGCCGTCGGGCGCGGGCAGCGTGCCGTTGGTTTCAATGGCCACGGTAAAGCCGCGGGCGTGCACTTCGTGCAGCAAGGGGGCGTCGAGCTGCAGCAGGGGTTCGCCGCCCGTGAACACCACGTAGCGGTCGCGCGTATCCGGCCCCCATGCCGCGGCGATTGCGTCGGCCAGCAGGGCCGCGCTGGCGAACTTGCCGCCGCCCGGGCCGTCGGTGCCCACGAAGTCGGTGTCGCAGAACGTGCAGGCCGCCGCCGCACGGTCGGATTCGCGCCCCGACCACAGGTTGCAGCCGGCAAAGCGGCAGAATACCGCGGCGCGGCCTGCCTGGGCGCCTTCGCCCTGCAGTGTCTTGAAGATTTCTTTGGTGGAGTATGTCATGCCATGCAGGCGGCACATGGCCGGCCCTGTCCAAACCGCCATTTTAGCGGCACGGCGCCAGTCGCGGCGGCGGGCAGGCTGGCGTAGACTGACGGCCTGCCATGTACCACGTTCAAGATGACCTGTACCTGGACGAACGCGATATCGAGTTCGGCATGATCCGCGCGCAGGGCGCCGGCGGCCAGAACGTCAACAAGGTATCCAGCGCCGTCCATCTGCGCTTCGATGTGCGCGCATCCGGCCTGCCGGCGCACATCAAGGAAGCGCTGTGCGCGCTGCCCGACCGCCGGGTGTCCGGCGAAGGCGTCATCGTGATCAAGGCGCAGAGCTCCCGCAGCCAGGAAAAAAACCGCGCCGAGGCGCTCGAGCGGCTGGCCGATATGGTGCGGCTGGCCGCCCGGCCGGCCAAGCCGCGCCATCCCACCCGGCCCACGCGCGCCTCGCAGCGCCGCCGGGTGCAGCGCAAAGTGCTGCGCGGCGAGATCAAGCGCCTGCGGGGCAAGATCAGCGATGACTGAAGCGCGGCCCCATTTGCCCAACCACGACACCCACACATGAAAGCGCCCCCTCGCCACGCCTATCTTTGCCTGCTGGCCACGCTGTACGCGATATGGTGGCTGATACTGGCCATTGATCCGCATGACCGTCCGGCATGGCTGCTGGAAAACGCGCTGGTGCTGCTGTTTGGGGCGGCGCTGGTGTTCACGCGGCGCTGGTTCGCGTTTTCGCGCGTGTCGTACACCTTGATCTTCCTGTTCATGTGCCTGCATGCCGTCGGCTCGCACTACACCTATTCGCTGGTGCCCTACGACGACTGGTGGCGCGCCCTGACCGGGCACAGCCTGAACGAGGCGCTTGGCTGGCAGCGCAACCATTTCGACCGCCTGGTGCACTTTTCGTATGGCCTGCTGTTTGCCTATCCCATCCGCGAAATCTTCCTGCGCGTGGTCGAGGTGCGGGGCTTCTGGGGGTACCTGCTGCCGCTGGACGTGGCGCTGTCTACCTCGGCGCTTTATGAACTGGTCGAATGGGGCGCCGCCGTGATGTTCGGCGGCGACCTGGGAACAGCCTATCTGGGTACCCAGGGCGATATCTGGGACGCCCAGAAAGACATGGCCCTGGCCGCCGCAGGCGCCTGCATTGCGATGCTGGTGACCGCGTTGGCTAACTGGCGCGCGCATCGCGACCTGGCGCGCGAATGGGCCGACAGCCTCAAGCCGGCAGCGCGCCCGTCCGCACGCGGCGCATAGCGACCTGCGGTGCGCCGCGTGGGGCGCCGGGCGCCGGCCGACGCTTTGCGTCCCGGCCTGCCGGGTCAGGCATTCCAGGTGAATGTGGCCCGCGCCGTGCCGCTCTGCGGCACGGAGATCTGCCGGGTTTTTTCATCGTCCTTGAAGCTGGCCGATACGTGGTAGCGCCCGGCCGGCAGCTTCACCAGCAGATAGGGGCCGTTGGCAGTGGTATCGAGCACCGTGGCGCCTTGCGCGTCGGTGATCTTGACCCGCACGTCGGCCAGGTAGGCGCCGCCTTGCGACGACGCGAATGTCAGTGCCAGCGGATACTGGCTGCTGGCGGCCTTGATGGCCTCGGACTCGTCATAACCGAATCCCCCGGTCAGATATTGCACCTGGCCTTGCTGCTGCACCGGCGGCAGGACGCCGGCGGTTTGCGCGCCGGCCGATCCGGCGGCCAGTGCCAGGCACCCGGCCGCCAGCGCGGCGGCCAGGCGCGAAGGAGTATGGCGTGGGTTCATGGGCATTCTCCGATAGGAAAGGCCCGGCGCCAGCCGCGGCCGGGCTCGCGGGCGCCCGGCCCGCCGGGCGTAACCATTTAGATGATATTGCGGGCGGCGAGTTCGTCACGCCACAGGTTGCAACCGGTGTTTCCGCAAGTGTCCCGTTTCCGGGCGGTTTACGGCGCGTGTGACCGGCGCGTCACGGGGCGGCGCGCCACGCGAACAACAGGTCGCTGTCGCCCTGCGGCTGGCCATCGGGGCCGTAGCGGCGCTCGTGCAGCTCGCCGCGCCCGCCGGCGTGCAGCGCCAGCACCGTGGATCCGCGCGTGCCGTAATCGGGGCTGATGATGAACGGGCTGCTCAGCAGCCGCTCGCGCGCCAGGCCGATGCCGGTGTCGGGCAGGCTGGCGTCGTCGGCCGGCGTGTCGTCGCGCAAGGCGTCGTACAACGCCGCGAGATCGGGTTGCGGCGTGGCGCGCAGTACACGCCGGAAGGCGGCCTTGACGCGCGCCAGCTTGGGCCACGGGGTGTCGAGCAGGTGGTTGGATACGGCGTAGATGCCGGGCGTCAACTGGCGTGGCGCGCCATTGCGGTTGCTGACATACCAGCAGACGGCCGCATCGCCCACGATCAGGTTGAATCCGTTGTACCGGCCGCCGCGCTCGTGCACCGCGGCGGCGTAGTCGGCGGGCGAAGCCTCGCCGTGCAGATAGTCTTCGACCAGCGCGCCGCGCGTCGGCGCGTCGGGCAACACGTTGGCGGGGTCGCGGAAGTTGGTGACGAGCGCATAGCGTCCGCGCTCATTCGCGGCCATCCATGCGCCGCCGGCTCGCAGGTCGCGCCCGCCATAGATGACGGGGCGGGCCGGCCAGGCGGCCGCGGGCTGGGTGGGGCGCGCATGGAATTCATCGCGATTGGCGGCGATCAAGACCGGGATGCCGGTGACGGCATGCAGGGCCAGCACGGCCAGACACATAACACGTTTCCTGTCGGGTGCCCGCCTGCGTTGCGGCTGGCGCCGCGGCGCGGCGTGATTCAGTTGGCCGGGCCGGCATACGCGGGAGCACATTCATGGCAATTGGACGACGAAGCGTCCGGATGCGGGGATGATACGCTTTCTGCCTCGTTCCACCACCCGCCGCCCAGGGCCTGCAGCAATGCGGCGGTGTCTGCGTAGCGGTCGGCCTGGGCCTGCACGCGCGCCGCTCGCGTGCGCCATTGCTCGCGCCGGGCGTCCAGCAACGCCAGCTGACTGACGCCCCCCGCCTGGTAAAGCCGCTCGGTAATGCGATATGCCTGCTCGGCCTGTTGGTCGGCTTCGGTGGCCGCCTGCAGGGTCGCGGCATCCGCATGCACCGCGCGCAAGGCATCGGCCACTTGCTGGAAGCCCTGCAGCACGGTGTCGCGATAAGCCGCCGCAGCGCCCTGCAAAGCCGCCTCGGCCGCGCGCTGGCGGGCCAGCAATTCGCCGCCGCGAAACAGCGGCTGGGTCAGCCCCAATGCCAGGTTCCAGACATTGACACCGTCGGCCATGTCGCCGGCCCGGGTGCGTTGTGATCCGAAACTGCCTGTCAGCGTAAAACGGGGGTAGCGGTTTGCCGCGGCCACGCCCGCGTCGGCGGTGGCGCGCCGCCACAGGGATTCGGCTGCGAGGATGTCCGGCCGCTGCCGCGCCAGCTGCGACGGTACGCCCAGCGGCACGTCCAGCGGCAGTTGCAGGTCGGCCAGCGACAACGCCGGCAGCTCAGCCTGCGACGGCAACCGCCCCAGGTACACCGCGAGCTGGTGGCGCGCGCGATCCAGCTCTTGTTCCAGGGGCGGCAGCTCGGCGCGCGCCTGCGCCACCAGCGATTCCTGGCGCCGCACATCCAGGGCCGACACGCCGCCTGCATGGTGGCGCTGGCGCAGGATGGCCAGCTGGCGTGTCTGCGCGGCCAGTAATTCGCGATGGGCGTCCAGGCGCTCTTGCAGGCCGGCCTGGCGGATCGCGGTTGTCACCACGTTGCCGGCGAGCATCATGCGGGCCGCCTGCAACTCGTATTGCTGGTGGTCGGCCTGCGCCTGCAGCCCTTCTATCGCGCGACGTTCGGCGCCGAACACATCCAGCGTGTACGACACTTCGATAGAGGCGTTGTACAGCGTGAAGGGGGGCGGCAGTTCGGTGACGGGAATGCCATAGGCCGAGGGGTCGACTTTCTGGCGCGCGCCTGACGCTTCCGCGTCAACCGAAGGCAGGGTGCGCGCGCCGGCTTGCGCGCGCAGTTCTTCCTGCGCCTGCAACAGGCGTGCGCGCGCCTGTTGCAGTGTGGGGCTGTGTTCCAGGGCCTGGCGCACCAGCTGGTCCAGGGCGGGCGAGCGGAACAGCGTCCACCATTGAGCCGGGATGTCCGTGCCCGCATGCAGGCGTTGTGCGGGAACCGACTCGTTGCCGGATGTCGACGCCGCGGCGGGCGCTGCCGCGTAGCGCTGTACGTCCGGCGGGGCCGGACGCTCGAAATCGGGGCCGACGGCGCAGCCGGACAGGGCCGCAGCCAGGATGCCGCCGGCCCAGGCCACGCCGGGCCGCCGCATCAATCGCGAAACGAGAAGATAAGGGCTCATGCGTCAATCCAGGGTGCGGCGATAGAACTTCACCGCCAGTGCCATGACCAGGACCGTGAACAGCAGCAGCGGCCATACATGCGGCCACAGGTCGGCCCAGCCGCTGCCCTTGAGCAGGATGCCGCGGATCAGCCGGTTGAAGTATGTCAGCGGCAGCAGGTTGCCCACGTGCTGCGCCCAGATGGGCATGCCGTGAAACGGAAACATGAACCCCGACAGCAGGATGTTGGGCAGGAAATAGAACGTGGTCAGCTGCATGGCTTGCAGCTGGTTCTGCGCCAGCGAAGACAGGGTGATGCCCACGGTCAGGTTGGCTGCCACGAACAGCGAGGCCGCCAGGTATGCCGCCACCAGGCTGCCCATGAAGGGCACGTGGAACACGTAGCGGGCGGCCAGCAGGATGATGGTGGCCTGCGCAAGCCCGATGAAAATGTAGGGCACGATCTTGCCGGTCATGACTTCCAGCGGATGCACCGGCGTGGCCAGCAGGTTTTCCATGGTGCCGCGTTCGCGTTCGCGGGTCATGGCCAGGCCCGTCATCATCACCAGCGTCATGCTCAATATCACGCCCATCAGGCCGGGCACGGTGTTGTATTGGGCGATCTGCTCTTCGTTGTACAGGCGGTGCACGCGCACGTCGAATGGCGGCTCGCCGCCGGCCAGGTGCGCCAGCGGGCCGGTAAGGTCTTTGCGCGCCACGGCCTGGCTCAGCTGCGTGGCCGCGGCCACCGCCATGCCCGTGGCGGTAGGGTCGGTTGCGTCGGCCTCGATCAGCAGCGCGGGCCGTTCGCCGCGCAGCAGACTGCGCGTGAAATCGGGCGGAATGGTCAGCACGAACAGGACACGCCCCTGCGCCAGCGCTGCGCGGCCCGCCTCTTCGTTGGGCAGTTCTTCGACGATATTGAAGTAGTCCGATGCCTTCATGGCCGACACGAAGGTGCGCGTGAACTCGCTGTGGTCGGATGCGATGACCGCCGTGGGCATCTGCTTGGGGTCCGTGTTGATGGCATATCCGAACAGCGCCAGTTCCATGATGGGTATGCCCACGATCATGCCGAAGGTAAGGCGGTCGCGGCGCAGCTGCAGGAATTCCTTGAGCACCATGCTCCACCACCGCAGCCACGAAAACCGCCGCTCGCGCGCGCTCATGGCCGCCCGCCGTAGTTGTCGGTGGAGCGGTTCATCAGGTAGATGAACACGTCTTCCAGGCTGGTGTCGACGGGCTCGGCGCGCAGGTCGCTGCCCTGGATGGCCGCGCGCACGGTGCGTTCAAGCGTGTCGTGGTCGGCGCCGCTGACGTGCAGCGCCGCGCCGAAGGCAACGGTCTGGTCCACGCCGGGGCTGCTGCGCAGGCGCTGGCCCAGCGAAACCAGATCCTGCCCGTGGATGGCCCAGGTCGCCAATCCCTGTTCGGCGGTGACGCTGGCGGCCGTGCCCTGGGTCAGCAGCCGGCCATAGGCCAGGTACGCCAGCTTATGGCAGCGTTCGGCTTCGTCCATGTAGTGCGTGCTGACCAGCACGGAAATGCCGCGCGCGGCCAGCATGTGGAGCTCTTCCCAGAAGTCGCGGCGCGCCGTGGGGTCGACCCCCGCGGTGGGTTCGTCCAGCAGCAGGAGCCGGGGCTCGTGCAGCAGGCAGGCCGCCAGGGCCAGGCGCTGCTTCCATCCGCCCGACAGTGCGCCGGTAAGCTGGTTGGCGCGGCTCTGCAGGCCCAGGTTTTCGAGCGCCTGGTCGACGGCGTCGCGGCGGTTGGGCATTTCGTACATGCGCGCGACGAAGTCGAGGTTCTCGCGTATGGTCAGGTCTTCCCAGTACGAGAACTTCTGCGTCATGTATCCCACGTGGCGCTTGATGTCGGCGCTTTGGGTCAGGATGTCGTAGCCCAGGCAGGTGCCGCTGCCCGAATCGGGCGTAAGCAGGCCGCACATGAGCCGTATGCAGGTTGTCTTGCCGCTGCCGTTCGGGCCCAGGAACCCGAAGATCTCGCCCCGGCGCACCTGCAGCGACACGTCGTTGACCACTTGCTTGTCGCCGAACCGCTTGCTCAGGCCCTGCACATCGATCACCAGTTCGCTGTCGGCAGTTGCGCTCATTGCAGCGTGACCTCCACGGGCTGGCCCGGATGCAGGCGCGCCGCGGCCTGCGGTTCGGGGTGCGCTTCGATCATGTAGACGAGTTTGCCGCGGCTGTCGCGGCTGTAGATCACCGGCGGGGTGTATTCGGCTTGCTGCGACACGTAAGTGATGGCCGCGGGTATCGCCTGGCCGCAACCGTCGCAATGCACGTCCACGCGCTGGCCGATGCGCAGCGCGCCCAGCGCCGCTTCGGGCACGAAGAACCGCAGTTTGATGTTGTCCGGCGGCAGCAGGCGCACCACGGGGTTGCCGGCCGCCACCCATTCTCCGGGGCGGAACATGGTGTCGTACACGCGTGCGGCCTGGGCGGCGGCAACCTGCTTTTGCGCCAGGGCCCATTCAGCCTGGGCCAGCGCGGCGCTTGCCGCCTCGACCTGGGCGTCCTGCGCCTTCAATTGTTCGCGCCGGCCCGGCAGTTCCGCGACCTGCAGCTGCGCGCGCAATTCGCGCGCGCGGGCGGCGCTGGCTTGCGCCTGGGCGCGGCTGTCATCGAGCTGGGCTTGCGCGATGCCGCCGGCCGCGAATTGGGCGCGATCGCGCTTGTACTGCGCCGCGGCGCGGCCGGCTTCGGCGTCGGCCTGCGCGAGCTGCGCGCGCACGACCTCGACTTCCTGAGGGCGCTTGCCGCTGTCCAGGTCCAGGCGCCGCGCCCGCGCGGCGTCCAGCCGGGCGCGTGCTTCGCGCCGCGCCTGGGCTTCCGGCGTGGCGTCCAGCGAAAAAAGCGGGGCCCCGGCGGCAACCTCGTCGCCTCGCGCAACGTGCAATGCCTGCAAGCGCCCGGGGCGCTCGGGCGCCATGTAGACGAATTCGCCTTCCACGTAACCTTGATAGAAGGCCTGGCGGTTGTCATCGCAGGCGGCCAGCAGCAGGGGCAGGCAGGCAGCGGCCAGAACGTGGCGCAGCCGCAGATTACGGCGATTCGCGAGCGGGCGCGATCGGGCGGGCATATCAGGCTCCAGGATGAGAGGCGGCGGAGGGTGGCGCGGCAGAAGCCGTGAACAGTCCTCCGGACAACAAGGCGAGCGCGTGGGCAATAATCGTGCCGGCATCGGGCGCGGCGTTGTCCGCGTCTTTCCACAGGCGCTGCGACAACGCGGCCGTGGCCATGGGCAGCATCGTGATGCCCAGAATCGACAAAAACACCAGGCGCGGCTCGATCCCCGGGTTCACGATGCCGGCCGCCTGCCCGGCGCGGATAGCGTGGGCGAACCCGTGCAGGCGGTCGACAGGCAAACGGCTGAATACTCTTTCCCGCAGCATGCCGCCTTCGTTGACGACTTCGCGCATCCACAGCGGGGGCAGCCACGGGCGTTCGCTGGCGCATTGCACGATGCGCGTCACGATCTGGGTGGCCATGGCGCGCAGATCGGGGGCGGCGCTTTGCGCGGCGGCGGCGGGGGCCCACACATAAGCGATGAGGGGCCCCAGGCGTTCGGCCACCACGACGTCGAGCAGTTGATCCCGGTTCTTGAAGTAGTAATGCACCATGGCTGGAGTGACGCCTGCGTGCACCGCGATGTGGGCAAGCGTGGTGCCGGCCACCCCTTTCGAGGCGAACAGCGTCGTGGCGGCATCGAGCAAGGCGTCGCGGCCATCGGCGCGCCGCGGACGGCCGGGCTTGCGAGGTGGGGAGCGGGCAGCATCGGTCATGGCGGCATTTTAATTAACTAATTAGTTAATTAAAAGAGGCAGGCATACGCGGCCAGGCACGAACCGTTCGATGGCGGCAGGAAGAGGCCCAGGCAGCGGTGCTGCGCTGGGCCGCAGCGTCAGTCCAGGCGGTAATGCGCGGCGGTGCGCGCGAAGTCTTCGACCGTGCCGCGTTGCCAGGCCGCGTCGTGGCCCAATTCTTCGGCCAGGATGCGGGCGACTTCGGGGGCGGCCAGCATGGCGGCCTGGCTGTCCAGGAACAATGCCCGATTGCGCCGCGCCAGCACGTCTTCGGCGCTGCGCGCAAGCTCGTGCCGCGCGGCGAACCGCACGTGCGCTTCGGTCAGGCCGCTGGCCTTGACCAGCACATGATCCAGGCCCGGCAGCGCGCGTAGCGCCGGCAGGTCGGTGCCGTAGTAGCTGTCGGGCGTGCCGTAGTGCACGCCATCGGGCAGCGCGCCGGCGCCGTGCAGCGGCAATTCGGCGGTGCGGCAGAACGCCTGGGGCAGCAACTGGTGCTGGATGGCGGTGTCGATCACATCCTGCGCCATCTTGCGATAGGTGGTCCATTTGCCGCCGGTTACCGTCACCAGGCCGGCGCGCGACACCACGATGGTGTGCTCGCGCGACAGGCTCTTGGTAGAGGCTTCTCCGGTGGCTTTCACCAGCGGACGCAGGCCGGCCCAGACGCTGGTGACGTCGGCGCGGGTGGGCTGCCGGCTCAGGTAGCGGGCGGCCGTCTGCAGGATAAAGGTGATTTCGTCGTCCCTGGCCGGCGGTTCCAGCGGCAGGTCGTCGCGCGGCGCATCGGTGGTGCCGACAATGGTGTGACCGTTCCAGGGCACCACGAACAGCACCCGGCCGTCGTCGGTCTTGGGAATGAGAACGGCCTTGTCGCCCGGCAGGAAGTCGCGCGGCAGTGTCAGGTGCACGCCCTGGCTGGGCGCCACCATGGTTTGCGCCTGCGGGTCGTCCATGCGGCGCACGCTGTCGACCCACACCCCGGTGGCGTTGATCACGCAGCGGGCGCGCAGCGTGTATTGCGTATCGCCCAGTACGTCCTGCACGACCACTCCGTCGATGGCGCCCTGCCGGTTGCGCGTCAGGCCGCCGGCCCGCACGTAGTTGATGGCGGTGCCGCCCAGGTCGTACAGCGTACGCATCAGGGCCATGGCCAGCCGCGCATCGTCGAACTGGCCGTCGTAATACAGCACGCCGCCGCGCAGCCTGCGCCCGCCCACGGATTGCGCCACGGTGGACGCCTGGGCCAGGGTTTCGGTGCGCGACAGCCAGCGGCTGGGCGCCAGGTTCAGCTTGCCGGCCAGCATGTCATACATTTTCAGGCCGGCGCCGTAGAACGGCTGGTCGAACAGGCCGTAGGCGGGCACCACGAAGCCCAGCGGCCACACCAGGTGGGGGGCGTTGCGGTTGAGCAGGCCGCGCTCGTGCAGGGCCTCGCGCACCAGGCTGATATTGCCCTGGGCCAGGTAACGCACGCCGCCGTGCACGAGCTTAGTGGCCTTGCTGGATGTGCCTTTGGCGAAGTCGGCCGCTTCGATCAGCAATGTGCGGTATCCGCGCGCTGCGGCGTCCACGGCGGTGCCCAGCCCGGTGGCGCCGCCGCCGATCACGATGACGTCCCAGGCGGCCGGGTCGTTCAAGGTTTCGAGCAGGGTGGGGCGGCTCGGCATGGGCTGGGAAGCAGGGGTGGGATTCATAAGGGAAAGACGGTCGGCATATGGCGTGGATAAAGGTTCAAGAGCCGGGGTGCGCGGTCATGGCGGGCGGGGCGTCGGCTTGGTCGCCGGCGGCGGCGATTTCGCAGCGCACGCCGGCTTCCTGCAATGCCTGGGCAAGGGGTTCTTGCGGCCATGCGTCGGTAAAGAAGCGGTCGATCTGCGAAATGTGCGCCAGTTCGACCATGGCCTGTCTCTGGAACTTGCTGCTGTCGGCGGCCAGCCAGACTTCGCGGGACTGTTCGATGATGCAGCGCGCCACGCGCACTTCGCGGAAGTCGTAGTCGCGCAGCGTGCCGTCGGCTTCGATGCCCGAAATGCCGATCAGGCCGATGTCGACCTTGAACTGGCGGATGAAGTCGATGGTGGCTTCGCCCACGATGCCGCGGTCGCGCGGCCGCACGACGCCGCCGGCGATAATGACTTCGCAGTCGGGGTTGTCCGACAGGATGTCCGCCACGTGCAGGTTGTTGGTGATGACTCGCAGGCCGCGGTGGTGCAGCAGGGCGCGCGCAATGGCTTCGGTGGTGGTGCCGATGTTCAGGATCAGCGAACAGCCGTCGGGCACGGCTTGCGCGACGGCATCTGCGATACGCTGCTTGGCGTCGGCGTGCAGGCCTTGCCGCTTGCGGTACGCAATGTTCTCGATGGTGGAGGCCTCGATGCGCACACCGCCGTGAAAGCGCGACAGCAGCCCGGCCTCGGCCAACAGGTTGACGTCGCGCCGCACCGTTTGCAGCGTGACGCCGAAGTGGCGGGCCAGGGCTTCGATGGTGGCGGACCCCTGGGAGCGGACCAGCTCCACCAGGGCGCTTTGGCGCGGGTTCAGTGTCATATTCGAATCATAAAGCAACAAAAGCGAAAAATAATGACGCGCTGCAAGATTGTTTTTCGTTCGCTTGTTGGGTAAAACGCAAAAAAGCAAAAAAACAACGAAAGCGAAGTGCATCAGCCCACCCCGGAGGAGAACGATGCAGTTGACGCTGGACCAGATTGCCCTGCAGGCGGGCTCGCAGACCCACCTGTATCCCATGAGCCTGGCCCCCGTGCCCGGCGCGATGACGGTGCTGCTGGGCGCCACGCAGGCGGGCAAGACGAGCCTGATGCGCATCATGGCAGGCCTGGATCGCCCGACACAGGGCAGGGTGCTGGTCGACGGCGCCGACGTCACCGGGGTTCCCGTGCGGAGGCGCAACGTGGCGATGGTGTACCAGCAGTTCATCAACTATCCGTCGATGACGGTGTACGACAACATCGCGTCGCCGCTGAAGCTCAGCGGCGCGCCCGACATCGCCCGCCGCGTGCAGGCCATGGCCGAACGGCTGCATATCGAGCATTTGCTGCAGCGCTATCCCGCCGAACTGTCGGGCGGACAGCAACAGCGGGTCGCCCTGGCGCGCGCCCTGGCCAAAGACGCGCCGTTGATCCTGCTGGACGAGCCGCTGGTGAACCTGGACTACAAGCTGCGCGAAGCCCTGCGCGATGAGCTGGCGGCGTTGTTTGCCGACGGCGCGTCCACCGTCGTGTACGCCACCACGGAGCCCGCCGAAGCCTTGCTGCTGGGCGGTTATACGGCCGTGCTCGATGCGGGGGAGCTGCTGCAGTACGGTCCGGCCGCGCAGGTGTTTCACCGGCCGGCCTCGCTGCGGGTGGCCCTGGCCTACAGCGACCCGCCCATGAATCTGTTCGCGGCGCAGCGCACCGCCGACGCCATCATGCTGCCTGGCGGCGTGGCCGCCGCGCGGCGCCTGGCCCAGGGCGTGGAGTCGGACACGCTGACGGCGGGGTTGCGCGCCGGAGCCTTCCATCTGCAGCCCGCGCCGGGACGGGTGGCCTTGCCGGGCGTGGTGAAACTGGCCGAGATATCCGGTTCCGACACCTACCTGCATGCGGAAACGGCGGCCGGCGCCGTGGTGGCCCAGCTGCCCGGGGTGCACCACCATGGGTTGGACGATGCGTTGACCCTGTACTTCGACCCCGCCAGCCTGTATGCCTTCGATGCCGATGGCCGCTTGCTGGCTGCCGGCGGCCCCGGGGAGGCAGGCTGATGGCGGCCATTGAACTCGACCTGGCGCATTCGTATGTGCGCAACCCGCGCAGCGACGACGATTACGCTTTGCTGCCATTGCATTTCACCTTCCGGGACGGCGGAGCGTACGCGCTGCTCGGGCCGTCGGGCTGCGGGAAGACAACGCTGCTGAACTGCGTGTCGGGGCTGTTGCGCCCGTCGCAGGGCCGCATATTGTTCGACGGGCGTGACGTCACCGGTCTGACCCCCCAGCAGCGCAATATCGCCCAGGTATTCCAGTTTCCGGTGGTGTACGACACCATGACGGTGGCGCAGAATCTGGCGTTTCCGTTGCGCAACCGCGGCATGCCGCCGGCGCATATCCGCGAGCGCGTGGGCCGCATCGCCGAAATGCTGGAACTGTCCGCGCTGCTGGACCGCCGCGCCAGCGGACTGGCGGCCGACGCCAAGCAGAAAATTTCGCTGGGACGCGGGCTGGTGCGCAGCGACGTGTCCGCCGTGCTGTTTGACGAGCCGCTCACCGTCATCGATCCCCACCTCAAGTGGCAGCTGCGGCGCAAGCTGAAAGAGATCCACCAAGAGCTCAAGCTGACGCTGATTTATGTGACGCACGATCAGACCGAGGCGCTGACGTTTGCCGAACATGTGGTGGTGATGTCGCGCGGCAAGGCGGTGCAGATCGGCACGCCGGGCGACTTGTTCGAGCGGCCCGCGCATACTTTCGTGGGACATTTCATCGGCTCGCCCGGCATGAACTTCCTGCCGGCGCAGTGGCGCGAGGGCGCCCTGGAAGTCGGCGGATACCGCCTTGCCGGCCTGTCGCCCGGCCAGGCCGATGTACTGGCGGGCGCCGACACGCTGCAGCTGGGTGTGCGGCCCGAATACCTGCAGCCTTGCGAACCGCATGCGCAGGGCGCGGTGCCGGTGCGCATCACGCGCGTGCAGGACCTGGGCACCTATTTGCTGCTTACCGGCGATTTCCAGGGCGCCGTGCTGCGGGCGCGCGCCGCGGCGGGCCACGCTCCCGCCGTCGGCGATACGGCGTGGCTGCCGCTGGTGAATCCGCATACCTGCTTCTACCGCAACGAGGAGCGCCTGACATGAAGCCCATCAATCAACGCGCCTGGCTGCTGGTGCTGCCGGTGGTGATCTGCGTGGCCTTCTCGGCGATCCTGCCGCTGATGACCATCGTGAACTATTCGGTGCAGGACATCATCGCGCCGGATCGCCGGGTCTTTGTCGGCACCGAATGGTATGCCATGGTGCTGCAGGACGAGGAACTGCACGGGGCCTTGCTGCGGCAGATCGGGTTTTCGCTGGCCGTGCTGGCGATCGAAGTCCCGCTTGGAATCCTGCTGGCGCTGTGCATGCCCGCATCGGGCTGGCGCGCATCGGCCGTGCTGGTGATCATTGCGCTGTCGCTGCTGATTCCGTGGAACGTGGTGGGCACCATCTGGCAGGTATTCGGCCGCACCGATATCGGGCTGATGGGCGCGGCGCTCACCTGGCTGGGCGTCGATTATCACTACACCGGCCATCCTCTGGATGCCTGGCTGACCGTGCTGGCCATGGACGTCTGGCATTGGACGCCGCTGGTCGCGCTGCTGTGCTATGCCGGCTTGCGCGCCATCCCCGAAGCCTATTACCAGGCCGCGCGCATCGATGGCGCGTCGCGCGTGGCCGTGTTCCGCTACATCCAGCTGCCGAAACTGCGCGGCGTGCTCATGATCGCGGTGCTGCTGCGCTTCATGGACAGCTTCATGATCTACACCGAGCCTTTCGTGCTGACTGGCGGCGGGCCAGGCAACGCCACGACCTTCCTGTCGCAGTACCTGACGCAGAAGGCCGTGGGACAGTTCGACCTGGGGCCTGCGGCGGCGTTCTCTATTGTGTATTTCCTGATTATCCTGCTGCTGTGCTTCATCCTGTACAACTGGATGTTGCGGGCCGGCACCGCAGCCGAGGAGACCGGACATGAGTGATCGATTCACCGTCGGGCGCGCGGCGTTCCTGGTGTTGTACCTGGTGTTCGCCATCCTGCCGCTGTATTGGATGTTGAACATGTCGTTCAAGACCAATACCGAGATCGTCAGCACGCTTACGTTCTGGCCGCGCAATTTCACCCTGGACCACTACCGCACCATCTTCACGGATCCGGCCTGGTATTCGGGGTATATCAACTCGCTGATCTATGTGGCCATCAACACCGTCGTGTCGCTGGCGGTGGCGCTGCCCGCGGCGTATGCGTTTTCGCGCTACCGCTTCATCGGCGACAAGCATGTGTTTTTCTGGCTGCTTACCAATCGCATGACGCCGCCCGCGGTGTTCTTGCTGCCGTTCTTCCAGCTGTACAGCTCGCTGGGGTTGATGGACACGCACCTGGCGGTCGCATTGGCGCACCTGGTGTTCAACGTGCCCCTGGCCGTATGGATACTCGAAGGCTTCATGTCGGGCGTCCCGCGCGAGATCGATGAAACCGCGTACGTCGACGGTTATTCGTTCCCGCGTTTCTTCCTGACGATCTTCCTGCCGCTGATCAAATCGGGCGTGGGAGTCGCCGCCTTTTTCTGCTTCATGTTCAGCTGGGTCGAGCTGCTGCTGGCCCGCACGCTGACCTCGGTCAACGCCAAGCCCATCGTGGCCACCATGACGCGCACCGTGTCGGCATCCGGCATGGACTGGGGCGTGCTGGCGGCGGCGGGCGTGCTGACGATCGTGCCCGGGGGCATCGTGATCTGGTTCGTCCGGCACTACATCGCCAAGGGTTTTGCGATGGGCCGGGTATAGCGACGCGGAGGACGGGCATGTTCGACTGGATGGTATGGACAACGCCGGTGGCAGTGTTTTTTGCCTGCATCGTGCTGATGCTGGCCGGCATGACGGTGTGGGAACTCAAATCGCCCACACGGCTGCGCAAGGGGTTCCTGCCTATTGCTACCACGCGTGGCGATCGCCTGTTCATCGGGCTGATGGCGGCGGCGTGGGTGAACCTGGCCTATGTGGGCCTGGGCGAGCACCTGATGGATTGGTTCGGGCTCGACGACCCGCCCACGGTCTGGATCAGTTTCGCGGTGTCGATGCTGGTGCTGGCGTGGATCATGCGCAAAGGATAGCTGTTGCCGTTCCGATAACGAGTTGTGAGACGACCGTCGGCCATGTCTTCCCAGGCCCGGTCCGCAGCAAAAGGGGAAGGTACATCGAGGAGCAAGGTCATGAAACTGCGCAGGCAAGCCGTGGCGGCAAGCATCGCCCTGATGGGGTGCTCGGCCGCATGGGCAGCAATGCCCGAGGCCCAGAAATGGGTGGACGCCGAATTTCAGCCGTCGACGTTATCAAAGGATCAGCAGCTGGCCGAAATGCAATGGTTCATCGAAGCGGCCGCCAAGCTCAAGGCCAAGGGCGTCAACGAGGTCAATGTGGTGTCCGAGACCATCACGACCCACGAGTACGAATCCAAGACGCTGGCGCGGGCTTTCACCGAGATCACCGGCATCAAGGTCAACCACGATCTCATCCAGGAAGGCGACGTGGTCGAGAAGCTGCAGACGTCGATGCAGTCGGGCAAGTCGATCTACGACGGCTGGATCTCCGACTCGGACCTGATCGGCACGCATTATCGCTATGGCGCGATCCTGCCGCTGTCGGACTATATCGCCGGCGCGGGCAAAGAGTGGACGAACCCGGGCCTGGACTTGAACGACTTCATCGGCACGAAGTTCACCACCGCGCCCGACGGCAAGCTGTATCAGCTGCCGGACCAGCAGTTCGCCAATGTGTACTGGTTCCGCGCCGACTGGTTCGCGCGTCCGGACCTGCGCGAGAAGTTCAAGGCCAAGTACGGATATGACCTGGGCGTGCCGACCAACTGGTCGGCCTACGAAGACATTGCCGACTTCTTTACCAACGATGTAAAGGAACTCGATGGCAAGAAGGTCTATGGCCACATGGACTACGGCAAGAAAGATCCGTCGCTGGGGTGGCGCTTTACCGACGCCTGGCTGTCGATGGCAGGCGCGGCCGACAAAGGGCTGCCCAACGGCATGCCGGTCGACGAATGGGGCATACGCGTGGCCGACGATAAATGCACGCCGGTGGGCGCGTCTGTGGCGCGCGGCGGGGCCACCAACAGTCCGGCCGCGGTGTATGCGCTGACCAAGTACGTCGACTGGATGAAGAAATACGCGCCGCCGCAGGCCATGGGCATGACCTTCTCCGAGTCCGGTCCCGTGCCGGCGCAGGGCCAGATCGCCCAGCAGATCTTCTGGTACACCGCCTTTACCGCGGACATGACCAAGAAAGGCCTGCCGGTCGTCAACGAAGACGGCACGCCCAAGTGGCGCATGGCGCCGTCGCCTTACGGGCCCTACTGGAAAGAGGGCATGCAGAACGGCTACCAGGACGTGGGGTCGTGGACCTTCTTCAAGTCCACCGATCCTGACCGGCTGGCCGCCGCGTGGCTGTATGCGCAGTTCGTCACGTCCAAGACCGTGTCGCTGAAAAAATCGATAACCGGGCTGACTTTCATTCGAGACAGCGACATCAACAGCGATTACTTTACGGAAAATGCCGACCGCTACGGCGGGCTGATAGAGTTCTATCGCAGCCCGGCGCGCGTGGCCTGGACCCCCACGGGCAACAACGTGCCCGACTATCCCAAGCTGGCGCAATTGTGGTGGAAGAATGTCGCCACGGCGGTCACGGGCGAACAGACCCCGCAGCAGGCCATGGATAACCTTGCCGACGAAATGGACCGCGTGATGGCCCGTCTTGAGCGCGCCGGCATGGCCCAGTGCGCGCCCAAGCTCAACAAGAAGAGCGACCCGTCGAAGTGGCTGTCCGATGAGCACGCACCCTGGAAGAAACTGGCCAACGAGAAACCGCAAGGCCAGACCATTCCGTACGACCAGCTGCTGCAAGCCTGGAAGGCCGGCAAAGTGCGTTGATCCGCGCGTGGAAGGCGTCTCGCGCACCCAGGGGGTCTTTTGCACGGAAGGTGTCTCGCGCACCCAGGGTGTCTCTCGCGCGGAAGGTGTCTGACACCCTACGGGAGTCAGACACCTTTTCTCTCCGCCTGCGGCGTCTGACTGCCTTCCACTGCCCCTCCGGTGTCTGATTCCCGTAGGGTGTCAGACACCTTCCCCCACATCCGCGAAGGGTGTCAGACACCACCATATCCAAGGAGGCCAGGTACCCTCGTATCGCGGCATGAATACCCGGCCGGCAGTACGCCCCACCTCTGCCACGCCGGTGTCTGACTCCCGTAGGGTGTCAGACACCTTCCCCCACATCCGGCAGTGCGATCCGGGCCGTGCCGGGCAGCACCCATAGCGCGCATTCGCGGGTGGCGTCGATACAGCCGCCGTCCGCGTACACGCCCTGCGGATCGCGCCGCCGCAGCATGCGCGCCAGTACGCTGTCCAATGCAGCCGGGTCGCCCAAGGTGCGTGCCGCGTGTTCTTCGACAATGGCTTCGTCGAGCATGAGCCGGCCCTGCGCATCCCGCTGCGCCGCGTCACGCCAATGGTAGATTTCGACGCATTTCGCGGCCAGCGTATACGGCCGGTCGCGCTTCCAGAAGTTGTTGAACAACCCGCCGCCCAGGTAAAACACCCAAGACCCTTCGTAGCCCTCGACATTGGATGAATGCGCGTCGGGGTTGCGGAACCACAGGCGATCGCCCGGCACGTAATACCTGGACGGCAACGGGTGCTGCATCGAGCCGTACTCGCGCAGGAACACCTCGTGGAACTGCCCAGACATGATGGCCCGCGTTTCCCACTGCTTCTGCAGGCGCTCGTACAGCGCCGGGTGCGCTGCCTGCAGTTCAAGCGCAATGCCCAGCAGCGTCACGTATTCTGTGGCCCGGTAGCACGAAAACGAATACAACTTGCCCGACGCTTCCGGCTGCGTGGCCTTGCGCAGCGCGTCGATCAGTGACACGCCGGGTTCGATCGTGAAACCGCGCGCGTCGTCGTAGCGCCAGTACCCCGCCGGGCGCTCGGCGTGTTCGGTGTCGAACGCCAGGGCCGTCTTGCGGGCGGCCTGGACAATATGCTGGCGTATCCGCACCGCGCTGCGCATTTCTGCCGCCCCGGGAAACGGAAACGGCTCAGGTCCCAGCAGCATCGCCAGCACGATTTCGCGCGCCAGGTCGTCGGCATTGCCATTCGTGTCCAGGCCCAGCGCCGTGCAAAGGCCGGTGGTATCGCGTTGCGGCGCCAGTTTCAGCAGGGCGGGCGCGGGCTCGAACTGCACGGCGCAGGGCCCGTCGGGCAGCGCCACGAAGTACGGGTGCAAGCCCCATGCGCGCAACATGGCAAGCGCGGCGTCGCGTTCGGCAGGCAGGGCTCGCTCGTGGGCAGTCTCGATGCGTATGCCTTGCCGCGCGGCGATGTCGGGGGGCGTGTCGGTGTGGGGCATGCGTCGGCTCCGCTTGCCGGCGCAGTGGGGGGCTGATGGCGGCGCCGTGTGGCGCCAGATTCTACCGTTGAGCGGAAACTTGCGGTATCCCCCGCGGCAACAGGCGCGCCAGCGACTCGGCATCCATGAAGCGGATGCTGTGCCGTGCCGCGAACTCCCGCGCGGGGGCCGATGGCGTACCCAGGGATACGTAAATGCCTTCCCCGGCGCCGGCGGCCGCCAGTGCGGCGTGCAGGCGTTGCAGAGGTTCGACGCCCGTGTGCGCAGCCTTCCAGCGCCGCGCGGAAAGCAGCGCCCGGGCGCCGCCGGCGCGGGTCAGCGCGAAATCGGCGGCCTTGCCGTCCAGCCGGGTGACCTCGCAGCCGTCGCGGCGCAGGGCGGCTTCGAGCACGTCGGCAAAGGCCGGCCAGGGCAGGGCGGCCAAGGTCGCGGCGGTCTGCTCGACGCGCGCCGCCGACGGTTTGCCGCGTTGCTTCCAGGCGGCGATCCCGGCGATCACAAGGAACGGAATGGCGCCGAATGCCGGAAATGCCGCGTACGCCGGCGGCACTGCCGCCACCGCAACCACCACCAGCGCGGTCGCGATCACTAGGCTGATCCACCACGGCGAGCGCAGCAAGATACCGAACAGCGAATTCCTGGCCATGAACTTCATGCAATGTTCCTATTCAGTGTTCCGGTTGACTGCGGCGCCGACCCGTCACGGGCGAGGCGCGTCCGACGAGGCGGCCGGCCCCGGGGCCGGCGCGGCGGGTTCAGCGGGTTCGGCCGGGGCGGCGGCAGGCGTCGGCGTGCCCGCGGGAGCGGCCGGTTGGGGCGCCGCACTTGCCGACCCGTCCGGGGCGCGCGCCATCCATGCGATCAGCGAGGCGCGCATGGCTTCTTCGACCGACATGTCGATGGGGTTGACCCATTCGGTGGGCACGAACACCGTGTAGCCGCCGATCATGTATCCCATGGGCAGATACACCGCCACGCGCTCGCCCGGTAAAAAACCTTCCGGCAGCCCGGCCGTGCCGCGGCGTGTAATCAGCCCGACCAGTTCCAGGGGCTGCCCGGGGATGCGCAACACCACCACGTGCTGAGTGTCGGTCTTGGCGCTGGGCGAGAAATAGTCGGCAAAGCTCTTGAGCGACGAATAGATGCTCTTGACCACCGGTATGTTGGTGAACGGCATTTCCACCAGCAGGAACACACGCTGCACGCGTTCCTTCGAGACCAGGTACCCCACCAGCAGGATGCCCAGTATGCCCAGGCCCAGGCCCATGCCGGGTATGTAGAAACTGCCGATGAACGGGCTGAGCAGCGCCATGGCCACACGTTCGGTCCAGGAAAGCAGGATATACAGAACGTAGATCGTCAGTGCGATCGGCAATAAGGTAATCAGACCGCGAAAAAAGTATCGGGACAGGCGTGTCATGGAAATGAGTTTCCGGTAAGGCTTAGGGGCGGGCATGTCGCGATCCTCAGTGGCTGTAGGTCGGCAGGAACAGAGTTTCCTTGATTTCTTCCATCACGACATAGCTGCGCGACTCGGCCGAGGCCGGCAGGCGCTTCAGGATCTCGCCCAACAGCCGCCGGTATTCGTTCATTTCGGTCAGCCGGGCCTTTACCAGATAGTCGAAATCGCCCGACACCAGGTGGCATTCCATGACTTCGGGCACGTAAAGCAGTTCCTGCTTGACGCGGTCGAACATGTCGCCCGACTTGGCCGACAGCTTGATTTCCAGGAACACCAGCAAATTGCGACCCAGGGCCGCCGGATTGACGCGAGCGTAATAGCCCGAGATGACGCCTTCGCGTTCCAGGCGCTTGACGCGCTCGGAACATGGCGTGGCCGACAGGTTGACGCGCTCGGCCAGGTCGGTAATGGACATCCGCCCGTCGCGCTGCAGGATATCGAGAATTTTCAGGTCGGTACGGTCGAGTTCGCGCATTTCACTCTTGCAGGGCGCTTAAAGGCCATGCCGCCAGTAAAAAATTGAATCGGGGCCGCCGATTTTAGTGCTTTTCACTGCCGCATCGCTCCTAGACTATTTGTTTATCAGTGTGGCCTGTCTAAAACGGAATTTCTTATGCATGTCATCGTCCTGGGCGCCGGCGTCATCGGCGTGACAACCGCTTACTACCTCGCGCGGCACGGCGCCAGGGTAACGGTGCTGGATCGCCAGCCCGAGGCCGCCAGCGAAACCAGCTACGCCAATGCCGGCCAGGTCTCGCCCGGCTATTCCACCCCCTGGGCGGCGCCGGGCATTCCGCTCAAGGCCCTGAAATGGTTGTTCCAGAAAGACGCGCCGCTGGCCATACGGCCCGACGGCACCCTGTACCAGTGGCGCTGGATGGCGGCGATGCTGGCCAATTGTTCCGCCAGCCGCTATGCCGTCAATAAAGAGCGCATGCTGCGCCTGGCCGAATACAGCCGTGATTGCCTGCGCGAACTGCGGACCGAGACCGGCATCCAGTACGAACAACGCGCTTTGGGCACGCTGCAGCTGTTCCGCACCCCCGCCCAGTTTGCCGCCGCGCAGCGTGACATCCAGGTGCTCGAGCGCTGCGGCGTGCCCTACGAGCTGCTCGACCGCGCACGCCTGCAGACAGCCGAGCCGGCCCTGGCCCGCAGCGCCCATAAGCTGGCGGGCGGTTTGCGTCTGCCCAACGACGAAACCGGCGACTGCCGTCTGTTCACGCGCCGGCTCGCGCAGATGGCGGCCGACCTGGGCGTCGAGTTCCGCCATGGCCAGCAAGTGCAGGGCCTGCAAACGGCCGGCGCTCAGGTGCAGGGCGTGCAGGTGGATGGCGAACTGCTGTCGGCCGACCGCTATGTCGCGGCGTTCGGCAGCTATACCCGGGGTTTTCTGGCGCCGCTGGGGCTGGATCTGCCGGTCTACCCGGTCAAGGGATATTCCCTTACGGTGCCCCTGGCCCAGGCCGATGCCGCGCCGGTGTCCACGGTGCTGGATGAAACCTACAAAGTGGCCATTACTCGTTTCGACAACCGTATCCGCGTCGGCGGCATGGCCGAGCTCGCAGGGTTCGACTTGAGCCTCAAGCCGGCACGCCGTCGTACGCTCGAACGCGTGGTCACCGACCTGTATCCCGGGTGCGGCGACGTGTCCCAGGCGGAATTCTGGACCGGGCTGCGCCCCATGACGCCCGACAGCACGCCCATCGTGGGCCCCACGCGCTATGCCAACCTGTTTCTCAATACGGGGCATGGCACGCTGGGCTGGACCATGGCCTGCGGATCCGGCAAGCTGGTGGCCGACCTGGTCACCGGGCACCAGCCCGCCATACGCGCCGACGACCTCGACCTGTCGCGCTACGGGGCCTCGCGCCTGCGGGCGGGCCGCGAACCGCTGGGCGCGCGTTCGGCGGCGTAGCGCGCCGCCACGCAACTTCCCCGGCCGGCGCGATCTGCGCCGGCCTTGTGCCACAATCGCGCATGGCCGCCGTCAGGCGCAGGCACTACCCGGGTAACGACGCGTGATCCACCTTCTACATACCGCCGACTGGCAGATCGGCCGGCAGTACGGCCAGTTCGATAACGATGATGCCGCCATGCTGGCCGAGGCCCGCTACGAGGCAGTTGGCCGCATTGCGGCATTGGCTGCCCAGCGGCGGGTCGATGCGGTGCTGGTGGCCGGCGACGTGTTCGATACCCAGGCCGTGTCCGACCGCAGCATCCGCAGGCTGTTCGACGCACTGGACGCGTATTCCGGTCCGTGGGTGCTGATTGCCGGGAACCACGACGCGGCGCTCGCCGACAGTGTCTGGACGCGGGCGCGTCAGCTGGGCTGCGTCAGGCCCAACGTACATATCCCCCTGCGGCCCGCCCTGGTCGATTTCCCGGACCTGAACCTGGCCGTGCTGGCCGCGCCGCTCACGCAACGCCACACCTACGATGACACCACCGCCGTATTCGATACGCTGGCCGCCGAGGCGGGGCGCATACGGGTGGGGCTTGCGCACGGCAGCGTCGCCGGCCGGCTGCCGGATGCCGTGGATTCCGCCAACCCGGTCGCCGCCGACCGGGCCAGCCGCGCTGGCCTGGACTACCTGGCCCTGGGCGATTGGCACGGATGTCTGCAGATCGATGCGCGAACCTGGTATTCGGGCACGCCGGAGCCCGACCGGTTCCGGGCCAATGCCTCCGGCTGCGTGCTGGACGTGCGCATACCCGGGCCCGGCGCAGTGCCCGTGGTCGAGCAGTTGCCGGTGGCCCGGTATCGCTGGCAGCAATGGGCCGAATCGCTGGTGTTGCCGTCGGACGCCGAAGCGCTCGCGCACCGGCTGCAGGCCGTGGGCCCGGACGATGTGCTGCGCGTGGAACTGTCCGGCCAGCTGCCTCTGGACGCCTGGGATGCACTGCAGGACGCCATTGCGCGCGCCACGGCCCGTGCGCGGGCCTTGCTGCTGGACGCCGAGCAGGTATCCCTGACGCCCCACATGCAGGATCTGGCCGCGCTGGGTGCGAGCGGCTACGTGGCCGAAGTCGCGGCGCAATTGCAGGCGTTGCAGGATGACCCCACGCAGGCTGCGCCGGCCCGGCAGGCGCTGCGCCTGCTGGTGCAGTTCCAGCGCGAGCGGGAGCAGACGCCATGAAACTGCGCCGCATAGCCATTGAAGAGTTCCGCAGATTTCGCAGCGGCGCGGCGCTGGACGATCTGGCCGACGGGCTGAACGTCATTGCCGGCCCCAACGAGGCGGGCAAGAGCACGTTCGTGGCGGCGATCCGGGCGGCGTTTCTGGAACGCTACAAGACCACCAAGGTGGCCGACCTGGCTCCGTGGGGCATGCAGGGCGCCCGGCCGTCCATCGAGATCGATTTCGAGCACGCCGGCCGTCGCTACCTGCTGCGCAAATCGTTTCTCAGCCGCGCGCGCTGCGAGCTGCTGGTCGACGGCGGCGCCGAGCGCCACGAAGGCGAGGCCGCCGAAACCGCGCTGGCCAGCCTGCTGGGGTTCGAATTTCCGGCCAAGGGGAGCAGTCGCCCCGAACATGGCGGCATACCGGGCTTGCTGTGGATCGCGCAAGGCGAAGGGCAGAACCTGGCCGAGCCGGCCGCGCATGCGCAGGCGCATTTGCGCGACGCCCTGACGCGACTGACAGGCGAGCTTGCCGGCGCCGACGGCGATTACCTGTACGAGCGCGTCGAAGCCGAACGCGCCGCGTTGCGCGACGCGCGCAGCGGCCGGCCCAAGGGGGCTTATCGCGACGCAGAAGACGCCTTCCTGCAGGCGATGCAGAAAGCCGAGGCGCTCGCTGCCGCCAAGGGCGCGCTGGACGCCGATGTCGACCGGCTTGCCGAACTGCGGCGCGACTACGACAAGGCACAGCAAGAACAGCCATGGCTCGAGCTCGAGCAGCGGGCCGCGCAGGCGCGCGCACGGCTTGCCGAGATCAGCCGCGAGCGCGAGGCGCTGGCCGGTTTGCAGCGCGAGCTCGCGCAAGCCGACGACACGCTGTCGCTGCTGCACGACCAGGTCCAGCGCGACCAGCGCGACGGCGAGGTGCTGCGCGAGCTGCAGGCCAAGGCCGAGGCGGCAGCCGCCGAAATCGAGCCGGCCGGCGCGGCGCTCGAGCGCGCCCAGCAATTGCAGCAGCAGGCCGGCGAGCGCCTGGCGCAGTGCCAGGCGCAAGTTGCCGCGGCGCACCAGGCGGCGCAACGGCAGGATTGCGACGCGCAACTGAGCCGGCTCGATGACGACCTGCGCAGGCTGGATGACGCCATTGCGCAGGCCGCGCAGATCCAGGAGCAGCGACAGCAGTTGCAGCGCACCGTGGCAAGCCTGGCTATCGATATGCAGGCCTTGCGCGCGTTGCGCGAACTGGAACAGCGCATTGTCCAGTTGCAGACGCAGCAGCGCGCCGGCGCGACGCGACTGCAGTACGACCTGCAAGGCGGCCAGCAAATCGATCTGGACGGCGCCGCCCTGGCCGGAGTCGGCGACACGCTGCTGGTCGAGGCCGTTGCGCTGCGCATCCCCGGCGTCGGTACATTGCGCATCGAGCCGGGCGGGCGCGACCTGCCTGCGGTGCAGGCCGCGTTGCAGACGGCGTTGGGCGAGCGCGGCGCCTTGCTCGCACGCCTGCAGGCCGACGACCTTGCTGCTGCCGAATCGCGCGCCGCGGCCTACGAGCAGGCACGCCGCGATCTCGATCTGGCGGACAAATACCTGCGCATCCAGGCGCCGGACGGCACAGACGCTCTGCATGCCGCCCGTGCGCAAGCCCAGGAGCGGCGCGCGCAGCTGCAGGGCTTGCGCGAGCGCCTGCCCGAACCCCGCCAGCCCGTCGCGGATCTGGCGCAGGCGCAGCAGGCCCAGCGTGACGCAACCGGCGAGGCCGACCAGGCCGCGCAAGGCGTGGTGCATGCGCGCACCTATCTGGATACCCTGCGAGCGCGCGCACAGGTGCTGCACGACCAATGGATGGCGCAGCAGCGCGAGTTCCACAGCGCCACGCGGGCCGAGCAGCGTGACCAGCGCAGCGCCAGGCTGGTCGAAGTGCGAGCGGGGCGGGACACGCTGGCGCGTCGCGTGCACGAGGCGCAGGCCGCCCTGCAGGCGCACCAGCCCGAACTGATCCAGCAAGATGTGCAACGCTACGAACAGTCGGCAGTGCTGGCGCGCGCCGAACAAGAGCGTCGCCATGCCGAACTGCTGCAGCTGCAGGGCAAGCTTGAGCAGGCGCAGGCCCAGGGGCTGGGCGAACAGCTGCTGCAGGCGCAGGCCGATGCCCAGCGCTTGGCCAGGCGTCGCGACGAGTTTGCCGCGCGCGCACAGGCCCTGGACCTGCTCTGGCGCTTGCTCGCAGAAGGGCGGGCGGCGGCCACGCAGCGGCTTCTGGATCCGCTGGCGCGGCGGCTGCAGCACTATGTGGGTCTGCTGTTTCCCGGTGCGCAATCGCGCCTGGATGAGACGCTGACGCCCGCGGCGCTGGCCCGCGGGGGCGGCGAAGATGCGCTCGATGCGTTAAGTTTCGGCACGCGCGAACAGCTGGGGGTGCTGGCGCGCCTGGCATATGCCGACCTGCTGCAGCAGGCCGGGCGTCCTACCTTGCTGGTGCTGGACGACACCCTGGTGCACGCGGACGAAAAGCGCCGCGAATTGATGAAACGCGCGCTCTACGACGCGGCATCGCGCCACCAGGTGCTGCTTTTTACCTGCCACCCCCAAGCCTGGCAGGACATGGGCGTGGGCATCCGGTCTGTTCCCGCGTAGGACGGTTCAAGCATCGGTACGGCGGTGTCTGACACCTTCGGAGCAAGCGTCGGTACGGCGGTGTCTGACACCTTCGAGGACGGTTCAAACATCGGTATGGCGGTGTCTGACACCTTCGGAGTCAGACACCGGTTTCGGCAACGGTACTGCGGCGTCCGACGCGCGGCAACGTACTGCGGTGTCTGACTCCGAAGGTGTCAGACACCCACCCGCGCGCCTGCGCGGCGCGTCAGTTCAGCTTGATGTTCTGCTCGTTGGCGATGCGCTTGCGCAGCTCAAGCTCGCGCTTGATCAGCGCCGCATACTGCTCGGGCGTGCCGCCGTCGACCAGTGCGCCGCGGTCTTGCAGGCGCTGGCGGATGGCCGGGTCCTGCAACGCCTTGGCGGCCGCGTCGTGCACGCGAGCCACGATGGCGGGCGACACGCCGGCCGGGGCCACCAGGCCATACCAGGCCATGTTGTCCATGGCGGGCAGGCCCGCTTCCGCAAAGGTCGGCACGTCGGGCAGCCCGGCGACGCGAGCCGTGGACGCCACCGCCAGGGCGCGCAGCTTGCCCGCCTGGATGTGCGCAATAGAAGAGGGCAGGTTGTCGAATTGCGCGCTTACCTGCCCGGCCAGGGTGTCGTTCAGGGCCGGACCCGATCCCCGGTAGGGCACGTGGATCATGTCGGTGCCGGTCAACGATTTGAACAGCTCGCCATCCAGGTGCGAAATACTGCCTGTGCCGGCCGAGGCGTAACTGTACTTGCCGGGGTTCTCCTTGAGCAGCGCAATGAACTCCTGCAGGTTGCCGGCCGGCGTCTTGGGGTTGACGCTCAATACGTTGGGCACATTGACCAGGTTGATGATGGGCACGAAGTCCTTCAGCGGATCGTAGGGCGTCTGCGCATTGGTGGCCGGGTTGGTCGCCATGGTGCTGACGGTGGCCACGCCTATCGTGTAACCGTCGGGCGCGGCGTTGGTCAGGGCTTCGGCGCCGATGGATCCGCCGCCTCCGCCGCGGTTTTCTACTACCACCGGCTGGCCCAGCTCACGGCCCAGGCCATCGGCCACGATGCGCGCCACAAGGTCGGTGGTGCCCCCGGCCGCAAACGGCACCAGCAGGCGCACGGGGCGCTCGGGGTAAGCTTGCGCATGGGCAGCGCCGCCTCCCAGGAAGCACGCGGCTGCTGCGGTGATAATTGCTGTTTTGATGGCGGTTTTCTTCTTCAACTTACGTCTCCGTCTGGGCTTGCTGGCCAACTGGCCGGTAAAAAGGGGTTTTATTGCACCGTGCGAACCTTACTAGAATCTGATATTTTTCGGGGGGGATTCCCGGCCGGCTTCGTTGACGCGCAGGCGTCGCGGCCGCGGCGCCGCAATGGCGTGCCATGCCAGGGTCTCCGAATAATGCCAGCCCGGCCATTGGCGCCGCTCTTGCCCGCGAGCGACGCCGATGGTCTTCCCGGAACGACATGTCGCTGATTCTTATCCTCGCTCTGCCGTTTATCGGCAGCCTATGCGCCGCGCTGCTGCCTTCCAATGCCCGCAATGCCGAAGCGTGGCTGGCCGGCCTGATCGCGCTTGCCTGTACCTTGCTGGTGGCCTTCCAGTATCCGCACGTCGCCGATGGCGGCATCGTCCGCGCCGATCTGGAATGGGCGCCCGCGCTGGGCCTGCAGTTCACGCTGCGCATGGACGGGTTTGCATGGCTGTTCGCGCTGATCGTGTCGGCCATGGGGGCGCTGGTCGTGCTGTATGCGCGGTATTACATGTCGCCCGAAGATCCGGTGCCGCGCTTTTTCTCGTTTTTCCAGGCGTTCATGGCGGCCATGCTCGGGGTGGTGCTGTCGGGCAATCTGATACAACTCGTGCTGTTCTGGGAAATGACCAGCCTGGCCTCGTTCATGCTGATCGCTTACTGGCATCACCGGCTCGACGCCAAGCGGGGCGCCCGCATGGCATTGACGGTCACGGGGGCGGGCGGCCTGTGCTTGCTGGCAGGGGTGCTCATCCTGGGCCATATCGTGGGCAGCTACGACCTCGACCAGGTGCTGGCTTCTGGCGAGCTGGTTCGCAACGACCCCTGGTATCCGGCCGTAATCATCCTGGTCGCTCTCGGGGCGCTGACCAAGAGCGCCCAGTTCCCGTTCCAGTTCTGGCTGCCCAACGCCATGGCGGCGCCCACCCCGGTGTCGGCGTATCTGCATTCAGCCACCATGGTGAAGGCCGGGGTCTTTTTGCTGGCCCGCTTCTGGCCGGTGCTGGCCGGCACCGACGAATGGTTCTGGATCATCGGAGGAGCAGGGCTGTGTTCGCTGGTGCTGGGCGCCTACGCGGCGATTTTCCAGCAGGACATGAAAGGCGTGCTGGCGTATTCCACCATCAGCCATCTTGGACTGATCACCTTGCTGCTGGGCATGAACAGCCCGCTGGGGCTGGTGGCCGCCATATTCCACATGGTCAATCACGCCACGTTCAAGGCGTCGCTGTTCATGGCGGCCGGCATCGTCGACCACGAAACCGGCACGCGCGACCTTTCCCGGCTCAGCGGCCTGCGGCGCGCCATGCCCATTACCGCCACGCTGGCCATGGTGGCGGCTGCTGCCATGGCCGGCGTTCCGCTGCTCAACGGCTTCATCTCCAAAGAGATGTTCTTTGCCGAGACCACGTTCGTCAGCGGCGATTCGGTTGTGCAGTATGGGTTGCCGGCCATGGCCGTGCTGGCCAGCGCGTTCAGCGTGGCGTACTCGCTGCGGTTCATCCTGCAGGTATTCTTCGGCCCGCCGGCGCACGACCTGCCGCGCGCGCCCCATGAGCCGCCGCGGTGGATGCTGGTGCCCAGCGGCCTGCTGGTGCTGTGCTGCCTGGTGGTGGGCATTATTCCGGGGCTGACGGTGGGCCCGTTCCTGCACACGGCCGCGGGCAGCGTGCTCGGCCCGGACATGCCGGCCTACAGCCTGTCGGTATGGCACGGCCTGAACCTGCCTTTGATGATGAGCTTCGTCGCCATGGTTGCCGGCGTGGCGCTGTACCTGGCGTTGCGCGCGCGCCAGCGCAAGTATCCGGGCCGTGTGCCATTCATCTACCGCTTCGACGGCCGGCGTTCGTTCGAATTCCTGCTTGACTATTCCAGCGTGGCCGCCAGCTGGCTGCTGGCCCGGTTGGCGTCGCCCCGCCTGCAGGTGCAGATGCTGTTGATCGTACTGGGCGCCTTGCTGGTGGCATGGCTGCCGTTGCACACAGGCGACTGGAACGACGCGCCCGCCGGCCTTACGCCGTTGGACCCCGCCTTTGCCGTGCTCTGGATCGTGGGCGGCATTTGCGCAATAGGGACAGCGTTCCAGGCCAAGTATCACCGCCTTGCCGCCCTGATTCTTGCCGGGGGCGCAGGCCTGGCCACCTGCATGACCTTCGTCTGGTTCTCGGCGCCCGACCTGGCGCTCACGCAGCTGGCCGTCGAAGTGGTGACCGTTGTGCTGCTGTTGTCGGGCCTGCGCTGGCTGCCGCGCCGTATCGAAGGCGGGCTGGACGGCGAACGCCACGAAACGCGCGCCCAATTGCGCCGCACACGCGATCTCGTGATTGCTGCCGTAGCGGGCACGTCGGTGGCGGCGCTTGCCTATGCCGTCCTGACCCGCGGTCCGCAACAGACAATCTCCGAGTTCTTTGTCGACAAGGCGCTGTCCGAAGGGGGCGGCACCAATGTGGTAAACGTGATCCTGGTCGACTTCCGCGGCTTTGATACGCTGGGCGAGATCACCGTGGTGGGCATTGTTGCCCTGACGGTCTATGCGCTGCTGCGCCGCTTCCGGCCGGCTCCCGAAAGCGCCGGCCTGCCGCACCAGCAGCAAGACCCGGCCAGCGCTCCCACGGCCGCGCCCGATATTCACGCGGTGCTGCCTGCGGGCGCGCTCGCGCTGCCCGCTGTGCTGGTGCGCCTGTTGCTGCCCATTGCGGCAATGGCGTCGGCGTACCTGCTGCTGCGCGGCCATAACCAGCCGGGCGGCGGGTTCGTGGGGGGCCTGGTAATGGCAACCGCCGTTCTGTTGCAATACATGGTGGGCGGCGTGTATTGGGTGGAATCGCGCAGCCGCCTCAATCCGCAACACTGGATCGCGCTGGGGCTGTTGTGCGCCGGCCTGACGGCGCTGGCCGCCGGACTGGCGTCTCGTCCATTCCTGTCGGCGCTGGCCTGGGACCTGGCCGTGCCGCTGCTTGGCCATATTCATGTTTCAACTGTGCTGTTGTTCGATATTGGGGTTTATATGCTGGTTGTGGGCGGCACGTTATTGATCTTGGTCGCGCTGGCGCACCAATCGCTGCGCGCGCAACGCAAGGCAGCCGCCGAGGCCCAGGCGGCAATCGAATCGGGGAGCGCTGCCTGATGGAACTCATTTACGCGGCGGCGATAGGCGTGATGGCAGGGTCGGGCGTGTGGCTGATCCTGCGCCCGCGCACATTTCAGGTCATCATGGGCCTGACGCTGGTTTCCTATGCCGTGAACCTGTTCATTTTCGGAATGGGCCGGCTGATGGTGGGGCGGCCTCCCGTGCTGGAAACCACCGGGGCTGTCGATCCCTCCACACTGGCCGATCCGCTGCCCCAGGCGCTGGTGCTCACCGCCATTGTCATCGGCTTTGCCACGACGGCGCTGTTCCTGGTCGTGCTGCTTGCATCCCGCGGCCTCACCGGCACCGACCATGTTGATGGCAGGGAGTCGGAATCTTGATCGACCTGCTGCAACACGCTCCCATCTATCCCATTGCGGTGCCGCTGGTGGCCGGCGCAGCCATGCTGCTGCTGGCCGACACGAGCCGCAATGCGCGCGCCGCGATCGCCGTGGTTTCGAGTCTGGCCCAGCTGGCCGCCGCGGTGGTGCTGCTGGCCCTCGCGGCCGGGGCCTGGGGTTATTGGCCCAATGAAATCGGCGTGTACCTGCCGGGTGACTGGCCCGCGCCGTTCGGCATCGTGCTGGTGGTCGACCGCCTGGCTGCGATCATGCTCGCGCTCAATGCCGTACTGGGGTTGATGGCGCTCATTTACTCGCTGGCGCGCTGGGACCGCCTGGGCGTGCATTTCCATCCGTTGTTCCAGTTCTTGCTGATGGGACTGAACGGAGCCTTCCTCACCGGCGATCTGTTCAACCTCTTCGTATTCTTCGAAGTGCTGCTGGCGGCGTCCTATGGCTTGCTGCTGCACGGCTCCGGCGTGGCGCGGGTCAGCGCGGGGCTGCATTACATTGTCGTGAACCTGGTGGCATCGTTCCTGCTGCTGATCAGCATCGCCCTGATCTACGGCGTGACCGGCACCCTGAACATGGCCGACCTGGCGGTGCGCGCGGGCACGCTGGACGGCAGCGAGCGCCTGCTGTTCGAAGCAGGCGCCGCGGTGCTGGGCCTGGCGTTCCTGGTGAAGGCGGGCGCATGGCCGCTCAACCTGTGGCTCGTGCGCGGCTACGGTTCGGCCAGCGCGCCGGTGGCGGCGGTGTTTTCCATCATGACCAAAGTCGGCATCTATGCGTTGCTGCGCATCGGTTCGCTGCTGCTGCCCACCGGCGCGCCGGCGGCCTTCAGCCTCGAATGGATGTTCGCCGCGGGCCTGGCCACCCTGGTGTTCGGGGCGATAGGCCTGCTGGCCACGCAGCAGCTCGAACAGATGGTGAGCTACTGCGTCATCATATCGGCCGGCACGCTGCTGACCGCGCTGGGCATGCCGGGCGTCACCCTGACGGGGCCCGCGCTGTTCTACCTGCTGAGCTCGGTGCTGACCACCGGGGCCTTTTTCCTGTTGGTCGAGCTCGTCGAGCGCACCCGCACCTTCGGCGCCAACGTCCTCGCCGTCACCATGGACATGTTCGACCTGGACGATCCCGAGACGCCCAACCGGTCCGACGACGTGGTGGGCGTGGCGATCCCGGCCGCCATGGCCTTCCTGGGCCTGGCGTTCGTGTCCTGCGCCTTGCTCGTGACGGGGCTGCCGCCGCTGTCCGGCTTCGTGGCCAAGTTCTCGTTGCTGTCGGCTGCGGTAACCGCGGCCAACGAGTCGGCCCAACCCGCCGATGCCTGGATTCTCGTGGCGGCGGTGCTGGCGTCCGGCCTGGCCGGCATCGTGGCATTCGGCCGCGCCGGCATGCGCGTGTTCTGGAGCGCCGACGAGCGCACCACGCCGCGGCTGCGCGTGATCGAGGCAGGCCCCGTGGCGGTGCTGATCCTGCTGTGCGTGGCGCTGGCCGCGGGGGCCGGGCCCGTCTCGGCCTACCTGGATGAGGCGGCGCGTTCGCTCGACCAGCCGGCGCAGTACATCGATGCCGTGCTGTCGGCCGACACGGTGCGCAGCCTGGAGGGCAAGTGATGCGGCGCCTGTACTGGTTTCTGTTGCCGCTGGTGCTGCTGGCGCTCTGGCTGGTGCTCAATCAGTCTCTGTCGGCTGGGCAGATCGCGTTGGGCGCGGCGCTGGCGCTATGGCTGGGATACGCGTCCACGCGGCTGCGGCCGCTGCGCAGCCGCCCGCACCGCCTGTGGCTGTTTCCGGGCCTGCTGTGGCGGGTGGCGGTCGATATTGCCAAGTCCAACATTGCCGTGGGCCGGCTCATCATCGACCACCGTCGTGAATTCAACCCGGGCTATGTCCATATACCGCTCGACCTGCGCGATCCGCACGCGCAGGCGCTGCTCGGGTGCATCGTCACCTACACGCCCGGCACCGTGTGGGTGGATGTGTCCGACAACACGCTGACGCTGCACGTGCTCGACCTCGAAAACGAGCAGGCCTGGATCGACCTGATCAAGCAGCGCTACGAGCGGACCCTGAAGGAGATCTTCGAATGAACACCGTGCTGTACTGGGCAGCTTCCTTCGCGCTGCTGTGCTTCGTACTGGGCATGGCTTGCGCCACGGTCCGCATGGTGCGCGGCCCTACGGCGCAAGACCGCGTGCTGGGCCTGGACGCCTTTTACGTCAATGGCATGCTGGGCATCCTGACCTTCGGCATCCGGTCGGGCACAGCCGTGTACTTTGACGTGGCTCTGCTGATTGCCCTGTTCGGCTTCGTGGGCGCCACGGCGATGGCCAAGTTCCTGCTGCGCGGCGAGGTCATCGAGCCATGAGCGCCGATATCCCCCTGTGGGCGGGCATTCCTGCCGCGATCCTCTTGGTGGCCGGCGGCTTGCTGGCGCTGGTCGGTTCGCTGGGCCTGCTGCGCTTTGACAATTTTTTCTGCCGGATCCACGCGCCCACGCTGGGCAACACCATGGGCGCGGGGTGCGTACTGGCGGCCTCGATGCTGGTGTTCTCCGCTACTGAACACCGGCCCGTGGTGCACGAAATCCTGATCACACTGTTGCTGTTCGTGTCCTCGCCGGTCACGGCCATGCTGCTGATGCGCGCCGCCATTTATCGCGGCCGCCGCAAACGGGGCGAAGCCTACCCCGCCGATGCGCCGCCCCGCGAACGTTACGGGCGGACGGATCTGTAACATCTGCATTCCGCTTGGGCACGCGCTTTCCCTTACCTTAAATGCACGGCCGCGCCCTGGCGCGGCGCAGCAAAAGGAGCGAAAGATGAACATGCGACGTATGCAGCAACTGTATTGCGCCCTGGCCCTGGGCGCAGCGGGCCTGGCCGGTGCGCCAGCAGCCCTGGCAGCCGGCGCGGCGGCGTCCGGCTCCATCCAGTCCCAGTATGAACTCGATGTACAGCGGTGCAACACGGGGCAGACTCACCAGGATCGCGCCACCTGCCTGCGCGAGGCCGGAGCGGCCCGCGAAGAGGCCGCGCGCAACCGGTTGGACAACAACCAGTCCGCCAACTTCGATGCCAACGCCACGGCGCGCTGCAACAACTTGCCAGCAACCCAGCGTGAAGATTGCCTGCGCCAGATGGCCTCGCCCAGCAGCGTCAGAGGCAGCGTGGAAAGCGGCGGGGTGCTGCGCGAGACGGTGATCCAGGTTCCCGCCCAGCCGTCTGGCGCCAGCACGCCGGGCGTCGTTACGCCGGGCGTCGGTACGCCGGGCGTCGTCACGCCGGGCGCGGGTATCCCTGGCACGACAACGCCGGCTCCGGCAACGCCCTTGCCGCCGGCCACGGCGCCTGGGGCCCCCATGCCGGCTCCCGTGTCGCCGGGCGCCGCGCCGGGCACTGTCGCGCCGCCGCCGGCGCCCGTCACGCCCGTGCCGGCGCGTTAACGCGGCGTGCTGATTGCGGTTCCCGGCCACGCCCGGGGCCGCAATCAGGCAAAATGTCGGCTATTGCCGACTTTGCGCCGCTTTCATGTCCGACGTCATTGCCCTGATTTTCGACTTCGACGACACGCTGGCTCCCGACAGCACGTCCGGCTTCCTCGACAGCCTTGGGGTGGATACGGCCGCCTTCTGGAAAGACAAGGTGGGGCCGCTGCTTTCCGACCAAGACTGGGACCCGGTGCCCGCCTACCTGTATCAGATGATCGAGCTCTCGCGCAGCGGCGCCAACGGGCTCATCACCCGGCAGAGGCTGGCCGACTGGGGCGCCCGCCTGCCTCTGCACGATGGGGTCGACACCTTGTTCCAGCGGCTGCGCGCGGCCGTGCGCGCCGAACATCCGCAAGTGCAGCTCGAGTTCTACCTGATTTCCAGCGGTATTGGCGATGTCGTGCGCGCCACGCCCATTGCGCATGAATTTACCGAGATCTGGGCATCGGAATTCGTGTATGGCCCGGACCAGGGCATTGTGTTTCCCCGCCGCCTGGTCAGCTTTACCGACAAGACCCGCTACTTGTTCCACATTCAGAAAGGCATCATTGGCCGCGAATTTCGCAACAAACCCTTTGAGGTCAACCGCAAGGTGCCCGAAGACCGCCTGCGCGTGCCGTTCGACCAGATGGTGTTCGTGGGCGATGGCTATACCGATATTCCATGCTTTTCGCTGATACGCCGCGCCGGCGGGTTCGCCTTCGGCGTGTGGGATCCCAAGCACCGCGACAAGCGCAGCCGCGCATGGGGTTTTATCGAGGAAGGGCGGGTCTCGAACCTGAACCAGGCCCGCTACGACGAACAAGCGGAACTGTATCAGTGGCTGGAAGAAGCGGTGGTCAGCCTGGCCGGCCGCATCGCGCTGAAGTCGCGGGTGTACCGTGGCTGAGCCCGCAGGGGCGACAGGCGCCGCATCTTCCCTGGACACCGACATGATGGCCCTGGCCCTCGAACAGGCCCAGGCCGCATGGCAGGCCGGCGAGGTGCCGGTGGGGGCCGTCGTGGCCGATCCGCAGGGCAGGGTGCTGGGGGTCGGCTACAACCGCACCATCACCGATAGCGATCCCACGGCCCACGCCGAAATCGTGGCCCTGCGCGCGGCCGCGACGCATATGGGCAATTACCGGCTGCCCGGCCTGACGCTGTATGTCACGCTCGAACCGTGCGTCATGTGCATCGGGGCCATGCTGCACGCGCGGCTGGCGCGCGTGGCCTACGGCGCATCCGATCCCAAGACCGGCGCCTGCGGCAGCGTTCTCGATGTTGCCGCTATCCAGCGGTTGAACCACCACACCACAATCACCGGCGGCGTCCTGGCTGAACCTTGCGGCGACCTGCTGCGCCGGTTCTTTCGCGAACGCCGCGCCAAGGAATCCACTGCATGAGTACCGCCCAACACCCGCCTCACGGGCATCATGACCACGCCTGCACCGACGGCTGCGAGCACCACCAGGCGCCGGCCGGTGGCATTTACCTTATCTCGCCATCGTCGGCGGTGGGCGATCCGGCCGCATTGCAGCGGGCCTGCCAGCGACTCGCGCAACAGGGTTTCAAGACCACTGTGGACCGCGCCGCGCTGGCGGTGCACCAGCGCTTTGCCGGCACCGACAAGCAACGCCTGGCTGGCCTGGCGCGCGCCATCCGCCAGAAGCATCCCATTGTGATGGCCACGCGCGGCGGCTATGGGCTGAGCCGGCTGCTGCCCGACATCGATTGGCGCGCCATGGCCGACAGCGGCAAGCGCTTCGTGGGCATGAGCGATTTCACGGCGTTCAACCTCGCGCTGCTGGCGCAAACCGGGGCCGTCAGTTATACCGGCGCCACGGCCGTGGCCGATTTCGGCGGCACTCGGGTCGACGACCTGACGCCGGCCTTGTTTGGCGAACTCATGCGCGGCGAACTCGAGATTCTCAGCTTCGAAACGCCCGACGCCGATCCGGTCGATTGCCGGGGCATCCTGTGGGGCGGCAACCTGGCCACGCTGGTGTCGCTGGTGGGCACGCCGTACCTGCCCAGGATACGCGGCGGCATCCTGTTCCTGGAAGACGTGGCCGAACATCCCTACCGGGTCGAGCGCATGCTGGCGCAGTTGTGGCAGGCGGGCATCCTGCAGCGCCAGAAGGCCATCGTGCTGGGGCATTTCAGCAATTACAGGCTGGCGCCCCATGACGCGGGGTACGACATGCCGGAAGTCCTGAAGTGGCTGCGGCGCACCGTCAAGGTTCCGGTCGTCACCGGCTTGCCCTACGGCCACATCGACACAAAGGCCACGCTGCCCATCGGCAAGAAGGTGGGCCTGGCCACCGAGCCGGGCATGGCGCACCTGGTGATCGACGAACACCACCATTGACCTTACCGGTTTGCCGCTCGGCGCGGCTCGGCGTCATTACGACGCTTCGGGCGGAGCCCAGCGCGGCCGGCGCTTTTCCAGAAATGCCGCAATGCCTTCGCGGCCATCGTCGCTGGCGCGCTGCGCCGCCAGCCGGGCGGCCGTGTCGCCTATTGCGTCGGCGTCGATAGCGCGGCCAGCCAGGTCGCGAATCAACCGCTTGCACTGCGCCACGGCGTGCGGCGAAGCGAACATGAAGGCCCCCAGCAGGGCATTGATGTGCGAGTCCAGTTCGTCTGTCTCGCATAGTTCCTGCACCAGGCCCAGGCGCCACGCTTCGGCGGCATCGAAGGTCTCGGCGGTCAGGAACCAGCGGCTGGCCGCGCGCGCGCCGATCGCGCGCAATACATAGGGCGAGATCATTGCCGGTATCAGGCCCAGCCGTGTCTCGGTCAGCGCAAATCGCGCCTCGCGGCCGGCCACGGCAATATCGCACGCGGTAACCAGCCCCATGCCGCCAGCCATGCAGGGCCCGTGGACACGCGCGATGGTGGGTTTGGAGCACGTGTAGATGCTGTGCAGCAAGTTGGCCAGGCCCATGGCGTCGGCGCGGTTCTCGTCCTGGCTCGCCTGTGCGCTCTGGCGCATCGCGTTCAGGTCCGCGCCCGCGCAAAAGGCCTTGCCGCGTGCGGCCAGCACAATGGCGCGCACTTCGGCGTCCTGTTCCAGCGTCGCGAACACGTCGGTCAGCTCGGCGATCATCCGCGCATCCAGCGCGTTGCGCACCTCCGGCCGGTTGAGCCAGACCACGGCAGTCTGGGGGCCATACGCAACTTCCACGGTTTGCAGCATATGCAGCGTCCTTCAAATGACGGTGAATCAACGGTAGAGCACAGTGGGCAACCACATGCCGATGCCCGGAAACATGTACAACAGGAAGATCGCAACCACCTGTATGGCCATGAAGGGCATCATCCCCAGGAAGATCTGGTTCAGTGTCACGTGCGGCGGCGACACACCCTTCAAATAGAACGCCGACATGGCCACGGGCGGCGACAGGAAGGCGGTTTGCAGGTTCAGCGCCACCAGCAGGCCGAAGAACAGCGGGTCGATATCGAAGCTGACGAGCAGCGGCACGAAAATCGGCATGAAGATAACAATGATCTCCGTCCATTCCAGGGGCCATCCCAGCAGGAAGATGATGATCTGGGCCAGCAGCATGAACTCGACGGGCGTCAGGCCCATCGACAGCACCCATTCCTCGATCAGGCGCTGTCCGCCCAGCAAGGCAAAGGCCGCCGAGAAGATCGACGACCCCACGAACAGCCAGCACACCATGGCGGATGTCTTGGCGGTCAGATACACCGACTCTTTCAGCATCGGCATGTTCAGGCGCCGGTATGCCAGCGCCAGCAGCGCGCCGCCCATCGCGCCCATCGCGGCCGCCTCGCTGGGCGTCGCCAGCCCAAAGGTGATAGTGCCCAGCACGGCGGCGATCAGCATGCTAAGGGGAAAGAACGAGCCCAGCAGCATCTTGAAGACTTCCAGCCGCACCCATGTCAGCAGCGCGTAGAACAGCGCCAGCAAAGCCAGGCATACGCCAAAGAAAATCCAGTATCCGGCCGGCGCCGGCAGGCGTGCGGGGCCTTCATCCGCCTGGGGCGTGTCCGGGGCAGCGGCGCCTGCGCCATCGGCGGACGGGGTGCCCGGCGGCTCGCTCAGGCCCCCATCGGCCGGCGGTTCGGCCAGCGAGCCGCCCTCTATGGGGGGCTCGGCAAGCCCGTAGTCATAATCCTGACCGCTGCCCAGCCGCAGTTCGTCAGGAATCTCGTACACGACCGGGGGCTTGGTGACGACGTGGTATACGCTGCCCGTCAGCACCGCGAATGCCAGCAGCGGCAACAATGCTGCCGCCATATTGCGGCTCAGGAAGGCGAACGACACCGAACTGTTGCGCCGCCCCTTGAACATGGCCGCCAGCATGCCTGTCACGGCGTGCGTATAGCCCTGGCGCGTCAGGGTGTCCGCGTCGGCGGGCAGGGGCAGGCGCCGCTCTTCTGCCGTAAGTGGCGGCGCCATGTCGGGCCGCAACTTTGCCACCACCATCACATAGCCCACGTACAGGGCGGTCAGCATCAGGCCGGGAAAGAACGCGCCTGCGTACAACTGCACGACCGATACGCCCGTCGTGGCCCCGTACACGATCAGCATCACGGATGGCGGCAACAGGATGCCCAGACAGCCACCCGCGGTAATCGACCCCGCCGTCAGGCGCACGCTGTAACCCGCCTTCAGCATGGCCGGCATGGCCAGCAGCCCCATCAAGGTGACCACTGCGCCGACGATACCGGTTGCTGTCGCGAAGATGGCGCAGGTGGCCAGCGTGGCCACCGCCAGCGCGCCGGGCAGCCGGGCCAGGGCCAGATGCATGGAGCGGAACAGTTTTTCGATCAGGTTGCCGCGCTCGACCAGGTAGCCCATGAACACGAACAACGGCACCGAGATCAGCGCGTCGTTGGTCATGGTGGCGTAGGTTCGCTGCACCATCAGGTCCAGGGTCTGCCGCAACGACAATTGCGCGTCGGGGTTCTGCAGGAAATAGGCCAGGAAGGTAAAGATGACGCCCATGCCCATCAGGGTGAACGCCGTGGGAAAGCCCAGCATGATGGCCACCACGATAAGGGCCAGCATCAGCAGCCCCAGGTGTCCGGTGGTGATGTCCGACCAGGGTGTCAGAAAACCGATCAGCGCAAGAACGATGCCTATGCAGCTCAGGCCAAACCACAGTGCCTTGTGGATTCTCATTTGGCCTTCTCCTCATCTACAACGTATCGGTCCAGCTCGGCAATATCCTCATCCTTGACCTGCACCAATTCCTTGAGCTTGTCGACGTCGACTTCCTCCACATCTTCTTCGCGCGATGGCCACTTGCCCTGTCGCAGGCACAGGGCGCAACGGGCGATTTCCGCGAGCCCTTGCAACAGCAGGAATGCCCCCGCAATGGGAATGAACGCCTTGAACGGATAGATGGGCGGGCCATCGGCCATCAGCGACGAATGCTCGCGTATGGCGATCGACTCGCCCGCGTAATACCACCCGGCCCAGACCAGGGCCACCACGCCGGGTATGAAAAACGCGATGTACAGCACGATATCCAGGGTGGCCTGTACGCGCGGCGGCAGGAAGCCGTACAGGATGTCTCCGCGCACGTGCCCGTTCTTGGCCAGTGTGTAGGCTCCGGCCATCATGAACAGCACACCGTAATACATCAGCTGCAGGTCGAATGCCCAGGCGCTGGGAGTGTTGAACACATACCGGGCCGTCACTTCCCAGCATATATGTACGGTCAGTACCACGATGAGCCAGGCGAAGGCCTGGCCCACGAAGGTAGACAGCCGGTCTACCATGCGTATCAGCTTGAGCATCGAATGCCATCCAGGTCGTGAACAGGGCGTGCAAAACAACGCACCCGCCCGCCGCGCCGCTCAATGTCGGGGGCGCGGGTAGGGGCGGGTGCACAGCCGCGGCGATCCATCAGCCCGCGGCAGTTCAGGCGGCCGGCTTGCGAGCGAAGTAATGGTTGAACGCCATCCTGAAGTTGACCGATACGTCGTTGTGCCAGCGCCCCGCGCGTTCGGCAAAGGCGCGTTGCGAGTCCAGCACCTTCTTGAACAACGGATTCTCGGCGGACCGCTTCTCGATCATCTGGTCCCAGATCTTGAGCTGCTGTTGCAGGATCGCGTCGGGCGTTTTGTAGAACTTGACGTTGTGATCCTTCTGCAGCTTGATGTAGTCGGACGAATAGCGGTCGGCCGCCTTCCACGACATATCGGCGCTGGCGGCCTGCGCGGCATATGCCAGGATGTGCTTCAGGTGCTGGGGCAGCGCTTCATACCGCTTTTTATTGAACAGCACCTCGAACTGTTCGGCGCTCTGGTGAAAGCTCTGCAACATGCAGATCTTGGACACATCCTGGAAGCCCAATGCCAGGTCGGACGACGCGTTGTTGAATTCGGCGCCGTCCAGCAGGCCCCGGTCCAGGGCGGGCACGATCTCGCCGCCCGGCAGCGCGTTCACGGCAGCCCCCATGGCCGAATACATGTCGATGGCCAGGCCCACGGTGCGGAATTTCACGCCCTTTACGTCTTCGGCCTTGGTAATGGGACGCTTGAACCAACCGAAGGGCTGGGTGGGCATGGGGCCATACATCAGCGACACCACGTTCACCCCCATGGCCTGCTGTATTTCCGTCAGCAGCTCCTTGCCGCCGCCATACTCGTGCCAGGCCAGCAGCATGTTGGCGTCCATGCCGAACGCAGGGCCGGATCCCCACAGCGCCACCGCCGTGTTCTTGCCGTACCAATAAGCCACCACGCCGTGGCCGCCATCGAGCGTGCCGGCCGAAACGGCGTCGAGCAGGTCGAACGCCTTGACGACGGCGCCCGCGGGCAGCACCTCTATCTTCAACTGGCCCTCGGCCATGTCGTTGACCTTGCGTGCGTAGTCTTGCGCGAACTCGTGGAAAATGTCGTTGGACGGCCAGGTGCTCTGGAAGCGCAGCGACACAGGCGAGCCCTGCGCGCGGGTAATGGCCGGAAAGCCCAGGGCCGCGGTGCCCGCTATGGACGTCGCGCCCGCGATGAAACGACGGCGGGAAGAGGGGGGGTGTTGCATGGCTTGTTGTCTCCGGTTTTTTGACTGCGTGAACCAACTTGTTGTGCACAACTTGTGGGACAGCGGACTACAGGACAAAGCGCAATGCATGAAGCGTGCGGCCGCACAGAGAAACAGCCGCCGCATGGCGGGTGGGTCGCAAGGCGATTAAACCGTGCCGGGCGTGATCTGACAATTGCCTGACGCTTGGTGATAACCCGTACCGATTCTGCCGAACGTCCACCGTCCGCGCGCGGCGCCATTCGCGGGAAGGGCCCCTTGGCTGCTAAACTACCCGGTTTACCCCTGCGTCTGCGACGCGCCTGCCTCCAATTCCACAGCCGTGATTTCTACCGCCAATCTCACTATCCAGTTCGGCCCCAAGCCCCTATTCGAAAACGTCAGCGTCAAGTTCGGGGAAGGCAACCGATATGGTCTGATCGGGGCCAACGGCTCGGGCAAGTCGACGTTCATGAAAATCATCGGCGGCGATCTCGAGCCGTCGGCCGGCAACGTGTCGCTCGAGCCGGGGGTGCGGCTGGGCAAGTTGCGCCAGGACCAGTTCGCGTATGAAGACATGCGCGTGCTCGACGTCGTGATGATGGGCCACACCGAAATGTGGGCGGCCATGACCGAGCGCGACGCGATCTACGCCAACCCCGACGCCACCGAAGACGACTACATGCGGGCCGCCGAGCTCGAGGCCAAGTTCGCCGAATACGACGGCTACACGGCCGAAGCCCGCGCGGGCGAACTGCTGCTGGGGCTGGAGTTCGCCGTCGACCAGCACCAACTGCCCATGCGCGAAATCGCGCCCGGCTGGAAACTGCGCGTGCTGCTTGCGCAGGCGCTGTTTTCCAATCCGGACGTGCTGCTGCTCGACGAACCCACCAACAACCTCGATATCAACACCATCCGCTGGCTGGAAACGGTGCTCAACAGCTACCAGAGCACCATGATCATCATCAGCCACGACCGGCACTTCCTGAACCAGGTCTGCACCCATATGGCGGACGTGGACTATGGCGAAATCCGCATCTATCCGGGCAACTACGACGACTACATGCTGGCGTCCACGCAAGCCCGCGAGCGCCTGGTGGCCAACAACGCCAAGGCCAAGGAGCGCGTCGCCGAACTCCAGGACTTCGTGCGGCGCTTCTCGGCCAACAAGTCCAAGTCGCGCCAGGCGACCTCGCGCCTGAAGCAGATCGACCGCATCAAGGCAGAGCAGGTCGTCGTCAAGCCATCATCGCGCCAGAACCCGTACATACGGTTCGAGCAGAACAAGGTCATGCATCGCCTGGCCGCCACCATCGAACGCTTGTCCAAGTCGTACGACGCGCCTGTCATTCGCGATTTTTCGGCCATGATCGACGCCGGCGAAAAGATCGCCATCATCGGCGCCAACGGCGTGGGCAAGACCACGCTTCTGCGCATGCTGGCGGGCGATCTCGCGCCCGATTCGGGCTCGATCAAATGGTCGGATAACGCCGACCTCGGCTACATGGCGCAAGACGTATCCGACCAGTTCCAGCAGTCGGACATCAATCTGTTCGACTGGATGAGCGAATACCGCCAGCCCGGCGACGACGATCAGGCCATCCGGTCCGTGCTGGGCCGCCTGTTGTTCTCGGCCGACGACCTGCCCAAGGCGCCGCGCGTGCTGTCGGGGGGCGAGAAAAACCGCATGACCTTCGGCCGCCTGATGCTGGGCCGGCATAACGTCATGCTGCTCGACGAGCCGACCAACCACCTGGACATGGAATCCATCGAATCGCTGCAGTTCGCGCTCGAAAAATACCAGGGCACCCTGATATTCGTGTCGCACGACCGCGAGTTCGTGTCCGGCCTGGCCACACGGGTCATCGAAATCCTGCCCGACGGCGAAATCGTGGACTACCGTGGCGGATACGAAGACTACCTGGCTTCCCGCGGCATCGAAGGCTGACCGGCCCAAAGCCGGCCCAGGCGGGCCGGCCTGCCCGCGCCGGCTCTTTCTATATGCCTGATAGTTATTAAAGAATTATAAAAATATTGTTTGGATTCATATAACGGATTGTTAGATTAGGGGCTCTTTACACGCCACCGTGCGAGCCCCATCCCCATGAATCTGACTTTCGATCACGTCCACAAGAACTTCGGCGCCCTGCAGGTCGTGGACGGTTTCTCCAGTGAATTCAAGACTGGAGAGCTGGTCGCCCTGGTGGGTCCGTCCGGCTGCGGGAAGTCCACCTTGCTGCACATGGCCGCCGGGCTCGAGACCCCCACGCAGGGTCAGGTGCTGGCCGACGGCAAGCCGGTGGCCGGCCCGCACCCCAGCCGCACGCTGGTGTTCCAGGAACATGCGCTGTACCCGTGGCTGACGCTGCGCGACAACGTGGCGCTGGCCCTGGAATTCCAGAATGTCGCCAAGGCGACGGCGCGCGAAAAGGCCGTGGGCTGGCTGGCGCGAGTGGGGCTGGAAGGCTTCGAGAACTATTATCCGCAACAGGTTTCAGGGGGCATGCGCCAGCGTGCGGCTCTGGCGCGCGCTTTTATCGCGCAACCCCAGACCATGCTGATGGATGAGCCGTTCGGCGCGCTGGATGCGCTGACTCGGCTCAGCCTGCAAGACGTCCTGCGCCAGCTTATTCAACAAGAAAAGCCTTCTGTGCTGCTGGTCACGCACGATGTGGACGAGGCCCTGTTCCTGGCCGACCGCGTGGTCGTGTTCAGCGCGCGGCCTGCTCGTGTGCTGCGCGAATTCAATCTGAAGCATCGCCGCAAGACGCACGACCTGGCCGACCTCGCCGGCGAAAAGCGCGAGATCCTCAGCCTGTTGGGCATCCGCGTCGCCGACAGCGACATCGCGCTGGCGGCCTGACGGCGCCCCGGCCCGCGGCCCATCCATGGCGCCCGACGGCGCCGCATCGAATTTCATATCACTATCTGTTGAAGCACTGGAGAGCAAACAATGAGACTCAAGAACTGGTTGGCCGCCACGCTGGCCACCGCAGCGGCGGCCATGGCGCTCGCCCCGACTGCCGCCGCGGCCGAAAAGTTCCGCGTGGGCTATCTGCGCGTCATGGACGATGCGCAGGCCATCGTGGCCCAGGAGGGCGACTTCTACAAGAACGCCGGGCTGGATACTGAGCTGGTGGAGTTCAAGTCGGGCACCGACCTGATCAAGGCGATTGTCGGCGGCCAGCTCGACATCGGCGTGCTGGGCTTTACCAACGCCGTGGCGTGGGCGTCCAAGGGCGCCGATCTGAAGGTCGTGGGCGGCGCGCAACAGGGGTACCACTCGCTGCTGGTGCGCGAAGGCACGGGCATCGACGATATCGCGGGCCTCAAGGGCAAGACGCTGGCCTCGCAGAGCGAGGGCAGTACCGCGGACGTGGTGCTCAAGGGCGTAGTGCTGAAAGAGGGCGGCCTGCAGCCCTCGGACGTGAACATCATGGGCGTGAGCCCTGCCGTTGCGGTGCAATCGCTGGTCGGGCAGCGCGTCGACGCGGCGTTCCTGTTCGAGCCCTATGACCGCATCGCGCAACTGGTCGCCCCGGTCAAGCAGATCTACGAGGTGGGCCAGGCATGGCCGTTCCCGTGCATGGTGGTGATCACCTCGGGCGAAGTGCTTGAAAAGCGCAAGGACGATGTATGGAAGGCGCTGGACGCGCAAAAGGCCGCCATCGACCTGCTGCAGCAGAATCCCTCCAAGGCCGCAAGCCTGATCGCTTCGTACTTCATTGCCGAGCCCACGCTCAAGACGCTCAAGCGTGGCGAGCTGCCGCGCGAGACGGTCATCGAAGAAGCCATCAAGACGCAGGTCTTTACGGCCAAGCTTACCGACAAGGACGCGGCGCGCATGCAGGAAATCGCCGATATCCTGCAGGCGCAGGGCTCGCTCAAGACCCGCGACGGCAAGCCGTACGATGTCTCGACCATCGTTGACCTTTCGTGGCAAGAGGCGCGCAAGCTTTGACGTCCTCGACCCGCGTAACAGGGCTGCGCAAGCACCTCGCCGGGGTGCTTGGCGTGGCTTTCATCCTGCTGCTCTGGCAAGCCGCGGCCTGGGCGCTGCCCGACTTCCTGATGCCGGGCGTGCCCACGGTGGTGCTGCGCCTGCTGCACGACCTGGGCGACCCGGGCTTTCACCAGAGCCTCATGGGCACGCTGGGCCGGCTGGGAGCGGGCTACGGCCTGGCCCTGCTGGCCGGTGTCGGGTTCGGGCTGGTGGCGGCGGTGCTGTATTTCTTTCGCGAAGTGCTGCGCAGCGCCATTGTCATCCTGCAATCCATTCCGTCGATTGCCTGGGTGCCGCTCTTTCTGATCGTCATGGGGTTCGGCAGCGCGCCCATCATTGTGGTCGTCGCGTTGGCGGCGTTCTTTCCGGCGGCGCTCAGCGTCATGAACGCCACCGAATCCGTGCAACGGGTGCATGTGTCGGCCGCGCGCGTCATGGGCGCCACGCGCTGGGGCTTGATCAAGCGCGTCTATCTGCCCGCCGTCATGCCCGAGCTGATCACCGGCGCGCAACTGGCCTTCGGCAATGCGTGGCGGGCCCTGATTTCGGCCGAAATGCTGATCGGCTTCGGCAAAGGGTTGGGGCGGTCGCTGGCGTATTCGGGTGAAATCGCCGACATGAGCGGCGTGATGATGAACATCCTGGTGATAGCGATTCTTGCCGCCCTGATCGACCAGCTCGTGCTTGAAAACCTCAAGCACCGCCTGTTGCGGTATCAGTACGTTTAACCGGACGGAAGGCGGGGCTTGCCCCCGCCGCTTAGCACCATGCCTGGCTTGAAAGTTGTTTCTCACGCGCGCCGCGCCCTGGCCACAGGGCTTGCGGCCTGCCTGCTGTGCGCGCAGGCGGCGGGCCCGGCCGATGCGGCGGGCCAGCCGTTCGGAAAGGCGCGCGAACGCGGCACGCTCGTGGTTGGCGTGCCATACCTGGCGCCGCCTGCGGCGGCAGGCGCCAAGGTGCGTACGCCCGAGCGCCTGGACACTGTTGCGGCGGCGCGCCTGGCCGAGCAGCTCGGCCTCGCCCTTGAAGTGGTGCAGATCCCGCCCGCGCGACAGGCCCAGGCGCTGGCCGACGGCGTGGTCGACGTGCTGCTCGCCGACCGTGTCGCGGACCAGTCTGCCCCCGCGTTGCAGGGCGACGGCACGGCCGTGGTGGCGGCGGGCTATGTGACGCGCCCCAAGGCGGTTATCCGCAGCGACACGCCGTTGCGCGACTGGAGCCAGGCAAAGGGCCTTACCGTATGCATGTCCACCGCTGCCTTTCAGGCGCAGGCGCTGGCCGCGACCTGGGGCGCAAAGGTGCAGACTCATCGGGTGCCGTCCGATGCGCTGGTGGCGGTACGGGAAGGCAGCTGCGATATCGGCCTGGTGGACGACACGGTGTGGGGCCCGTTGATGCAGTTCCCCGAATGGAAGAAGTTTTCGGCAACGCTGCCCGTCACCGGCCCGCAGGCGGAACTGGTATGGGTGGCCCGCAATGGCGATCAGGCCACGGCCCGCTGGCTGGCCGCCACCATGCGCCAATGGCGCAGCCAGGGCGTCTGGCAAGCCATGGCGCGCAAGTGGGCGCGCGACGTCGCGTTCGACGTTTATCTGGACCAGGAAGTCCCCGACTGCCACGGCTGACGGGCGGCGGGCGCCGGCCGCCTACAATCCCGGGGTATGAGCGAAACCCTGAGCGCGGCGAGCGCGCATCAAGAAGACATCAAGAAGAGCCGTTTCCAGGCTTACGCGGCGCCGGTGGCCAGCGTGGACGAAGCCATGGCGTTTTTTGCCGCGCACAGCGATCCGACGGCCACCCACAATTGCTGGGCTTACCGTATCGGGCAGGCTTATCGCTTCAATGACGATGGCGAGCCGGGCGGGACGGCCGGGCGCCCCATATTGCAGGCCATAGAGGGGCAGGGGCTGGATCGGGTCGCGGTGCTGGTGGTCAGGTGGTTCGGGGGCGTCAAGCTGGGCGCGGGCGGCCTGGTGCGGGCCTATGGCGGCTGCGCGGCACAATGCCTGCGCCTGGCGCCCCGCGTCCCGATTGTGGATATGGCCACCGTTACGTGCCGCTGCGAATACGCTGAACTGCCCTTGCTCAAGGCGCGCGTCGCGCAAGCCGGCGCGCAGGTGCAGGCCGAATCTTTTGGCGGCGAGGGCGCGTCGCTGGTGCTGCGGGTGCCGCGCGACGCGTTATCCAACGTGGAACAGATCGCCGCCGACGTTACGCGCGGCCGCGCCGGCTGGCAAGTCCGCGATTAGCCGGCGAGCCCGCAGGCGCCTATTTGTCGGTGTCGCCTTGGGCGGCGGCGATTTCCTGGTGCACCTTTTCCATGTCCACCGCCTTGATCTTCTCGAGCAGTTCCTGAAGCTGGCCGGCGGACAGGGCGCCGGGCTGCGAGAACATCAGCACTTGTTCACGGAACACCATCAGGGTGGGAATCGAGCGGATGCCCAGGGCGCCGGCCAGCTCCTGCTCTTCGTCGGTATTGACCTTGGCAAAGGTTACGTCGGTGTGGTCTTTGGCGGCTTGCTCGAATACGGGAGCGAAGCCGCGGCAGGGGCCGCACCAGGGCGCCCAGAAGTCCACGATCAGGGTGTTGTCGGGCGTGATGGCTTCCTGGAAGGATTCTTTGGTGAGTTCGAGAATGCTGCTCATGCTTGGCGTCCTTGCCGCCGAATGGGCGGCGTCGATGGCCGGATCGGCCGATTGGGCGGGCGCTTGCCGGGCGTCCGCGCGAAAATCCCGCCGCGGGGCGGGGGTGCGGGCCTACGCTGCGGCCTGGGCGGCTGCGTTTTGCTTCAGCGTAGCAAGTATTTCGTAAGAGCGCAGGCGATCGGCGTGGCGATAGAAATCGGAAACAATCATGACCTCGTCGGCCTCGGTCTGGGCGATCAGCGCCTGCAGACCGGCCTTGACGGTGGCAGGGCCTCCGACGATCGAGGCTGCCAGTTTCTGTTCCACTGCATGCTGCTCCCACTCGTTCCAGAGCCCGTCCATGCTGGCGACCGGGGGCTGCAGCTGCAGGCGGTTGCCGCGCACCAGCGACAGGAATTTCAATTGCTGGGTGGTGGCCAGGTAACGGGCGTGCTCGTCGGTGTCGGCGGCGATTACCGGCACGCCTATCATCGCGTAGGGGCGCGACAGCGTTGCCGATGGCTTGAACAGATGCCGGTACAGGCGCATGGCGGCCATGCCTTCGGGCGAGAAGTGGCCGGCGAACGAGAAGGGCAGCCCCAGTTCGGCTGCCAGGCGTGCGCTGAAGTCGCTGGAACCCAATAGCCAGATGGGGATGTCCAGGCCGGCGCCGGGAATGGCGCGCACGCTCTGGCCGGGGCGTTCCGGCGCCAGGAAGGCGCGCAGTTCGTCGAGCAGGGCAGGAAATTCCAGCCCGCTGCGCGGGCCGCGCCGCAAGGCGTGCTGTGTGGCGCCGTCGCTGCCCGGCGCGCGGCCCAGGCCCAGGTCGATGCGTCCGGGAAACAGGCTTTCCAGGGTGCCGAACTGTTCGGCGATGATCAGCGGGGCATGGTTGGGCAGCATGATGCCGCCCGAACCCACTCGCAGGGTACTGGTGCGGGCGGCAACGTGGCCGATGAGCACGGCGGTGGCGCTGCTGGCCACTCCGGTGATGTTGTGGTGTTCGGCGAGCCAGAACCGCTTGTATCCCCAGCGCTCGACGTGCTGGGCCAGGTCCACGGTGTTCTGGAACGCCTGAGCGGCAGTGCCGCCCTGCACGATGGGGGCAAGGTCCAGTACGGAAAACGGCACGCGGGCCAGATCGGTCATGGTGGTAAGGCTCCCGGAAGGCATGACAATAAAGCGCCCGAAGCCGGGCGCCTGTGCAATTTCCGGACAGTGTATCGGCGATTGCGCCGCAAGGCGCGATCAACCGCACTCTTGATCAGGTCGATAGAAACTGCCAATGGCCAAGGAAGTATGCACGGGCGGGTTGCTGTTGGCGCGCAGGCACGCAATCGCCATGCCGATGGACGCAGCGTCCGGCGTAGGCGCCGGCATGGCAACGACGGGCAGTGCAGTCCGGTGCGGCTCAGCTTCGTCCCATGCCCGACTTCCGCGGGGTACGTCAGGCGTCTGACCGCCGTAGAGTGCGTCAGGTGCCTGCCCCCCGTAGAGTGCGTCAGGTGTCTGACTCCCGAAGGGTGTCAGACATCGAGATGTCGGCCGAACTCACGGCGTTGATCGGCTTCCGTCAGATCGCCAGGTGTCTGACTCCCGTAGGGTGTCAGACATCGAGACACCGGTAAGCAGTCGCGGCCTTGTTCGGTTCTGGCGCCGTCCCGCGCCGTGGGGGCTTGCAGGGCGGCGCACGTGCGTCGGGCTCGGGCGCATGCAGGCGCCCTCGGCCGGCTGCGCCGGCTGCCCCGCCGCCCAACGCGCCGCCCCGCAAGCCCCCACGGCGCGGGACTGTGGCAAGAAAGCGATGGAGCGGTGTCGTTCTCGCGCGGGCGCGCATATCCGCCAGGTGTCTGACACCCGAAGGGAGTCAGACACCGCGATCAGGCACCACGACCAGCAAGCCTGGGTCTCGCCGACTTCGTCAGGTGTCTGACTCCCGAAGGGTGTCAGACATCGAGATCGAAGGGTGTCAGACACCGCGATCAGCCGCCCCGACCAGGAAGCCTGGGTCTCGCGGACTTCGTCAGGTGTCTGACTCCCGAAGGGTGTCAGACACCGAGACCGGTTCCCGCAGCGAGATGCACCCGCTTCATGCTCTATCCGTCACTCGGGGAAGAATGCGTACCGTATGACGAACAGCGCGGCCACCAGCCACGTGGCGGCATGGACTTCGCGGGCGCGGCCGGTGCAGGTCTTGAGCACGACGTAGCTGATGAACCCGAAGGCCAGCCCGTTGGCGATCGAATAGGTGAATGGCATGATCAGCGCCGTCAAAGCCGCGGGAGTGGCTTCGGACACTTCGTTCCAGTCGATATCGATCAGCTCGCGCATCATCAGGCCTGCCACATAGAGCAGGGCGGGCGCCGTGGCGTAGGCGGGCACCGAGCCGGCAAGCGGCGAAATGAACAGTGCGGCCAGGAACAGCACGCCGACCACCAGTGCCGTCAGGCCGGTGCGGCCGCCGGCTTGTACGCCCGAGGCGCTTTCGACATATGCGGTCGTGCTGCTGGTGCCCAGCACGGAGCCGGCCACGATGGCGGTGCTGTCTGCGAAGAGCGCGCGGCCCAGGCGGTTGGGGCGGTCTTCGGGCACCAGGCCTGCCCGCTTGGCCACGCCCATCAGCGTGCCGGTGGCGTCGAAGACTTCAACCAGCACGAACACCAGGATCACGTGCACGAAGCCCGTGTGCAGGGCGCCCATGATGTCCAGTTGCATGAACGTGGGCGCCAGGCTGGGCGGCGACGAGAAGACGCCGTGGAATTCGTTGTAGCCCAGGGCCATCGACAGCAGCGTGACGGCCAGGATGCCGATCAGGATGGCTCCGCGCACGCGCAATGCGTCCAGCGCTGCGATGATGAAGAACCCCAGAATGGCGAACAGCGGGCCGTGGCCGCGCAGGTCGCCCAAGGTTACCTTGGTAGCCGGATGCGCCACCACGATACCGGCGTTGGACAGCGCGATAATGGCCAGGAACAGCCCGATGCCGGCCGCGATGGCGCTGCGCAGCGAATGCGGAATGCCCTTGATCAGCCATCCGCGCGCGCCGGTAACGGTAAGCAGCAGGAAGATCACGCCGGAGATGAACACTGCGCCCAGCGCCTGTTCCCAGGTATAGCCCATGGTCTTGACCACGGTGAACGCGAAGAAGGCATTCAGGCCCATGCCAGGCGCCATCCCGATGGGCCAGTTGGCCACCAGCGCCATGATCAGAGTGCCCAGCGCGGCGGCCAGGCATGTGGCGACAAACACGGCATTACGGTCCATGCCGGTTGACGACAAGATATCCGGATTGACGAAGATGATGTAGGACATCGTCAGGAATGTCGTCAGGCCGGCGACGATCTCGGTACGGGCATTGGTACCGTGCTCGCGCAGTTTGAATAGCTTCTCCAGCATTTTTCGGTTCCCCGGTAATTGGTAGGCGCGGTGTTAGAAAGCCGCCATTTTCGCACCAGATGTAAACTTCCTGCCATGATCATCCTAGGCTTTGAAAGTTCGTGTGATGAAACCGGCGTGGCGGCCGTGTGCACCGAACGCGGTTTGCTCTCGCACGCGCTACATACCCAGATCGCCATGCATCAGGAATACGGCGGCGTGGTGCCCGAGCTCGCCTCGCGCGACCATATCCGCCGCACAGTGCCGCTGGCCCGCCAGGTGCTGGCCGATGCGGGCCTGGGCCTGCAGGATGTCGACGCGGTGGCCTACACGGCCGGGCCGGGCCTGGCCGGGGCCTTGCTGGTCGGCGCCAGTGTGGCGCAGGCATTTGCCTGGGCCCGCGGACTGCCTGCCATTCCCATTCATCACCTGGAAGGGCATTTGCTGTCGCCTCTGCTGGATGATCCGCGCCCCGATTTCCCTTTTGTGGCGCTGCTGGTGTCGGGCGGCCATACGCAGCTGATGCGTGTGGACGGCGTGGGCCGCTACGCCTTGCTGGGCGAAACCCTGGATGACGCGGCGGGCGAGGCGTTCGACAAGTCGGCCAAGCTGCTGGGCCTGGGGTACCCCGGCGGGCCGGCGCTGGCGCGCCTGGCGTCCCACGGCAATGCGCAGCGTTTCGTCCTGCCGCGCCCCATGCTGCACAGCGGCGACCTGGACTTCAGCTTCAGCGGCCTGAAAACCGCCGTCCTGACGCGGGTAAAAGAGGCCGAGCGCGACGGGGGCCTGGATGATGCCGCGCGCGCCGACCTGGCGGCGGCCACGCAGGCGGCGATCGTTGAAGTGCTGGTGGCCAAGTCCGCGCGCGCGCTCAAGCAGACGGGGCTGAAGCGCCTGGTGGTGGCCGGGGGGGTGGGCGCCAACGAACAGTTGCGCGAACAGCTCGCGCGCGCTTTGAAGCTCTTGGGCGCACGCGCCTATTTCCCGCCGCTGTCACTGTGCACCGACAATGGCGCCATGATCGCCTTTGCCGCGGCCGAGCGGGTCAAGGCGGGCCTGGCCACGCTGTGCCCCGGCCAGCACGCGTTTACCGTGCGGCCCCGCTGGGACCTGGCCGACATTGGCGCGGACGCGGCCCCCGCGCGCTAGGCTTTTTTGCGGCTGCCGATGCGGCTTTCGGTGCCGGCCATCAGCCGTGCAATATTGGCGCGATGCCGGTAGAACAGCAAAATGGTAATGACGCCCAGCGCCACGCCGATGGGCGCCTGGGCGTACCAGGCCACGCCGGAACCGAACAGGTAGTACACGGGCGCGAAAAACGCGGCCACCAGGGCGGCCAGCGACGAATAGCGGGTGAATACCGCCACGATCACCCAGGTGGCCGCGGTTGCCAGCGCCAGGCCGGGATGGATGGCCAGCAGGATGCCCAGGGCGGTCGCGACGCCCTTGCCACCCCGAAAGCCCAGGAACACCGGGTACAGATGGCCCAGAAAGGCGGCCAGCGCCACCATGGCGAAGGCGTTCCAGGTCAGGCCCGGCGCCAGCGCCTGCGCCAGCCACAGTGCAAACCAGCCCTTGGCGGCATCGCCCACGAGTGTCAGCGCGGCCGCGGCCTTGCTGCCCGAGCGCAGCACATTGGTGGCGCCAGGGTTCTTCGAGCCGTAGCTGCGCGGGTCTTTCAGGCCCATCAGCTTGCTGACCACCACCGCGAAGGGGATGGACCCGATCAGGTAGGCCAGGGCGACAAGCGCCGCGCTGAAGAAGAACGAAGGGGCTGTCTGCACCATGACTGAAGTCCGTTTTGATAGCTGATCGCTCGCATAGAGCTCGTGGCTGCGGATTCTACCGCGCAGCCCGCGGCGGCGTCTGCGGGTTATCCATAAGGCCAGACTGCGGCCCGGCTCCCGTGGTGTTCCGGACACTGGCCGGCAGCATTACGGCGGTACAATCGGTCGCGTTTCAATGAGTGCGCTTTCTTCTGGATGCACAATGCGGATTCTGGTTTCTAACGACGATGGCTATACGGCGCCAGGCCTGGAAGCCCTGGTTCAGGCCCTGCAGGGGCTGGGCGAACTGACTGTCGTGGCGCCCGAAACCAATCACAGCGGCGCCTCGAATTCGCTTACGCTGAATCGCCCGCTCACCGTGCGCACCGCCGCCAACGGCTTTGTGTGTGTCAACGGAACGCCTTCCGATTGTGTACACGTTGCGCTCACGGGCCTCATGGACGCCCGCCCCGACCTGGTGGTGTCGGGTATCAACAACGGCGCCAATATGGGCGACGACACCCTGTATTCCGGCACCGTGGCCGCTGCGGCCGAGGGATACCTGTTCGGCATCCCGGCCATCGCGTTCTCGCTGGTCGAAAAGGGCTGGCAACACATTGACGCGGCCGCCCGCATTGCGCGCCAGATCGTTGAAAGGCAGATCGCCCAACGCCTGGCCGCGCCCCTGCTGCTCAATGTCAATATCCCCAGCCTGCCGTACGAGGCCATCAGCGGCATCGAGGTCACGCGGCTGGGCAAGCGCCATCCGTCCGAGCCGGTGGTGCGCACCACCACGCCTTACGGAGATACGGTGTATTGGATCGGCCGCGTGGGCCTGGCCGCTGATGCCGCGCCCGGCACCGACTTTCATGCCGTGACGCAGGGCGCGGTGTCTATCACCCCGTTGCGCCTGGACCTGACACAGCACAGCCAGCTCGACGAAGTTCGGCAATGGGCGGAACCGCTATGCGCAAGCCAGTGACACCTCCCGGCGCCGCGCCGCGTCCGCGCCAGGCCCAGTATGGATCTACGGCGCTTGCGCCCGGCATTACCGCGGCCAACAGCAATACCCGCATCTCGCCCCCCACGCTGGCGCGGCCTGCGCCAGCCGGCGGGGCAGCAGGGCAGGGCGGCAACCTGGGGTTGAACTCCGACCGCCTGCGCCATGCCATGGTGCAGCGTCTGCGCAGCCAGGGCATCAGCGATGAGCGCGTACTCAATGCCATGGCCGCCGTGCCGCGCCACATTTTCGTCGACGAGGCGTTGGCCAGCCGGGCCTATGAAGACGCCGCGTTGCCTATCGGCCATTCTCAGACAATTTCACAGCCCTGGGTGGTGGCGCGCATGATCGCCGCCGCCTGCGAAGACCGTACGCCCACGCGCGTGCTCGAGGTCGGCGCAGGTTGCGGTTATCAAGCCGCGGTACTCGCGCAGTTCGTGCGCGATGTGCACGCCATCGAGCGCATCCGGGGTCTGTTCGAACTGGCCCGCACCCATCTGCGCGCCTTGCGGCTGACCACGCGCGTACGGCTGGTCCATGGCGACGGCATGCTGGGCCTGCCCGGCGCCGCGCCTTTCGATGCTATTGTTGTGGCTGCGGCCGGGCTGTCCATCCCTCAGGCGTTGCTGACGCAGCTGGCGATGGGCGGCCGTCTGATCGCACCCGAAGGCGGATCCAGCCAGCGGCTGGTGCTCATCGAACGTACGGGCGCCGCCAGCTGGAAGCGCACCGAGCTCGAAGCCGTCCGCTTCGTCCCGCTCAGGGCCGGAATACAATCTTGAGCTACCAGGAGAAACACATGCTCAACGGGCAGTTGCCACTGACCGAACTTTCTTATCCCGCGGTTCGCGCCGCGCGCTTGCCGCGAACCGCGCGGCTGGCGGGTATGTTCAGCCTGGCACTGCTGGCCGGGTGCTCGGTCAACAAGAACCGCGCCCCGGTCGTCGATCTCTCGAACCAGCCACCCGCGTCGGTGCAGCCGGGCGGCACGTATGTCGTCAAGCCGGGCGACACGCTATACCAGATTGCCCGGGCGCATAACCTGGGAATCGATGAGATCAAGCGCTGGAATAACATCAGCGACGCCAACCAGTTGTCGGTGGGGCAGGTGCTGAAATTGTCCGGCGGCGCGGCTGGCGCCAGCACGCCGCCCGCCACGCCGGTCACCCCTGCCGTGCCCGCCGAGCCCAAGCCGGTTCCGCTGGACCAGCCCGAGCCGCCCGCCACCGCTACGCCGCCTGCCGAGGCACCGGCCGCGGTGCCCACGCCGCCGCGCGCGTCGGACGCCAGCCTCATCAGCTGGGGCTGGCCGGCAAGCGGCCCCATCCTGCAAGCGTTCAGCAGCAGCACCAAAGGCATCGACATCGGCGGTTCGCTCGGCGATCCGGTGGCCGCCGCGGCCGACGGCAAGGTCATGTACAGCGGCAACGGCGTGCGCGGCCTGGGCAATCTCATCATCATCAACCACCAGAACGGTTTCATCACCGCCTACGCGCACAACCAGACGCTGCTGGTCAAGACCGGGCAAACCGTCAAGCGCGGCGCCAAGATCGCCGAAGTCGGCCAGAGCGACACCACGTCGCCCCGCCTGCATTTCGAGATTCGCCGCCAGGGCACGCCTGTCGACCCGCTGCAATATCTGCCGCCCCGATGACGCCCACGCTCGTGTTCGACCTCGAAACGCTGCCTGATGTCGACGGGCTGCGCAAGCTGAACGGCTGGGGTCCCGAAGTTCCCGACGCCGAAGTTGCAGAACGCGCCTTCCAGGCGCGCCGCGACACGGTGGGACACGATTTCCTGCCCCTGCACCTGCAGCGCGTGGCCGTCATCGGCTGCGTGTTCCGCGACGACCAGGGGTTTCGCGTCAAGACACTCGGCCAGCCGGGCGACTCCGAGGCCACGCTGCTCGGCCTGTTTTTCAAGACCATCGAACGCTACACCCCGCGCCTGGTCAGCTGGAACGGTTCGGGCTTCGACCTGCCGGTGCTGCACTATCGCAGCCTGATCCACGGCGTGCCCGCCCCGCGCTACTGGGATACCGGTGAAGACGACCGCGAGTTCAAGTTCAACAACTATCTGGGCCGATATCACAACCGCCACATCGACCTGATGGACTTGCTGGCCAAGTACAACGGCCGCGCCAATGCTCCGCTCGATGAATTGGCCAAGCTGTGCGGTTTTCCGGGCAAGCTGGGCATGGATGGCAGCCAGGTGTGGCCCGCATGGCAGCAGGGCAAGGCCGACGAGATCCGCGCCTACTGTGAAACCGACGTGGTCAACACCTGGCTGGTGTACTGCCGCTTCCGTTTCCTGCGCGGCGAACTCGACGCCGACGCATACCAGGCCGAAGTCCAGCTGGTACGCGACACCCTCGCGAGCAGCCAGGCCGCGCACTGGCGCGAGTACCTGGCGGCCTGGAACGCGGGCGGCTAGGGCGGCCGCAACCAACTGAAATATCGGGCGGGCTGCCAGTAACCCGCATGAAACCGGCCCGGCCGGACAATGGTCTCGCGTTCTACTTGAAGGAGACCTTTATGTCCCGAATCGCGATCCGTTCTACGCTTGCCGCCCTTGGCCTGGCCATGGCCGCCGCAGGCTTCACCGCTCCTGCGTTCGCGGCGCCCGATGCCGACGGCGCGCGCCATGACCAGCGCCACCATCGCGGCGGCAAACATGGCCATCACCATTTCGGCATGTACAAGGATGGATTCATGATCCCCGGTGTCGGCCCGCTTTCCAAGAAGCAGGTTGAAGCGCTGAAGCTCGACGCCAGCCAGAAGTCTGCTTTTGATGCCGCCCGGCAGTCCCAGGATGCGCTGCGCAAATCCATGCGCGAGGCCGGCGCCCAGCGTCACGACCTGCTCAAGAGCCAGCTGGCTGATGGCAAGCTTGACCCCCGGGCGCTCGTGGCCAGCGCCGATGAAGGCCGCGAGCAATTCCGCCAGCAGGCCGGCGAGGTTCAAGGCAAGTGGCTGGCCGCCTGGGATACCCTGAACGATGGCCAACGCAAGCAGGTGGCCGAATGGGTCAAGGCGCGTCACGACAAGATGCAGCAGCGCATCGCCAAGATGCAGGAAAGGCAGGCCAAGAGGCAAGAGCGCTCTGCCGCGCAGCCTGCTGCGGCCAGCGCGGCGCCGGCCAACTGACGTGCACGCGGGTGTGCTGCGCAGACGCGCAGCACCTGCCGGCGGGCGGCCCTATGGGCCGCTTTTTTTTCGCGCGAGGCCGGCATCTGGCGGCATGCCCCGGACCGGCGCAAGCCCGGCCGGCGGATTGCTCCGAGAATGTGCGTGCAGCCCCGATACGGTGCATGGCAGCGCTGCGGCAAGCCTGGCGACACGGCGCATGCAGCATGTCCGGAGTTGGCATGAAAGGTGCTTTGTGAACAGGGCCAGTGGCGCTTCACCGGGGCGCCACGGAAACACCAGACCGGCAGTCCCGCCGGCGTTCCGGACCTTTCCGCACAGGATACGCATCCATGAAACGCACGCTGCTTGCCTTGCCTCTGGCGCTTTGCGCCGCATTCGCCGCCACTTCATACGCCGAAACCGACCTGGGCGCGGGCTTCTCGCTCAGCGGCAACGCCACCATCGTCAACGACTACCGTTTCCGCGGATACTCGCAGACCAACTTCCGTCCCGCCGTGCAGGTGGGTTTCGATCTGTCCCACAGTTCGGGCTTTTATGTGGGCAACTGGAACTCGAATGTGTCCGACTACGTGTTTCCGGAAGGCAACCTGGAAATGGACTTCTACGGAGGCTGGAAGGGCGAGGTGGGGCACGGAATCGGCCTTGACGTAGGCGCCCTCTATTACTACTACCCCGGTTCCTCGTCGCCCAAGGGCGGCAACTACAACAACACGGATCTGTACGTCGGGCTCAGCTACGGCTCTTACTCGCTGAAGTATTCGTACACGCCAAGCGATTTCTTCAGCACGCCCGACACGAAGGGCACGTGGTATCTGGACGGCACCGCCAATTTCGACCTGGGCGAAGGCTGGGGCCTGGTGGCGCACGTGGGCTACCAGAAGCTGAAGAAGCAGCAGAACATGGATGGCGATTCCATCGGCCATTATGTGGACTACAAGCTGGGGGTCACCAAAGACCTCAATGGCTGGGTACTGGGGCTGGCCGCCGTAGGGGCGAGCGAAGACAACTGGCTGCCCACCAAGAACGGCCACCCGTCGGGGCGGCTGGGCGCGGTGTTCTCCGTCAGCCGCAGCTTCTAGACGTCGCGCGCGCAGCACTTCGGCTTCTTTTACAATGCCCGGTTGCCCGAATCAGCCTGGACTTACCCAAGATGGCCGAAGTACTGAATATCGAATCCCTGGACCTGGAGGCCCGGGGAATCGCCCACCGCGATGGCAAAGCCATATTTGTCGAAGGCGCATTGCCCGGCGAGCGCGTCACTGCAGAAACCGTCAGGCGCAAGCCGTCGTATGAAATCGCCCGCGTCCAGGATGTCCTGCGCCCGTCACCGCTGCGGGTAGCGCCGCGCTGCCCGCATTTCGGCGTGTGCGGCGGCTGTGCCATGCAGCACCTGGAACCCAGCGCGCAAGTGGCCATCAAGCAACGCGCCCTGGAAGACACTTTCTGGCACGTAGGCCGGTTGCGGCCGGCGCGCATGCTGGCGCCGCTGCACGGGCCCACGTGGGGCTATCGATATCGCGCCCGCCTGTCGGTACGCGTCGTGCCCAAGAAGGGCGGAGTGCTGGTTGGGTTTCACGAACGCAAGAGCAGTTACGTGGCCGATATGCGCGAATGCCACGTCCTGCCGCCCCACGTCAGCGATCTGTTGATGCCATTGCGCGGCATGATCGCGCAGATGTCCGTGCCCACCCGCCTGCCGCAAATTGAAGTGTCGCTGGGCGAGGGCGTCACGGTATTGGTGCTGCGCCACCTCGAGCCGCTCGTGGATGCCGACATCGCGGTGCTGCGGCAGTTTGCCGAACGCTACGATGTCCAGTGGTGGCTGCAACCCAAGGGGCCCGACACGGTGCACCCGCTTGATCCCGCCCATGCGGATACGCTGGCTTACACGATGCCCGAGTTCGGCCTGCGCATGCCGTATCGCCCCACCGACTTTACGCAGGTCAACCATGCCATCAACCGCGCGATGGTGTCGCGCGCGCTCAACCTGCTTGGCACGCAGCCCGGCGACCGGGTGGCCGATCTGTTCTGCGGGCTGGGCAACTTCACCCTGCCGCTGGCCACGCGTGCGCGGGAAGTGGTGGGTGTAGAGGGCAGCAAGGCGCTTACCGACCGTGCGTTGGACGCCGCCCGCCGGCACGGCCTGTCCGAACGCACCCGCTTCGCCACACTCAACTTGTTCGAGGTGGATGTGGCGTGGCTGCGCGGGCTGGGTCACTTCGATCGCATGCTCATCGACCCGCCGCGCGAAGGCGCGCAGGCCGTGGCGCGGGCGCTGGCCGTGCTCGGCCCGGACGAGCGCCCGCACCGCATTGTCTACGTGTCGTGCAACCCCGCCACGCTGGCCCGGGATGCGGCCATCATGGTCCACGAGGGCGGGTATGCGCTCAAGAGCGCGGGCGTGATCAACATGTTCCCGCACACCGGCCATGTCGAGTCCATCGCGGTGTTCGAATCCTTGCCCGCCCACGAGGTGCTGGCGGCCCAGCAACGGGCGCGCAGCAAGGCGGAATCCGAAGCGGAATCCGAAGCGGAATCCGAGGCGGCCGGCGTCTAGGCCTGTATCAGGTTCCTTTCCGGGTAAGCAGGCGCCGCCAGCGGCGGCCCCGCCGCCCGGTCAGGCGGCGGGGCCGCCCAGCTCGTCGATGATGGGGCAGGTGGGCCGGCCATCGCCATGGCAGTGCTGCGCCAGGTGGCGCAATGTGTCGGCCATTTGCTGCAGCTCGGCCGCCTTGCGTTCCAGGCCCGCCACGTGGTCCAGGGCGATGCGCTTGACGTCGGCGCTGGCGCGGTTGCGGTCACGCCACAAGGCCAGCAGTTCATGCATCTGTTCCACCGAGAATCCCAGGTCGCGGGCTCGCCGGATGAAGCGCAGCGTATGCAGGTCGGCATCGCCGTACACCCGGTAGCCCGACTCGGTGCGGGTGGCCGGTCCGATAAGGCCGATGCTCTCGTAATAGCGGATCATCTTGGCAGAAATGCCGCAGGCTTTCGCGGCTTGTCCGATATTCATGCCCGTGGCTCCGTTGCGTGCTGCGCCCGCCCGCGTGCGGCGGCGCCGTAACCGCGCAGGCGCAGCGCGTTGCCCAGCACGAACACGCTCGACAGCGCCATGGCGCCCGCGGCAAACATGGGCGACAGTTGCAGGCCGAAGGCGGGATACAGCGCACCCGCGGCCACGGGTATCAAGGCCGCGTTGTAGGCAAAGGCCCAGAACAGGTTCTGACGGATATTGGCCAGCGTCGCGCGGCTCAGCCCGATTGCATCGGGTACGCCGCGCAGGTCATCGGCCATCAGCACGACCGACGCCGCTTCGATGGCCACGTCGGTGCCCGTGCCGATCGCGATGCCGATATCGGCAGCCGCCAGCGCAGGCGCGTCGTTGATGCCGTCGCCCACGAACGCCAGCCGCTTGCCGCCCGTACGCAGCGCATCGATGGCTTGCACTTTGCCATCGGGCAGCACTTCGGCCCGCACCTCGTCGATGTCCAGCTGGCGCGCCACGGCCCGGGCGGTCGAGGCGTTGTCGCCGGTGATCATGGCAGTCTGGATGCCCATCGCGTGCAGGGCGGCAATCGCCTCGACAGCAGAGGGCTTGAGCGGATCGCTCACGGCCAGCAACGTGGCCGCGGCGCCATCGATTGCCACATATACGGGCGTCTTGCCGGCTTCGCCCCACTGCGCCGCCAGGTCAGCGAACATCGACGCGTCGACGTTTTCCTGGCGCATCAGTCGCGCCGCTCCGGCAATGATGCTGCGGCCCTCGACGGTGGCTCGCACGCCGGCGCCCGTCACGGCGTGGAATTCCGAGGCGCGCAGCGTGGGCACCCGGCGTTCGCCGGCGGCCTGCACGATGGCCCGTGCGATGGGGTGTTCGGATCGCTGCTGCACCGCCGCCAGCCAGCTCAATACCTGCTCGGCGTCAAAACCCGGCGCGGCGTGCAGGTCTGTAAGCACCGGTTTGCCCAGTGTCAGCGTGCCGGTCTTGTCGAAGGCCACGATGTCTACGTCGCGCAACGATTGCAGCGCGTCGCCCTGGCGGAACAATACGCCCATGTCCGCGCCGCGCCCTGTGCCCACCATGATCGACGTCGGCGTGGCCAGGCCCATCGCGCACGGGCACGCAATGATCAGCACGGCAACCGCATTGACAAGCGCGTGCGTGAGCGCTGGCGCTGGCCCCCAGGCCAGCCAGGCAAGGAAGGTCAGGAGGGCGGTCGCCATGACCGCGGGCACGAACCAGGCCGTGACCTGATCGACCAGCGCCTGGATGGGCAGCCTGGCCCCCTGGGCTGCCTGCACCATGCGGATGATGCGCGCCAGCATGGTGTCGGCGCCCGTATGCGTTACGCGCATCGTGAAGCTGCCCGAGGTATTCAACGTGCCGCCGGTGGCGCGCATGCCGGCGCCTTTCTCGACCGGCATGGGTTCGCCGGTCAGCATCGATTCGTCGATGTAGGAATTGCCTTCGATGATGTCGCCGTCGATGGGAATTTTTTCGCCTGGACGCACCAGCACGAGTTCGCCGCGGCGCACCTGTTCGATGGGCACGTCCTGCGGCTGCTCGCCGCGCATTACGCGGGCGGTGCGCGGCTGCAGTCCCACCAGGCGCTTGATGGCCGCGCCGGTGCGCCCTTTGGCGCGAGCCTCGAGCATGCGCCCCAGCAGGATCAGGGTCACGATCACCGCGGCGGCCTCGAAGTACACGTGTCGCGCGTTGTCGGGCAGCCATTGCGGCATGAAGGTGGCCACGCTGGAATACGCCCAGGCGGCCCCGGCGCCCAGCGCAACGAGCGAGTTCATCTCGGGGGCTAGGCGCCCCAACGCGGCCAGCCCCTTGATAAAGAACACGCGGCCCGGCCAGGCCAGCACCAGGGTCGTCAAGACAAACTGCAGCAGCCAGCTGTTGCGCGTGCCTAGGGTGGCGGCCACCCAGTGATGCAGCGCCGGAACTGCGTGCCCGCCCATTTCCAGCACAAAAACCGGCAGGGTCAGCACCAAGGCAATCAGGAAAGCGCGGCGCAGTTCGCGCGCCTCGTCGGTGCGGGCCTGTTCTTGCATCGCGGCCGTGTCGTCGCCGGCCGTAACAGGTCGCGCCGCATAACCCAAGCGGGTCACTGCCGCCACCAGCGCCTGCGCATCGGCATCGCGCCCGTGCTGCACCTGGGCACGTTCGGTCGCCAGGTTGACATGGGCCGCTCCCACGCCAGGTACCGCCGCAAGCGCCTTTTCGACGCGCTTGACGCAAGAGGCGCAGGTCATGCCTTCGATGGCGAGTTCGGTGTGCAGGGTGGCAGGGGAAGTCATGCAGGGCTCCGGCAGGGCATGTACACAGCAATAGTGTCATCCTTCCCATGATGGGAAGGTCAACAGCGAATTATACGGTTGACCTTCCCATCATGGGAAGGTATAGGCTGGGCATCTCATGTACTGAAGAGCCGGCGGGCCATCCGCGGCCCGGCCACGTCAAACTGTCTCAAGGAGCTTTCATGGCCTTCGAATTCAATGTTCCCGACATGTCCTGCGGTCACTGTGTGTCGGCTATTACCCAGGCCGTGCAACAGGCGGCGCCCGGTGCGCAGGTCACCGCAGATCTGTCCAGCAAACGCGTAAGTGTGCAAGGCGCGCCGTCGATGGAACCTGTACGCGCGGCGATCGTCGATGCGGGATATGAGGTACAGATCATCGAATAGCGAGTATTGATAGTGTTTAGCTATTGATTATGTTTAATAATTAAATTTGATATATTGATAGTGGCTATTTATCATCTCTTCCATGGTGGTGAGGCCACCGACCTCTAGGAGATGAATTGATGTTGCAGAATCGTGAAGGCCAGCGCGTCCCTGACGTAACTTTCCCCGTACGCCAGGGCAATGACTGGAAACAGGTAACTACCGACGATCTGTTCAAGAACAAGACCGTAGTGGTCTTTTCGTTGCCGGGCGCTTTTACGCCCACTTGCTCGTCCACCCATTTGCCGCGCTACAACGAACTGGCGTCGACGTTCCGTGCCGCCGGCGTGGACGACATTATCTGCGTATCGGTCAATGACACCTTCGTCATGAACGAGTGGGCCAAAGACCAGGAATCCGCCAATATCACGCTGCTGCCCGACGGCAACGGCGATTTCACCGAAGGCATGGGCATGCTGGTGGACAAGCGCGACCTGGGCTTCGGCAAGCGCAGCTGGCGCTATTCGATGCTGGTAAAAGATGGCGTCGTGCAGAAGATGTTCATCGAGCCGCAGAAAGAAGGCGACCCGTTTGAAGTATCGGACGCCGACACGATGCTGGCGTACATCGCCCCCAACGCCAAGAAGCCCGACCAGGCCGTGGTGTTTTCCAAGCCGGGCTGCCCGTTCTGCGTCGAGGCCAAGCAGTTGCTCGTCGAGAAGGGTTTCGATCCCATCGAGATTCCCCTCGAGCACAAAGTGCGGGGCCGCGTCATCGGCGCCGTATCGGGCAAGGGCACTGCGCCCCAGGTGTTCATCAATGGCTCGCTGGTGGGCGGCCTGGAAGACCTGAAGGCTCATCTGGCCTGAGGCCGGCGCAACGCGGGCCTGCTTACCTGGCCGCCGCAAGGCGCGCCAGGCATGCCTTATCTTTGGTTGCCGCCTGTACGGCGGCACCGGCACAGCACGGAATACTCATGAAATCACTGCATACCGACGTCGCCGTCATCGGCGCGGGCACTGCGGGCCTGGCGGCATATCGCGCGGCGCGCGGCGCCGGCAAGCGCGCGCTGCTTATCGAGGGCGGCCCCTATGGCACCACCTGCGCACGCGTGGGCTGCATGCCTTCCAAACTGTTGATCGCCGCGGCCGAAGCCGCGCACGGTGCGGCGCATGCCAAGGCGTTCGGCGTGCATATTGACGGCGCCGTGCGTGTCGACGGGCGCGAAGTCATGGACCGCGTCCGGCGCGAGCGCGATCGCTTTGTCGGCTTTGTCCTGCAAGGCGTCGAGAACATCCCGGCGCAGGACAAGGTCGCCGGTTATGCCCGTTTCGTGTCCGATACGGTGCTGCGTGTGGATGACGCCATCGAGATCCAGGCCGGCAATGTAGTCATAGCCACCGGTTCACGGCCTTCTGTGCCCGCCTCGTTCGCGGCGCTGGGCGACCGCATGGTGATCAATGACGATGTGTTCGCCTGGCAGGACCTGCCGCGCAGCGTCGCTGTGTTCGGTCCCGGCGTCATAGGGCTCGAGCTGGGCCAGGCCCTGGCGCGCCTGGGCGTGCGGGTGCGGGTATTCGGCGTCAGCGGCAGCCTGGGCGGCATCAGCGACCCCGACGTGCGCCAGCGCGCGCGCCGTGTCTTCCAGGACGAGTTCTACCTGGATCCGGACGCGCGCGTCCTGTCTACAGCGCGGGTTGGCGATCAGGTGGAAGTGCGCTTTCTCGCCCTGGACAACACCGAAAAGACCGAATACTTCGACTACGCCCTGGTGGCCACCGGGCGCAAGCCCAATGTCGACGGGCTGGATCTGCACCAGACCAGCATCGAGCTGGACGCGCGCGGTGTGCCGCTGTTCAATCGCGACACCCTGCAGGCCGGGCAGTCGCCCATTTTCATCGCGGGCGATGCCAACGCCGACGTGCCGCTCTTGCACGAGGCGGCCGATGAAGGACGCATCGCGGGCATGAATGCGGCGCGCTTTCCCGACGTGCAGCCCGGCTTGCGGCGCGCGCCCCTGGCCGTGGTGTTCTCGGACCCGCAGATCGCCGTGGTCGGCACGCCTTATGCACGCCTGGCATCGGGCAGCTTCGTGACCGGCGAGGTCGATTTCGGCGACCAGGGACGCTCGCGCGTCATGCTCAAAAACAAGGGCATGCTGCACGTGTACGCCGACATCGAATCGGGCGTGTTCCTGGGGGCGGAAATGGTCGGCCCGGCTGCCGAGCACATGGGTCATTTACTGGCGTGGTCCGTGCAGCAGCGCATGACCATCGGCCAGATGCTCGACATGCCCTTCTATCATCCCGTGGTGGAAGAGGGCCTGCGCACAGCGCTGCGCGACGCCGCCGCGCGCCTTGAACAGGCCCGCACGGCAGAAAAGCGCGCAGCCTGAAACACCCGCCGCGGCACGGTAGGCAGGTGTCTGACATCCTTTGCGGGCTGGGATGTTGGGTGATGTGCGGGGGGTGTCTGACACCCTTCGGGAGTCAGACACCGGTTTGGTGTATGGCTGGATGTTGGGTGATGCGGGGGGGTGTCTGACACCCTTTGGGAGTCAGACACCGGTTTGGTGTATGGGCTGGATGTTGGGTGATGCGGGGGGGTGTCTGACACCCTTTGGGAGTCAGACACCGGTTTGGTGTATGGGCTGGATGTTGGGTGATGCGCGGGGGGTGTCTGACACCCTTTGGGAGTCAGACACCGGTTTGGTGTATGGGCTGGGATGTTGGGTGATGCGGGGGGGGTCTGACACCCTTTGGGTGTCTGACACCGAGGCCGTCGCCGGACGAGGCCCTCAACGCTACGCGGCCTGTTTGCTCGTTTCTTCTCCCGCCAGCGCATCCAGCACGGCGCGCTCGAACTGCATCTGCGTGCGCGGCCGGTCGAATACCGCTCCGGAAAGGATAAAGACGTCTTCGACGCGGTCGCCCAGGGTCATGATCTTGGCCATGCTGACACTGACAGCGTGTTCGGCGAACACGCGCGTCAAGGCGTGCAGCAACCCGGGGCGGTCCGTCGCAGTTACCGACAGGCGCCATGATTGGCTGCGCTCGTCGGGCTGCAGCTCGGCCTGGGGCATGATGGGAAATACCTTCGACAGCCGCGATTGACGCCGACGCGACGCCGCGCCGTATCCCGCGCGCGAGCCGACGGCTTCGTGCGGGTCGCGCAGCCGCTGGGCCAGTTCGTGCTCGACCAGGGTGGCCTGGGCGCGCAGATCCAGGGTGCCTTCGGGCAGCAGCACGATGAAGCTGTCGAGCGCCCATCCATGCCGGGTGGTATGCACGCGTGCATCCTGGATGCCCATCGATTTTGCATCGAAGTACGCGCAAATCGCCGCGAACAGCTCGGGCACGTCGGGCGTGTAGACCATGACCTGCAGGCCCTCGCCCTGTTCGGTGGGGCGCGCACGCACCACCGGGCCGTCGGGCTCGACCTGATAGTACAGGTGGCGGGTATGCCAGGCGATGTCCGAGGCGTCGTGCCTCAGGAAGTACGCCACGTCGAGTTCATTCCAGAACGCTTCGCGCGCATCGTCGCGCAGGCCCGCCAGGCGCGTCAGCCGCGCGGCTTCTTCCTTGCGCTCGGTCAGCACGGTATGCGTGTCGGCCGGAGAGCTGCCCAGCGCGGCGAGCGTGAGCCTGTACAGGTCTTCAAGCAGCTTGCCTTTCCAGGCGTTCCACACTTTGGGGCTGGTGCCGCGTATGTCGGCCACCGTCAGCAGATACAGCGCCGTCAGGCGTCGTTCATCGCGCACGACCGATGCGAATTCGTTGATGACGGCCGGGTCGGATAAATCGCGCTTCTGCGCGACCGCCGACATCAGCAAGTGTTGGCGTACCAGGAATTCCACCAGGTCGGCATCGTCCGCGTCCAGCCCGTGGTCTTGCGCAAAACGCCGCACATCGCGCGCGCCCAGTTCGGAATGGTCGCCGCCGCGCCCCTTGGCGATATCGTGGAACAGCGCGGCCACATAGAGCAGCCAGTGGCGTTCCAGGTTGGCGATCAACTGGCTGGCCAACGGATATTCCTGCGCATGCTCGGGCATGGTGAACCGCCGGATGTTGCGCACCACCGCCAGCGTGTGCTGGTCCACCGTATAGGCATGGAACAGGTCGTGCTGCATCTGCCCGACAATACGCCGGAACACGGGCAGATAGCGGGGCAGGATGTTCAGCATCGTCATCCGACGCAATTCGTGCACAATGCCGCGCGGCTGTTGCAGGATCTGCAGGAACAGCTTGCGGTTGACCGGGTTGCGGCGAAACTGCGCGTCGATGCGGTGCCGCGAATGCCATATCGCCCGTAGCGTGCGCGGCGTCAGGCCGGTCAGTTCCGGATGCTGCTGCATCACAAGAAAGGCGCGCAGCAGCAGCGTCGGCTTGCGCTCGAAGCCGTCGTCGCGCACGATATCCAGGCGGCCGCGCAAGTTGCGGAAATCCACGTCGATCTCGCGCGCTCCGGTGTCGGGCATCGGGAACAGCCGCTCTTCGATGCTGGGCACCAGAATCGCGTTCAGTTGCGTCACCAGGCGCGCCGCCCAATAATAGCGCTGCATCAACAGCTCGCTGCCGCGGCGCGTGGCGGTGGCCTTGATGCCGTAGATATCGGCAAGGCCCGGCTGCAGGTCGAACAGCACCCGATCTTCGCGGCGGCCCGTCAGCAGGTGCAATTCGATGCGCAGCCGCTTGAACGCCTGCTCGGCGCGGCGCAGGTCGCGGGCCTCGGCGGGCGTCAGCAGGCCTGCCTGGGCCACCTCGCGCCAGGTGCGCCCAAACCCTGCCGCGCGCGCCATCCATAGAATCACCTGCAGATCGCGCAACCCGCCCGGAGATTCCTTGCAATTGGGTTCCAGCGCGTAGGGCGTTTCCTGGTAGCGCGCGTGACGCTGCTGCATTTCGACCCGCTTGGCCTGGAAGAAGGCGGGCGCGTCCAGCTGGGCCTGGATGGCGGCCTCGAACTGTTTCATCAGGGTCCGGCTGCCGGCCAGCCAGCGCGATTCGAGCAGCGCGGTCTCGACTGTGATGTCGGCCTGCGCCTCTTGCTCGCAGTCGGCCAGCGTACGCACGCTATGGCCGGGCTCCAGTCCCAGGTCCCATAAGGCTGCCACCAGGCTCTCGATGGCGCGGGCGTCTTCGGGGCCAGGGCGGTGTGGCACCAGTATCAGCAAGTCCACATCGGAATGCGGATACAGCTCGCCGCGCCCGTAGCCGCCCACGGCGGCCAGTGTGGCCCCGGCGGGCAAGGGATGCAGTTTGAGCAGCTCGCGCAGGGTGTGGTCCACGACGCGCCGCAGTTCGGATAACAGCGTGTCCGGCCTTCCATGCTGGCGGAATTGCGCAATGGCGGCGCTGCGGGCGGCTTCCAGCCGCCCGCGCAGGTCAGTCAGCGAAAGGGTGGCCGCGGCGATCATGGTGTGCCTCAAGCAGGCAGCGTCAGACGTTCGGCCACGAAATCCGGCGGCTGGCGCACGCCCGGTGACAGTGTCAGGACTTCATAACCCGTGTCGGTGACCAGCACGGTGTGCTCCCATTGCGCCGACAGGCTGTGGTCGCGCGTGACCACGGTCCAGCCGTCGGCCAGCTGTCGGATCTCGCGTCGGCCGGCGTTGATCATGGGTTCGATGGTGAAGATCATGCCCGTGGTCAGGCGCACGCCGCTGCCGGGCTTGCCGTAGTGCAGCACCTGCGGGTCTTCGTGAAAGTTGCGTCCGATGCCGTGCCCGCAGAACTCGCGCACCACCGAATAGCCGTTGGCTTCGGCATGCTTCTGGATGGCATGGCCGACATCGCCAAGCGTGGCGCCGTTGCGCACTTGCTGAATGCCTTTCCACATGCACTCGAAGGTGACTTCGGCCAGCCGGCGCGACTGTATCGTGGGCTCGCCCACGTGGTACATGCGGCTGGTATCGCCGAACCAGCCATCCTTGATGATCGTTACGTCGATGTTCACCGCATCGCCGTTCTTGAGCACCTTGTCGCCCGGGATGCCGTGGCAGACCTGGTGGTTGACCGACGTGCAGATGGCCCCGGGGAAGGGCGGGTAGCCGGGCGGCGCATAGCCCACGGTGGCCGATTTCACCTTCAGCTCGTCGGTCAGGTATTCCAGGCACAGACGGTCGAGCTCGCCCGTCGTGACGCCAGGCTTGACGTGAGGAGTAATGAAATCAAGGATCTGCGCGGCGGCGCGGCAGGCCGCGCGCATTTTGTCGAGGTCGGCGGGGTCGGTAACTATGCCCATGTATCGGCTTGAGTATCGGGGTGGAAAAATAGTAGAATTATAGGCTTGCCTAAAAAACCGGGGCAGCGCCCAACGCTAGTTAATTGTAGGCCCATGGCTTGCGCCATGGCTGTACGGCTGGTATCGCGGGGCGACGGTCGGGGTTTTTTTGGCTTGTTTTTCCATCCTGGTAATCAGGAAATCGCGTGTTGCGCCGCCTAGGGTGCTTGCCTGGTCAGGGCGGGTACGGGCGCAGCACAAGACCCAACCCTCGGAGAATTTCATGTCTTTGATGCGCGAAATGCTGGAAGCCGGTGTCCATTTTGGCCACCAGACCCGCTACTGGAATCCCAAGATGGCCCCGTATATCTTCGGCCATCGCAACAAGATCCACATCATCAACCTTGAGCAAACGGTGGCCAAGTACCAAGAGGCCGCCAAGTTCGTCAAGCAACTCGCGGCCCGTGGCGGCAACATCCTGTTCGTCGGCACCAAGCGCGCCGCCCGTGAGCTGGTGGCCACCGAAGCCGCCCGCTGCGGCATGCCCTATGTCGACGCCCGCTGGCTGGGCGGCATGCTCACCAACTTCAAGACCGTCAAGACCTCGGTCAAGCGCCTGAAGGAAATGGAAGCCGTCGTCGCCGACGGTGGCGCCGAGCGCATGATCAAGAAAGAAGGCCTGCTGTTCCAGCGCGAGCTCGACAAACTCAACAAGTCCATCGGCGGCATCAAAGACATGAACGGCCTGCCCGACGCGCTGTTCGTCATTGACGTCGGCTACCACAAGATCGCCGTGGCCGAAGCCCGCACGCTGGGCATCCCCGTCGTGGCCGTGGTTGATACCAACCATTCGCCCGAAGGGATCGACTACGTCATCCCCGGTAACGACGACTCGGCCAAGGCCATCGCGCTGTACGCCAAGGGTATCGCCGATGCCGTGCTGGAAGGCCGCGAGCAAAGCCTGAATGGCTTGGTCGAAGAAGCCGGCGAAGGCTCGGAAGAGTTCGTCGAGGTGCAGGACAACCAGGCCTGATGCGGCCCGGGCTTCGCCGCATGGCAAGCCGCGCCGTCCGCCGCTCGATGCAGTCGGGCTGGCCCGCGGCGCCATGCGGTTGATGGCCTTGTTGTAACCGTCCCGTCGGGCGCCGGCCAGCGGCCACCACCGCACTCCGCCCGCCCGGCAAGCTGCAAGCATCGAGACGGATTCCCGTCTCAGGGCCCGCTACGGCGGGCGTCCTGTCGAATCAATCTGCGTGTTCCGCTGCCGTCGGTGCACGTCTTACCGAAACTGGAGCAATCATGGCTGAAATTACCGCTGCCCTTGTCAAGGAACTGCGCGAAAAAACCGACGCGCCCATGATGGAGTGCAAGAAAGCCCTGACCGAAGCCGAGGGCGATCTGGCCCGCGCCGAAGAAATCCTGCGCGTCAAGCTGGGTAACAAGGCCAGCAAGGCGGCCGCCCGCGTCACGGCCGACGGCCTGATCGGCCTGTACATCTCGGCCGACGCCAAGCAGGGCGCCGTCGTCGAAGTGAACTGCGAAACCGATTTCGTCGCCAAGAACGACGATTTCGTGGCGTTCGTGAACAAGGTTGCCGAACTGGCCACCACCCAGAACCCCGCCGACGTCGAAGCCCTGTCGGCGTTGCCCATGGGCGAAGGCACGGTTGAAACCACCCGTACCGCGCTGGTAGGCAAGATCGGTGAAAACGTCTCGATCCGCCGCTTCGAGCGCATCGAAACGCCCAACGCCCTGGCCAGCTATGTGCACGGCGGCCGCATCGGCGTGCTGGTGGAATACGCCGGCAGCGAAGAGGTCGGCAAAGACCTGGCCATGCACATTGCGGCCACCAAGCCCAAGGCGCTGAACGCCGAAGGCGTGCCCGCCGCCGATATCGCCGCCGAGCGTTCGGTTGCCGAGCAGAAGGCCGCCGAATCCGGCAAGCCGGCCGAGATCGTCGCCAAGATGGTCGAAGGCTCGGTGCAGAAGTTCCTGAAGGAAGTCACGCTGATGTCGCAGCCCTTCGTCAAGAACGACAAGCAGTCGGTCGAGCAGATGCTCAAGGAAAAGAACGCCTCCATCAGCAAGTTCGTGCTGTTCGTGGTGGGCGAGGGCATCGAGAAAAAATCCAGCGACTTCGCCGCCGAAGTTGCCGCCGCCGCCGGTCGCGCCTGACCTTCCGCGGTGCCTGGGGCCGGCTAGATAAATGTCTAGTCCGGCCCTATTTCTTGTCTTACACTTTCGTCGGATCGTTCCCTGGGACATCTTCCTATGAGCAGCAGGTCATATAAGCGGGTTCTTCTCAAATTGTCCGGCGAGGCGCTGATGGGCGAAGATGCGTTCGGCATCAATCGCAGCACCATCGTGCGCATGACCGAAGAAATCGCCGAAGTCGTCGCGCTGGGCGTGGAACTCGCCATCGTCATCGGCGGCGGCAACATCTTCCGAGGGGTCGCCCCTGGCGCGCAGGGCATGGACCGCGCCACCGCCGACTACATGGGCATGATGGCGACCATCATGAACGCCCTGGCCTTGCAGGACGCGCTCAAGCACAAGGGTGTGGACACCCGCGTGCAATCGGCGCTGAACATCGACCAGGTGGTCGAGCCGTACATCCGGCCCAAGGCGCTTCGGTACCTCGAAGAAGGCAAGGTCGTGATTTTCGCGGCCGGGACGGGCAACCCCTTCTTTACCACCGATACCGCGGCCGCGCTGCGCGGCGCCGAGATCGGCGCCGAGATCGTGCTCAAGGCCACCAAGGTCGACGGCATCTACAGCGCCGATCCCAACAAAGACCCAACGGCGACGCGTTATGCGCGCATCAGCTTCGACGAGGCCATCGTGCGCCGCCTCGAAGTCATGGATGCCACGGCATTCGCGCTGTGCCGGGACCAGAAATTGCCCATCAAGGTGTTTTCGATCAACAAGTCGGGGGCGCTCAAGCGCGCCGTCAGCGGCGAAGACGAAGGCACGCTGGTACACGTTTAAGCAAAGGAAATCCTCATGAGCGTCGCAGAAATCCGTAAATCCGCCGAATCCAGGATGGCCAAGTCGCTTGAGACGCTGAAGGTCAACCTGTCCAAGATCCGCACGGGGCGTGCCCACACGGGCATCCTGGACCACGTCCAGGTTGAATACTACGGTTCCCAGGTGCCCGTGAGCCAGGTCGCCAACGTGAACCTGGTCGATGCGCGCACCATCAGCGTGCAACCCTACGAAAAGCCCATGGCCCAGGTCATCGAAAAGGCCATTCGCGAATCGGATCTCGGGCTCAACCCCATGAGCATGGGCGACACCATCCGCGTGCCCATGCCCGCGCTTACCGAAGAGCGCCGCCGCGACCTCACCAAAGTGGTCAAATCCGAAGGCGAGGATGCCAAGGTGGCGGTCCGCAACCTGCGCCGCGAAGCCAATGAAGGCCTCAAGAAGCTGGTCAAGGACAAGGAAATCTCCGAAGACGACGAACGCCGCGCCCAGGACGACATCCAGAAGCTCACCGACCGCAACGTGGCCGAGATCGACAAGCTCGTCACGCAGAAAGAAGCCGAAATCATGACCGTATAATCGGTCCAGGTACCGATTTCACGCGCCGCCAGTGCCGTACCGCTGCTTGCTTGCATGGCAGGGTGGCGGCGAGGCGGCGCGGTTCTTTTGGTTTCCCGGCCCACGCGGGCCCATCCGGCACGACGCTTCAGCTCATGGCTATCAGTTCTACCCAGGCGATTCCCGCCACCCAGGCGGTTCCGCAGCACGTTGCCATCATCATGGACGGCAATGGCCGCTGGGCTACGCGCCGGCACCTGCCGCGCACCGCCGGGCATGCAAAGGGAGTGCAGGCCGTGCGCCGGGTGGTCGAAGCCTGCGGGCGGCGGGGCGTGCGTTACCTTACGCTGTTCGCCTTCAGCTCGGAAAACTGGCGTCGCCCCCCCGAAGAAGTCTCGTTGCTGATGCGGCTGTTCGTCCAGGCGCTGGAACGCGAGGTCGACAAGCTCAATGAGCAGGGGGTGCGGCTGCACGTCGTGGGCGACATGTCGCGCTTCGAGCCGCGCCTGCAGTCGCTTATCGCCGATGCGCAGGTGCGCACGGCCCATAACGACCGCCTGCATTTGTCGGTAGCCGCCAACTATGGCGGGCGCTGGGATGTCCTGCAAGCCATGCGGGCCATGCTCATCCAGCACCCCGACCTGGCCCGCGAACCCCAACGTATCGACGAAAGCCACCTGGCGCCGCATCTGTCGATGGCGTGGGCGCCAGAGCCCGACCTGTTCATCCGCACCGGCGGCGAACAGCGCATTTCCAATTTCCTGGTCTGGCAGCTGGCTTATACCGAGCTGTATTTCACCGACCAGTACTGGCCCGATTTCGGGGCAGCCGAACTCGATGCCGCGTTTGAGTGGTACCGCAATCGCGAACGCCGCTTCGGGCGCACCAGCGAGCAATTGCGCAACGACAGCGCACAGTGATCCGGAGAACCGCATGCTAGGCCAACGAGTCGTTACCGCCGTGGTGTTGCTGGCCGTGCTGGCGGCCGCATTGGCCGCCGGCAATCCGGGGTGGTTCATGGCCCTGCTGGCTGTCGCTGCGGCATGCGCGTGCTGGGAATGGCTGCGCCTGACGCTGCCGCAGCCGCCATCGCGCACGCTCTGTATAGGCGTGGCGGCCGCTATGCTCGCCCTCATGCTGTGGCTGGCGTGGACGTGGTTGTCCGGCCAGCCCGCCGGGGCGGGATGGGGCGCCGCCATCGTGCGCTGGCTGGTGCCGGCGGTGGCCGCCATCTGGCTGTTGGCGGTTGTTCCTGCCGTGGTGCGCGGCCGGGCCGACAAACCCGCGGCCAGCATGGGTTGGTCGCTGTTCAGCGTTCCGGCCGTCCTGGCGGCCTGGTCGGTCCTGGCCCTTATGTACCTCTCGGGCGGCGGGTGGTTCGTGGTGTCGTTGCTGGCGCTGGTCTGGATCGCCGATATCGCCGCCTATTTCGCGGGCCGCGCGTTCGGGCGGCGCAAGCTCGCTCCGCGGGTCAGCCCCGGCAAGACCATCGAAGGCGCCGTGGCGGGCATCCTGGGCGCCGTCGTGTGGGTCTGGGTGTCCAGCATGTGGGCCGGCAGCTTCGGCGCCGCGCTGGTCGAGCGCGGCTCGCTGTGGCTGGCGTTGCCGGCCGCCGCCGTGCTGGGCGCAATATCCATCGTGGGCGATCTGTTCGAATCCTTGTTGAAGCGTCGCGCGGGCCGCAAAGACTCCAGCGCCTTGCTGCCGGGGCATGGCGGCGTGTACGACCGCATCGATGCCATCCTGCCCGTCGCGCCGTTCGCCATGCTGTTGTCTGGAGTGTTGTCTTGACTCGTCTTCAACGCGTAGCGGTCCTCGGGTCGACCGGTTCCATCGGCGAAAGCACGCTGGACGTCATCGCGCGTCATCCCGAAAGGCTGCAGGTTTTCGCGCTATCGGCGCATAGCCGCATGGAACGCCTGGCCGAACAGGCCTGCGCCAGCAGCGCGCCGGTGGTGGTGGTGCCCGACCGGGCGGCGCGCCAGCGCTTTATCGATGCGTGGCCCGCGGGCCGCACGCCTCCCGAGATCCGCGTCGGCGCCCAGGCGCTGGCCGACACGGCAGCCGACACGCAATGCGATACCGTCATGGCGGCCATCGTGGGCGCCGCGGGGCTGCCGGCCGCCCTGGCCGCCGCGCAGGCGGGCAAGCGGGTGCTGCTGGCCAACAAAGAGGCGCTGGTCGCCGCGGGCGGGCTTTTCATGCGCGCCGTGCGCGAGCACGGCGCAGAGCTGCTGCCCATCGACAGCGAGCACAACGCCATCTTTCAATGCCTGCCGCGCGGTGATCGCGCCCACGTGCCCAGCGAGCCTGCCAGGGGCGTGCGCCGTCTCCTGCTCACGGCCTCGGGTGGCCCTTTCCGGCGTGTCGATCCCGTCGATTTGCACGACGTCACGCCGGCTCAGGCGTGCGCGCACCCCAACTGGACGATGGGGCGCAAAATCTCGGTCGATTCGGCCACCATGCTGAACAAGGGCCTGGAGGTCATCGAGGCGCACTGGCTGTTTGCCATGCCTGCCGACCGCATCGAAGTCTTGATCCATCCGCAAAGCGTCGTGCACTCGCTGGTCGAATATGAAGATGGTTCGGTGCTGGCCCAACTGGGGCAACCCGACATGCGCACGCCCATTTCGTATGGGTTGGGTTTCCCCGAGCGCATCAGCAGCGGCGTGGGGCCGCTGGACCTTGCACGCTGCGGCAAGCTGGAGTTCGAAACGCCCAACATGGAGCGCTTTCCGTGCCTGCAACTGGCTTTCGACGCCTTGCGGGCAGGGCAGGCCGCCTGCGTGACCCTCAATGCCGCCAACGAGGTCGCTGTCGAAGCGTTCCTGGCAGGGCGCCTGCGCTACACCTGGATTCCCCGTGTAATCACCGCCGCGCTCGAATGGCAGCAGCGCCAGTCTTCTGTTACGCTCGATAGCCTGGCCGACGTCCTGGCGCTCGACGCCGCAGCCCGGCGTTATGCCGGCAATCTCGGCCTGGCCTGATCTACGCCGCCCTCATACACCGATACATGCTTTTCACCCTGCTTGCCTTTGTCGTAGCCCTGGGCACACTCATTACATTCCACGAGCTCGGCCACTATTGGGTGGCGCGGCTGTGCGGGGTGCGCGTGCTGCGGTTTTCCGTGGGCTTTGGCAGGGTCCTGGCGCGCCGCACCGACCGGCACGGCACCGAGTGGGCGATCTCGGCCATCCCGCTGGGCGGGTACGTCAAGATGCAGGACGACCCGCCGGCCGGCGCCACGCCCGCCCAGGCGGCGCAGTCGTTCAACGCGCAGCCGGTGGGTCGCCGCATTGCCATCGTGGCCGCAGGGCCGCTGTTCAACCTGATTCTCGCCGTGCTGCTTTATGCCGGATTGAACCTGGCCGGCACACAGGAGCCCGCCCCGGTGCTTGCCGTGCCGGCCGCCGGCACGCCCGCCGCCCAGGCCGGCCTGCAGGGGGGCGACCATATCGTGGCCATCGACGGCCGGCCGGTAGTTTCCTGGAACGACGCACGCTGGCGCCTGCTGGACATGCTGTCGTCCGGCGGCCGCGCGCAGGTCGATGTGCGCTCGGCCGACGGCGCAGCCCGGCAGCATACCCTGCAAGTGTCTCCCAGCCGCATGGATCCCGCCCAGGGCGACCCGCTGGCCGAATCCGGCCTGCGCCTGGCGCTGCCCAAACCCATCGTGCGAGAAGTCTTCGCCTCAGGCGAGGGCGAGCATGCCGGCCTGCGCGCGGGCGACCTCATCATCCGCGCCGGGCAGGTTGCCGATCCCGATACGGGGCAGCTCGTGCGCATCATCCAGCAGCACGCCGGGCAGTCGCTGCCGCTGACGATCGTGCGCGATGGCGCCCAGGTGTCGCTCACCGTCGTGCCGCGCGCCGAAACTGTCGAAGGCCAGACCATCGGCCGCATCGGCGTGCAGCTGGGCGGCGAGGCGCCCATGGTCACGGTGCGCTACGGCCTGCTCGAAAGCCTGGGCCGGGCCACCGTACGCACCTGGGACACAGCCTGGCTGTCATTGCGCATGATGGGTCGCATGGTCATCGGCGAAGTGTCGTGGCGCAACATCAGCGGCCCGGTCACCATCGCCGACTACGCGGGGCAGACGGCGCGCCTGGGCCTGGCGGCCTACGTGGCTTACCTGGCGCTCATCAGCATCAGCCTGGGCGTCCTCAACCTGTTGCCGATTCCGATGCTCGATGGCGGGCATCTGCTGTACTATCTCGTCGAAATTGTGCGCGGCAGCCCGCCGCCCGACCGCTGGATCGATATCGGACAGCGCACGGGCATCGGCCTGTTGGCAGGGCTGATGGCGCTGGCCCTGTTCAACGATTTTGCGCGCCTGTTCACCTGACTTGCGATCGAATAAAATCGTCCGCCATTTGCTACACCTAGGATAGCCAAGCCCATGTCTTTACGGATATTTCATCACAAGAAGGGCGTCATGCCGAGCTTGATCGCCGCGCTGCTCATGCCGGCCCTGGCTCACGCGTTCGACCCTTTTGTCGTGCGGGATATCCGCGTAGAAGGCATCCAGCGCACTGACGCCGGCACGGTGTTCGGCTACCTGCCGGTAAAGGTGGGCGAAGAATTCACCGAGGCCGAAGCCACCGAGGCCGTCCGCCGCCTGTATGCCACCGGCTTTTTCAGCGATGTGCGCATCCAGACCGACAACGACGTCGTGGTGGTCGTGGTCCAGGAACGCCCCACGATCGCGTCCGTCACGTTCAACGGCATGCGCGAGTTCGACTCCAAGGCGATCACCACGTCGCTGATGCAGGTGGGCTTCGGGGAAGGGCGCATCTTCGACCAGTCGATGCTCGAGCGCGCCGAATACGAACTCAAGGAACAATACCTGGGCAAGGGCAAGTACGGGGTCGAAGTCACCTCCACGGTCACTCCCTTGCCGCGCAACCGGGTCGGCGTCAGCTTCGATGTATTCGAAGGCGAAGTCGCCAAGATCCGCCAGATCAGCGTGGTGGGCAACAAGGCCTTCTCCGAAAGCGAACTGCTCGACCTGTTCGACCTCACCACGCCCGGCTGGCTTACCTGGTACACCAACACTGACAAATACTCGCGCGAAAAGCTCGAGGGCGACATCGAACGGCTGCGGTCGTTCTACCTCGACCAGGGCTACCTGGAGTTTTCCGTCGAGCCGCCGCAGGTCACCATTTCGCCCGACCGCAAGGACATCTACATCACCGTCACCCTGCACGAGGGCGAACCCTACAAGGTGCGCAGCGTGAAGCTGGCGGGCAACCTGCTGGGCCTGGACAAAGAAATCAACGACCTGGTGCAGGTCAAGCCAGGCGAGACCTTCTCGGCCGCGCAGGCCAACGATTCGGCCAAGGCCATCACGGATTACCTGGGCGAGCTCGGTTATGCATTCGCCAACGTGAACCCCAACCCGACGCTCGATCGCGCCAAGCACGAAGCCGACGTCACGTTCTATGTCGATCCCAGCCGGCGGGTCTACGTGCGCCGCATCCAGATCGGCGGCAATACCCGCACCCGCGACGAGGTCGTGCGCCGCGAAATGCGCCAGGAAGAGGCCGCGTGGTACGACTCGGGCGACCTCAAGGTTTCTCGCGACCGCATCGACCGGCTGGGGTATTTCAGCGAAGTCAACGTGTCCACCGATCCGGTGCCGGGCTCGCCCGACCAGGTCGACGTCAACGTCGACGTCAAGGAAAAGCCCACCGGCATGATCAACCTGGGCGTGGGCTACGGTTCATCCGAAAAGGCCATTCTTTCGGCGGGCATCAGCGAAGACAACGTGTTCGGCAGCGGCACCAACCTGACGCTGCAGTTCAACACCAGCAAGACCAATCGCGCCGCGGTGCTTTCGCACACCGACCCGTATTTCACCAAGGACGGCATCAGCCGCACCACGTCGGCCTACTACCGCGTGACCGAGCCCTGGGACAACAACGACGGCGACTACCGCGTCAAGGCGATGGGCCTGGGCATGAACTTCGGCGTGCCCATCTCTGAATACGACCGTGTGTTCCTGGGTGCTACGTTCGAACGCAACCAGATCGACCTGTACAACAACTCGCCGCTGGCCTACCGCGACTTCGTGGACCAATACGGCGACAGCACGAACGCCCTGATCTTCAATGTGGGCTGGTCCAAAGACACCCGCGACAGCGCGCTGGCCCCGACCAAGGGTTCGTACACCCGCCTGAAGGGCGATTTCTCCACCATGGACCTGAAGTACTACCTGCTCACAGCGCAGCAGCAGTACTACATTCCCCTGGGGCGCAGCTACACGCTGGCGCTCAACGGCATGATCGACTACGGCCGCAGCTATGGCAGCCTGGACTACCCGGTCATCAAGAACGTCTATGCGGGCGGCATCGGCACCGTGCGCGGCTACGACGGCGCCTCGCTGGGTCCGCGCGACACGCTTACCGGCGACTATCTGGGCGGATCGCGGCGTATCGTTGCCAATGCGCAGCTGTACCTGCCGTTCCCCGGCGCATCCAAAGATCGTACGCTGCGGTGGTTCGTGTTCGCCGATGCCGGCCAGGTGGCGGCGGGCAGCGGCATGAATTGCACGGCCGGCGAACCGGGCCGCGAGGTCGACGATCCTTGCGGCTGGCGCTATTCTGCGGGTATCGGGCTGTCGTGGCAGTCCCCGCTGGGGCCGCTGCAGCTGTCGTATGCCCGTCCGCTGAACGCCAAGTCGGGCGACGATCGCCAGAGCTTCCAGTTCCAGATCGGTACGGGTTTCTGATCGCCGTCAGTTACGCCTGATCACACGGGCAGGTGGCGGCGCCCCGGCGGGCCGCCTGTTTAGTGGCACAATATCGGCTTTGCTTTACCTCATTGGAAGGTGAGATTTTCATGATGTCTGATTTCGCACTCAACACCTCGAGCCCGGCGCGACGCGTCGGCAAACTGCGCGGTACGCTGGCCTTGGCGGGTGCGCTGCTCCTGGGTTCCGTCGTGGCGCTTCCTGCCCACGCGCAAGGCACCAAGATCGGCTTCGTGAACACCGAGCGCATTCTGCGCGAGTCTGCACCGGCCAAGTCCGCGCAGTCCAAGATCGAGTCCGAATTCAAGAAGCGCGACGACGAACTCCAGCGCCTGAGCAACAACTTGCGCGCCCAGGCCGAAAAGTTCGACAAAGACGCGCCGGTGCTGTCCGAAACCGACCGCACCAACCGCCAGCGTGAGTTGTCGCGCCTTGATACCGAGCTGCAGCGCAAGCGCCGCGAGTTCCAGGAAGACTTCAACCGGCGTCGCAACGAGGAATTCTCGGCCATCGTCAACAAGGCCAACCAGGCCATCAAGCGCATTGCAGAGCAAGAGAACTACGACCTCATTGTGCAGGACGCCGTAACGGTCAATCCGCGTGTGGATATCACCGACAAGGTGATCCAGGCCCTCGGCAAATAATCGGCGGCGTCACACGCATGCCGATCCTGCTGGATCCCGCCCGCGCGCCGGCCCTGGACGCACTGCTGGCGGCTGCCCACACCCAAGGCCTCGAATGGCATATTGAGCCTGCGGCAGGCGACCCTGCGGCAGGCGAACCTGCGGCAGGCGGTGCCATGCCCCGTATAAGGGGCATCGGCACGCTGTCCTCCGCGGGGCCCGAAGAAATCAGCTTCCTGACCAACCCGCGCTACCAGAGCCAGTTGGCCGATACTCGCGCAGCGGCCGTCATCCTGTCGCCCGAAGCGGCCCGGGCGCTGGCGGACAACCCTGCGGCGCCGGCATGCGCCCGGGTGGTTTGTTCCCAGCCCTACCTGCTTTATGCACGGCTGGCCCAGTGGTTCGACGCCGCGCGCCAGCCTGCGCAACCTGCCGGCATACACCCGTTGGCAGTGGTTGCCGATGACGCCGTGATCGAAGACGGCGTGCGCATCGGCCCGCATTGTGTGGTCGAATCCGGCGCTCGCGTCGGGCGCGGCAGCACGCTGGGGCCGGGATGCGTGATCGGCGCCGGCTCGTCGCTGGGCCCCGACTGCCTGCTGCACGCGCGGGTCACCCTGTACCCCAACGTGCGGGTGGGCGCGCGCGCCATTCTGCACAGCGGCGTCGTGCTGGGAGCCGACGGCTTCGGCTTCGCACCGGACCCGACGCTGGGCAAGGGCGCGTGGGGCAAGATCGCCCAGCTGGGGGGGGTGCGCATCGGCGATGACGTCGAAATCGGCGCCAACACCACCATCGACCGCGGCGCCCTCGAAGACACCGACATCGGCGATGGCGTCAAGCTCGACAACCAGATCATGCTGGGGCACAACGTGCGTGTGGGCGCCCATACGGCCATGGCCGCCTGCGTGGGCGTCGCGGGGTCCACGGTTATCGGCTCGCGCTGCACCATTGGCGGCGCGGCCATGCTTTCCGGCCACCTGACGCTGGCCGACGACGTCCATATCTCGGGCGGCACCGCGGTCACCTCGAGCATCACGCAACCCGGCCGCTATACGGGCGTGTATCCTTACGCCGAGCATGGTCAATGGCAGCGCAACGCCGCGGTCATACAGCAACTGTCACATTTGCGCCGCCGCCTGCGGTCGCTTGAAAAATCCTGATCGATCCGCCGGCCGTGCCGGCGCGGCAGAACTATTAAAACAGTAGGAAACTTTACGAATGGAACTCGACATCAAGGCGATCATGGAGCGCTTGCCGCATCGCTACCCGATGCTGCTTATCGATCGCGTGCTGGAGATCGTGCCGGGCAAGTCCATCGTCGCCATCAAGAACGTGTCCATCAACGAGCCGTTCTTCGAGGGTCATTTCCCGCATCATCCCGTCATGCCGGGCGTTCTCATCACCGAAGCCATGGCCCAGGCCGCGGCGCTGTTCTCGTTTACCGACGAAGACGGCGGCCTGAAATGCGACAGCGCCAAGACGGCCTACTATCTGGTGGGCATCGACGACGCCAGGTTCCGCCGCCCGGTGGTGCCGGGCGATCAGCTTCGCCTGGAAGTGCAGGCCGAACGCCTGAGCCGCGCCATCTGCAAGTACCAGGGCAAGGCCCTGGTCGACGGCCAGATCGTGGCCGAGGCCAAGCTCATGTGCGCCATCCGCAGTCTGGAAGCCTAAATGTCCGGAAACATCCATCCCACCGCCATCGTAGACCCCGCCGCCCAGATCGACCAGAGCGTGCGGATTGGCCCATATTGCGTCGTGGGGCCCGGCGTCACGATAGGCGCCGGGACGGAAGTCGGCCCGCATTGCGTCCTGGATGGCGTCACCACCATCGGCCGCGACAACCGCTTCTACCGGTTTTGCTCCATCGGCGGCATGCCGCAAGACAAAAAGTACGCCGGCGAACCCACGCGCCTGGTGATCGGCGACCGCAATACGGTGCGCGAGTTCACCACCTTCAATACGGGCACCGTGCAGGACGGCGGCGTCACCACGCTGGGCGATGACAACTGGATCATGGCCTATGTGCATATCGCGCACGATTGCCATATCGGCAGCAACACGATCCTGGCCAACTCCGTGCAACTGGGCGGCCACGTGCATGTGGGCGACTGGGCCATCGTGGGCGGCCTGACCGGCGTGCATCAGTTCAGCAAGATAGGCTCCCACAGCATGACCGGCGGCAACAGCTCGCTGATGCAGGACATGCCGCCCTACGTGCTGGGCGCGGGCAATCCGTGCCGGCCGGTCGGCGTCAACGTCGAGGGCCTGCGTCGCCGCGGGTTCAGCGCCGAAGTCATCTCCAGCCTGCGCGAGGCCTACAAGATCGTGTATCGGCGCGGCTTGTCGCTGGACGAGGCGCGCGCCGAACTGCGCGCGCGCCAGAAATCGCACCCCGAGGCCGAACAGGCCCTGCAGATATGGCTGGACTTCTTCGACGCCTCCAGCCGGGGCATCATCCGGCCATGAGCTTGTCCGTGGGCATGGTGGCGGGCGAGCCCTCGGGCGACCTGCTGGCCAGCCGGGTCATCGCGGGGCTGCGCCAGCGCGACGCCGGCCTGTCGTGCCAGGGGATAGGCGGGCCCGCCATGCAGGACGCCGGCTTCCAAGCGTGGCATCCCATGCATGCGCTGACCGTGTTCGGCTATGTAGACGCGCTCAAGCGCCTGCCGGGGCTGCTGCGCACCTACGGCGACGTCAAGCGCCGCTGGCTCGCGCAGCCGCCGTCGGTGTTCGTGGGCGTGGACGCTCCCGACTTCAACCTGAAGCTCGAGTTGCAGTTGCGGCAGGCGGGCATTCCCACGGTGCACTTCGTCGGTCCGTCGATCTGGGCCTGGCGCTACGAGCGCATCAACAAGATCCGTGCGGCCGTGTCGCACATGCTGGTGCTGTTTCCGTTCGAAGAAGAGCTCTACCGCAAGGAAGGCATTCCGGTCACCTATGTGGGCCACCCGCTGGCCGATGCCATTGCTCTGCAACCCGACCGCCAGGCGACCCGGCAGCGCCTGGGCCTGGACGACAATGCCCGCGTACTGGCGATCCTGCCGGGCAGCAGGTCGTCCGAGATCCGCATCCTGGCGCCCCGGTTCCTGCAGGCCGCGCAACAACTGCAACGGCGCGATCCGCGCCTGGTGTGCATTGTGCCCATGGTCAACGCGCAGCGCCGCCAGGAATTCGAAGCCGTGCTGGCGCAGTATCCGGTGCCCGGGCTGCGGTGCCTCACCGCCGATGACCTGCCCGCCGCGGCGGGGCAGCCCGTGGCCTGGAGCGCGCTCGAGGCCAGCGACGCAGTGCTGGTCGCCAGCGGCACGGCCACGCTTGAAACGGCGCTGTTCAAGCGTCCGATGGTGATCTCGTACTATCTGTCGCCGTGGATGCGCCGCATCATGGCCTGGAAATCGGGCCAGCAGCGCCCCTATCTGCCCTGGGTGGGGCTGCCCAATGTGCTGTTGCGCGACTTCGCGGTGCCGGAGTTGCTGCAAGATGACGCCACGCCCGATAAACTTGCCGAAGCGACCTGGGTGGCCCTGACCGACGAGGCGCACGCCGCCCGCATCGAAACCCGATTCACCGCGCTGCATCGCGACCTGACCCGCGATACGGCGCGCCTGGCCGCGCAGGCCATTGTCGAGGTAGCCCATGGCGCAGCATAGCCTGTTCGCCGCCACGCCCGATTTTGCCGGCGTCCTGATGGCCGGGGTGGACGAGGCTGGCCGGGGCCCGCTGGCGGGCGGCGTGTATGCCGCCGCGGTCATCCTCGATCCGGGCCGTCCGGTCGACGGCCTGGCCGACTCCAAGGCGCTTACGCCCGAAAGGCGTGAAGAACTGGCTGCGTACATCCAGGAGCGTGCGATGGCATGGTGCGTGGCCAGCGCATCGGTGTGCGAGATCGACACCCTGAACATCCTGCGGGCGACGATGCTGGCCATGCAGCGCGCCGTCGAGGGCCTGGCGCACGTGCCGCAGGTGGCGATGGTCGATGGCAACCAGGCGCCGCCCCTGCGTTGCACCGTGCAAACCGTGATCAAGGGCGACGCCCTGGTGCCCGCCATCTCGGCCGCGTCGATCCTGGCCAAGACGGCGCGCGATGCGGATCTGCTGCGCCTGCATCAGCAGTATCCACAATACGGCTTCGACCAGCACAAGGGCTATTGCACGCCGCTGCACGTCGAACGCCTGCGCCAGCATGGCCCTTGCCCCGAGCATCGCCGCAGCTTCGCCCCGGTCCGCGAGCGCCTGGCCGTGCCCGCATGAAACACATTACGTCGCGCGACAATCCCGCCTTCAAGCAGTTGTCGCGCCTGGGCGCGCACGCGGGGCGGCGCGGCGCGCAGGCCCTCCTGGAAGGCGTGCATTTGTGCCAGGCGTGGCTGCAGCACGTCGGCGCCCCGTCCATGGCCGTCTTTGACGCCGAACGGGTGCAATATCCGGAACTCGCGGCTTTGCTGGCGGCGTTGCCGTCGAACCTGGTGCTGCTGGCCGATGCGCGCCTGCTGCGCCAGCTCGAAACCGTAGAAACCGGCCAGGGCGTGCTGTTCGTCGTGGATCCGCCGGAGCCGGCGCTGCCGGCGCGCCTGGCCGAGCCCATGGTGTGGCTGGATCGCGTGCAGGACCCGGGCAATGTCGGCACCATCCTGCGCAGCTGCGCGGCGGCTGGAATCGAAAGAGTGCTTTTGTCGGCGGGCTGTGCGGCGGCCTGGTCGCCCAAAGTGTTGCGTGCGGGGCAGGGCGCGCATTTTGCCCTGGCGCTGCACGAACACGTGGACCTGCCGGGCTGTACAGAGCGGCTGGAAGTTCCCCTGGCGGTCACCACGCTGGGCAACGCCGTCAGCCTGTACGAGGCCGCGTTGCCGGCAGCCTGCGCCTGGGTATTCGGCCACGAAGGTCAGGGGGTGTCGCCCGCATTGCAACAGGCCGCCGTGCTGCGGGTGCGCATCGACCACGAGCCGGCGGTGGAATCGCTCAATGTCGCGGTGGCGGCCGCGCTGTGCCTGTTCGAGCAACGCCGCCAGCACCGGGCCGGCGGCTGACGGGCGCACCGCGCCCCCGCCGCGGGCCTCAGTTCGACCGGCCCAGGCCCACTTCCTGCATCACCGTGGTGGCGATCTCCTCGATGGACTTCGTCGTGGTCGACAGCCAGGAAATCCCTTCACGTCGCATCATGCGTTCGGCTTCCGCGACCTCGTAGCGGCACTGGTCCAGGTTGGCGTATTTGCTGTTGGGACGCCGTTCGTGGCGCACCTCGGCCAGGCGCTCGGGCTGGATAGACAGGCCGAACAACTTGGCGCGGTACGGCGCAACCGTGGAAGGCAGGGTGCCCCGCTCGAAATCGTCGGGCGTCAGGGGAAAATTGGCGGCCTTGATCGCGTACTGCATGGCCAGGTACAGGCTGGTTGGGGTTTTCCCGCAGCGCGATACGCCCACCAGGATCACGTCGGCCTGGTCGAGCTGGTTGATGAACTGCCCGTCGTCGTGCGCCAGGCTGAAATTGATGGCGTCGATACGATTGCGGTATTGCTCGGAGTTGGCCGCCATATGCGACCGGCCCACCGAATGGCTGGATTTCAGGCCCAGGGCCTTTTCGATGTGGCCGACGAAGGTGCCGAACAGGTCCAGGAAGACCCCGTTGGCGGCGCGCACGGTTTTCATGCTGGCCGGATCGACCAGGGTGCTGAACACGATGGGAGGCACCCCGGTTTCACGGGCGTTTCGATCGATACGCGCCGCGACTTCGCGGGCTTTTTCCTGTGTGTCGATGAACGGCAGGCGCACGGGCTTGAAATGTACTTCTTCGAACTGCGACAGGACCGAGTGACTGAACGTTTCCGCGGTGATGCCGGTACTGTCGGAAACGATGTAGACGGTGCGTTCGATAGTGGGGGAAGCCATATGTAAAATATTCCAACCAAAGGGGAAAGCCATGGTGCCCGACCGGGTACAATCTGCCCCCGAATAAGTCACCCCAAGAGCGGTCCAAGGCCAGTTTGGTCAGCGCATCCGGATGCATTGACCAAACTCGCTTTCTCTCCATTGTAAAAGGTGACTTCAATGTCGTATGTCGTTTCGTTCGAGCAGCTCCGCATGTCGGATGTGGACTCGGTAGGAGGCAAAAACGCATCATTAGGTGAAATGATCAGCCAGCTGTCTGGCGCGGGGGTACGCGTGCCGGGCGGCTTTGCCACGACTGCCGAGGCCTTTCGCGACTTTCTCAAAGCCTCGGGACTGGACCGTCGTATCGCTGATCGTCTGAGCACCCTCAACCCCGAAGATGTCCGCGAGCTGGCCACTGCTGGCGCCGAGATCCGCCAATGGATCGTCGACGCGCCGTTCTCGCCGGAATTCGAACAGCAGATCCGCACCGCCTTCGCCGAGCTCGATGCCGACGGCAAGGGGTCTTTTGCCGTGCGCTCGTCGGCCACCGCCGAAGACTTGCCCGACGCCTCGTTTGCCGGCCAGCAGGAAACCTTCCTGAACGTCGTCGGCATCGACGACGTGCTGGACAAGATCCGCCACGTATTCGCCTCGCTGTACAACGACCGCGCCATTTCCTATCGCGTACACAAGGGCTACGCGCACGCCGAAGTGGCATTGTCGGCAGGTGTGCAGCGCATGGTGCGCTCCGACAAGGGCAGCGCCGGCGTGATGTTCACCATCGACACCGAATCGGGCTTCAAGGACGTGGTGTTCATCACCTCCTCCTATGGGCTGGGCGAGACGGTGGTGCAGGGCGCCGTGAACCCGGATGAGTTCTATGTGTTCAAGCCCACGCTCGAGCAGGGCCACTATCCGATCGTCAGCCGTCGCATCGGCTCCAAGCTGATCAAGATGGAGTTCGATCCCGAGCGCCCCGAAGGCCGAGCCGTGCGCACGGTGGACGTGCCGGTGTCCGAGCGCAACCGTTATTCGCTGACGGACGACGAAGTGATCGAACTGGCCCGGTATGCGGTCATCATCGAGAAGCACTACGGCCGGCCCATGGATATCGAATGGGGCCGCGACGGCATCGACGGCAAGATCTACATTCTGCAGGCGCGTCCCGAAACGGTGAAGTCGCAGCAGGGCAGCAACGACGTGCAGCAGCGCTATCGCCTGAAGGCCACCGGCCAGGTGCTGGTGACCGGACGCGCCATCGGCCAGAAGATCGGTTCCGGCCCGGTGCGCGTGGTGGCCGACATTTCCGAGATGGACAAGGTGCAGGCCGGCGACGTGCTCGTTACCGACATGACCGACCCCAACTGGGAACCCGTCATGAAGCGCGCTTCGGCCATCGTGACCAATCGTGGCGGACGCACGTGCCACGCGGCCATCATTGCGCGCGAACTGGGTATCCCCGCGGTGGTCGGCTGCGGCGAGGCCACCGACCTGCTCAAGGAAGGCCAGGCAGTCACGGTGTCGTGCGCCGAGGGCGACGAAGGCCGCATTTACGATGGCCTGATCGAGACCGAAGTCGAGGAAGTGCGCCGTGGCGAGATGCCGCCCATCGACGTAAAGATCATGATGAACGTGGGCAATCCGCAGCTGGCCTTCGATTTCGCGCAGATTCCCAATGCCGGCGTTGGCCTTGCCCGCCTGGAGTTCATCATCAACAACAACATCGGCATCCACCCGAAGGCGGTGCTCGATTATCCCAATGTCGATGGCGAACTGAAAAAGGCCGTGGAATCGGCCGCGCGCGGCTATGCCAGCCCGCGCGCGTTCTTTGTCGAGAAGCTGGCCGAAGGCATCGCCACCATTGCGGCGGCGTTCTGGCCCAAGTCGGTCATCGTGCGCATGTCCGATTTCAAGTCGAACGAGTATCGCAAGCTGGTGGGCGGCTCGCGCTATGAGCCCGAAGAAGAAAACCCCATGCTGGGTTTCCGCGGCGCTTCGCGCTACATCGCCGCCGAGTTCGGCGAGTGCTTCCGCATGGAATGCGAGGCGCTCAAGAAGGTGCGCGACGATATGGGCCTGACCAACGTCGAGATCATGGTGCCTTTCGTGCGTACCGTCAGCCAGGCAGCCCGGGTCGTCGAATTGCTGGGCTCGCATGGCCTGGCGCGCGGCGAAAACGGCCTGAAGCTCATCATGATGTGCGAGGTTCCCTCCAACGCCATTCTGGCCGATGAGTTCCTGCAGTACTTCGATGGTTTCTCCATCGGTTCGAACGACATGACCCAGCTGACGCTGGGCCTGGACCGCGATTCGGGCATGGAACTGCTGGCCGCCGATTTCGACGAGCGCGACGACGCGGTGAAATTCATGCTGCGCCGGGCCATCAAGGCCTGCCTGGCGGCGAACAAGTATGTCGGCATCTGCGGCCAAGGCCCCAGCGACCACCCCGATTTCGCTCAATGGCTCAAGGACGAAGGCATCCTGTCGATGTCCCTGAACCCCGATACGGTGGTGGATACCTGGCAACGTCTGGCCAAGCAGGGCTGAAGCTGCTCGGCTTGCCGTCAGGCAAGCTTGCCGGTGTGAACAAGCCTGGCGCCTTTGGGGCGCCAGGTTTTTTTGTGCGCGGCGGCTGGGTACGGTGTGTGATACCCGGCGGGAGTCAGGCACCAGCAATCGGCTTTTCGGCTGGGTGGTGTCTGACACCCTGGCGGGAGTCAGACACCTGGACGTGGGCTGCCTGGAAGTGTGCTGCCTGGAAGTGGGCTGCCGCCGGTGTCTGACTCCCGTAGGGTGTCAGACACCCTGGATGGCTGGCGGCGCCGCCGCGCGCGCTTTATGCCTGTTGAGTGGCGGCCGCGTGGTCGGTGTGAGCAAGCCTGGCGCCTTTGGGGCGCCAGGCTTTTTTGTGCGCGGCGGCTGGGTGCGGTGTGTGATATCCGGCGGGAGTCAGGCACCAGCAATCGGCTTTTCGGCTGGGTGGTGTCTGACACCCTGGCGGGAGTCAGACACCTGGACGTGGGCTGCGTGGACATGGGCTGCCTGGAAGTGGGCTGCCGCCGGTGTCTGACTCCCGTAGGGTGTCAGACACCCTGGATGGCTGGCGACGCCGCCGCGCGCGCTTTATGCCTGTTGAGTGGCGGCCGCGTGGTCGGTGTGAGCAAGCCTGGCCCCTTTGGGGCGCCAGGCTTTTTTGTGCGCGGCGGCTGGGTGCGGTGTGTGATACCCGGTGGGAGTCAGACACCAGCAATCGGCTTTTCGGCTGGGTGGTGTCTGACACCCTGGCGGGAGTCAGACACCAGGAAGTCGGCTGCCTGGACATGGGCTGCCTGGAAGTGGGCTGCCGCGAGTGTCTGACTCCCGTAGGGTGTCAGACACCCTGGGTGGCTGGCGACGCCGCCGCGCGCGCTTTATGCCTGTTGAGTGGCGGGCGCGTGGTTCAGGCGCAGGAACCTGCGCAGCAGGCTGGCCGCGGTAGGGGTGGGCTTCAGGTTGGCGGCCAGCGCGGCGGCGTCCAGGCCTTCGCGCGCATAAACGGCCTGATAGCGTATCAGGTGCGCGCGCAGGAATTCCGGGCCGAATTCCGGATGAAACTGCGATGAATAAATACCGGGAGCCAGGCGCACCAGCTGATGGGCGTCGAGCGCAGAGCGCGCCAGGGTCACGGCGCCATCGGGCAGGCGCGTGATGGTCTGGGCGTGCAGCAGTTGTGCGGGAAAGCTCACCGGCAAGCCGGCCATGAGCGGGTCGCCTTCGGCGGCGGGCAGGCAGTCGATGGTTTGCGTGCCCAGTTCGCGGCCCTGCGGGTTGAAGTCGACGGCCCCGCCCAGTGCATAGGCAAGCAGCTGGTGGCCGTAGCAGACGCCGAACATGGGCAGGCGCTGCGCGGCGGCCTGGCGCAGCCACTGGGCCGTCTGTTCGCTCCAGCTTGCGTGGTCGGTGACCATGGCCGGGGAGCCGGTGATCAGCACCGCGCGATAGGCGTCGGCGCCCAGAGGCGTTTGCCCCTCGAAGACGCGCACGATATGTGCGGCATCGGCGGCCAGGCCCGCGGCATGGCGCAGCATCTGCGCATAATCGCCGTGGCGGCGCCGCAGGCCGTCGTCGGGGTCGCCAGTGTGCAGGATGAGCACGGGACGTTCAGGGCGGACGGCGGGGTTCATGCCGCCATGATAAGCTCCGCGCCGCGATTTCGCACGGTGTGTGGCGGAAATCCGTACAATCGACGCGGTATCAATTTGAACTGGACAAGTCGTATGGGCATGTGGATCTGGTTCGGCCTGGCGGCGCTGGCGCTGATCGGCGAAGTCGCCAGCGGCACCTTCTACCTGCTGCTGGTTGCCTTGGGGCTGGTCGGGGGCGGCATTGCCGCGTGGCTGGCCGCGGGCTTCGAATGGCAGCTGGCCGCTTGCGCGCTGGTAGCGCTGCTGGGGCTGCTGGTGTTGCGCCGCGCCGGCGTCTTGAAAAAGCGCGAGGTCAACGCTGCGCGCAACGCCGACGTCAACATGGATATCGGCCAGACCGTACAAGTAGAAGCCTGGTCCGACGCCGGGGCGGCCCGGGTGTGGTATCGCGGCGCGCACTGGCAGGCCGAACTGGCCGCCGGCCACCCGCGCATGGCGGGCGCCCATGTCATCGCCGAAGTGCGCGGCAATTGCCTGGTGCTGGCGCCCAAGAGCGCGGCGCATGGCTGACATGCTTATTCACTACCACGCAGGGAACTTCCATGATGTTTGACACTTCCACCATCACCCTGATCGTACTGGTCATCCTGGCCTTGCTGGTCATCATCAAGGCCATTGCCATCGTTCCGCAGCAACATGCCTGGGTGGTCGAGCGCCTGGGCAAATTCGATCGGGTGCTCTCGCCCGGCGCGGGCTTTGTCATCCCGTTCATCGAGCGGGTGTCGTACAAGCACTCGCTGAAGGAAATTCCGCTGGATGTGCCCAGCCAGGTCTGCATCACCCGCGACAACACCCAGCTGCAGGTCGACGGCGTGCTGTATTTCCAGGTAACCGACGCCATGCGCGCATCGTACGGGTCGTCCAACTATATTTCGGCCATTACCCAGCTGGCCCAGACCACGCTGCGTTCGGTGATCGGCAAAATGGAACTCGACCGCACGTTCGAAGAACGCGAGTTCATCAACAGCACCATCGTCAGCGCGCTGGACGAGGCCGCCCTGAATTGGGGCGTGAAGGTGTTGCGCTACGAAATCAAGGATCTGACTCCGCCCAACGAAATCCTGCGCGCCATGCAGGCGCAGATCACGGCCGAGCGCGAAAAGCGGGCGCTTATCGCCGCTTCGGAAGGCCGTCGCCAGGAGCAGATCAACATCGCTACCGGCGAACGGGAAGCCGCCATCGCGCGCTCCGAAGGCGAAAAGCAGGCGCAGATCAACCAGGCGCAGGGCGAGGCAGCGGCCGTGCTGGCCATTGCCGAAGCGACGGCCAAGGCCATCACGCAGGTCGGCGAGGCCGTGCGCCAGCCGGGCGGCATGGAAGCGGTGAACCTGCAGGTGGCCGAACGCTACGTGGATGCGTTCAGCAATGTGGCCAAGGAAGGCAATACGCTGATCCTGCCGTCGAACCTGGCCGACGTGGGCGGGTTGATCGCCTCGGCCATGACGATCGTGAAGTCCGGCAAGACGGCCTGACAGGCCGGACGCGCCAGGCGGGCCCAGGGGCCCGCCTAGTCGCCCTTGCGCGCATTGCGCGTGTCGTGCTTCATCATGCGTTCTTTCTCGCGCTGCCAGTCTTTTTCGCGCGCCGTGTCACGCTTGTCGTACAGTTTCTTGCCGCGGCCCAGCGCGAAATCAAGCTTGATGCGCCCATTCTTGTAGTGCAGGTTCAGCGGCACCAGGGTATAGCCGCGTTGCTCGACCTTGCCGATCAGCTTGCTGATTTCTTCGGCCTTGAGCAGCAGCTTGCGCGTGCGCATGGCGTCGGGGTGGATGTGCGTGGACGCGGTCGGCAATGGGCTGACATGCATGCCCAGCAGATAGAGTTCGCCGTCGCGCACGATGACGTAGCTTTCTTTCAGTTGCACGCGGCCTTCGCGGATCGCCTTGACTTCCCAGCCCTGCAGAACCAGGCCGGCTTCGTAGCGGTCTTCGATGAAATAGTCGTGCGAGGCCTTGCGGTTGTCGATGATGCTCATGAGGCGGAAAATCCGGAGGTAGCGGCGCTACCGGTAAAATCTGATCATTCTAGCCATTTGCGATAGCCGATGCACAAAGTACAGCGATCCGTCCTGGTTCCCTACAGCGCCGCGCAGATGTTCGATCTGGTGGCCGACGTGGAGAAGTATCCCGAATTCATGCCCTGGTGCGGCGGCGCCGAGGTGCAGTCGCGCACCGAGCACGGCATGCAGGCATCGATCCAGATCAGTTTTGCCGGCATGAAGCAGCGGTTCACCACGCGCAACACGCACAATTATCCCGAGCGCATCGAGCTCGAACTGGTCGACGGCCCGTTTTCGATGCTGGTGGGGCACTGGGAGTTCCATGCCCTGGCCCCGGACGCCTGCAAGGTGCTGTTCACCCTGGAATACGCTTTTTCCAACCGGGCGCTCGAGATGGTGGTGGGGCCGGTTTTCAACCGCATTGCCACGAGCTTCATCGATTCGTTCACCAAGCGGGCGCAGGCAGTGTATGGCGAATGAGGCGGGCACGCTGCAGGTGTGCGTATGCTTTGCCGAATCTGCAACCTCGGCATGGCAGCGCACGGTGCGCCTGCCGGCTTCGGCCACGGCCGCCGACGCGGTGCGCGCCAGCGGGTTTGCAACCCAGTACCCTGGCCGCGATGCCTGGGAGCACGGGGTGGGAGTTTACGGCAAGTCCTGCCAGCCCGGTACGCCGCTGTCTGACGGCGATCGCCTGGAAATCTACCGGCCCCTGACCTTCGACCCCAAGATATCGCGCCGGCGCCGCGCCGAGCACCGGCGTGCCAAGGCGGCGCGACAGGGGCGCGAGCGCCCCCCAGGGCTGCTCTAGCCCGCCGGCCGGCCCATGCGGGCTCCATTGTCGCCGGCCTGACAAAATCCGCCTGCCCATCGGGCGTAATATCAGGTTCAAAAGGTTTACGTTTACGTTAACGTCATGCAAAATCGGCGCTTGACCGGCGTGGCGGCCCACAAGGCAGCCACGGCGCATCAAGACCGATCAACAGGAGACAACCGTGGATCTGGAACTGACCGACGAGCAGCAGGCCTTCGCCCAGGCCGCGCGCGATTTCGCCGAAGGAGAGCTCGCGCCCCATGCGGCGCACTGGGACGCCGAAGGCATCTTTCCGCGCGAAGCCCTGGGGCGCGCGGGCGAACTGGGGTTCTGCGCCATCTATGCCGCCGAAGACATCGGCGGGTTGGGGCTGCCCAGGCTGGACGCCACCCTGGTGTTCGAGGAAATGGCCGCCGTCGACCCTTCGACCACGGCATTCCTCACCATTCACAATATGGCCACCTGGATGATCGGCCAATGGGCCACGCCCGCCGTGCGCGAAGCGTGGGGGCCATTGCTGGCCAGCGGGCAGAAGCTGGCTTCGTATTGTCTGACCGAGCCTGGGGCGGGCTCGGACGCCGGATCGCTGGCCACCCGCGCGGAGCTCGATGGCGGCGAGTATGTCCTGAACGGCGCCAAGGCTTTTATTTCGGGCGGCGGCGATACGGACTTGCTGGTCGTCATGGCGCGCACGGGCGCCGGCGGGCCGGGCGGCGTCAGCGCGTTCGCGGTGCCGGCCGACAGCCCGGGAATCAGCTACGGTCGTAAAGAAGAGAAAATGGGGTGGAACAGCCAGTCGACCCGGCCCATCACTTTCGAGAACGTCCGGGTGCCGGCCGAAAACTTGCTGGGCCGGGAAGGCGAAGGCTTCAAGATCGCCATGAAAGGCCTGGATGGCGGCCGCATCAACATCGGCACATGTTCGGTGGGGGCGGCACAGGGCGCGCTGGATGCCGCGCGGCGCTATATGCACGAGCGCAGCCAGTTCGGACGGCGGCTGGCCGAGTTCCAGGCCCTGCAGTTCAAGCTGGCCGACATGGCCACGCATCTGGTCGCCGCGCGCCAGATGGTGCGGCTGGCAGCCTGCAAGCTCGACGCCGGTTCGCCCGACGCCGGCACCTACTGCGCGATGGCCAAGCGATTTGCCACCGACATGGGGTTCCAGATCTGCCTTGATGCGCAGCAGATCCACGGCGGCTATGGGTACTTGCGCGACTATCCTCTGGAGCGCCTGGTGCGCGATACTCGGGTTCACCAGATACTCGAGGGCACCAACGAAATCATGCGTGTCATCGTGGCCCGTCAATTGCTCGAAAAGGGAGCCGATATCAGATGAACCCGCCGGTGCTGTTCGAAGAAAAGGCCGCGTCCAACGGTATGCGCGTGGGCATTGCGACGCTGAACGCGCCGCAGACGCTCAACGGGTTGTCGCTCGAAATGGTCGATCTGCTTGCCGAGCGCCTGGATGTATGGGCGCGCGACGCCGGGCTGGCCATTGTGGTGCTGCAGGGGGCGGGCGACAAGGCATTCAGCGCCGGCGGCGACCTGCATGGCCTGTATCGCAGCATGCAGCAGCATCGCGGGCAGGGCGCCTGGGCCAACCGGCTGGCGCGCGATTTCTTCGAACGCGAATATCGCCTGGACTACCGCATTCATACCTACCCCAAGCCGCTGCTGTGCTGGGGGCATGGCATCGTGATGGGCGGCGGCGTGGGGCTCATGATGGGAGCCAGCCATCGCGTGGTCAGCGAAACATCGCGCATCGCCATGCCCGAAATTTCCATCGGCCTGTTTCCCGACGTAGGGGGAAGCTGGCTGCTCAACCGCATGCCGGGTCGCACGGGCCTGTTCCTGGCCCTGACGGGCGCGCACCTGAACACCTCCGACGCCTTCTACGCGGGGGTGGCCGATTTCCGCCTCGATTCGGCAGACTGGCCGCGTTTCATGCAAACCCTGCTCGACACCCCATGGGCAGGCCAGGCCGGCGGGCCCGGTAATGGCGCACCGCCGCCGCGCTCCATCAACGATGGCCTGTTACGTCGCGCGCTGCTGGCGCACGAGCCGCCCGCGCCCCTGCCGCCGGGGCCGCTGCGCCAGCATGCCTTCCAGATCAACAGCCTGTGCAGCGGCAACGACCTGGGCGCCATCTACCAGGCCATCGCGGCCCTTGAAGAACATGCCGATCCCTGGCTGGCACGCGCCGCGGCCACCATGCTGGCCGGCTCGCCCGGTTCGGCGCGGCTGGCTTTTACCCTGCAGCAGCGCACCCGCCTGCGCTCGCTGGCCGACGTGTTTCGCACCGAGTACATCGCCGCGCTGGCTTGCGCTGCCCATGGCGATTTCGCCGAAGGCATACGGGCCCTGCTTATCGATAAAGACAAGCAGCCCAAATGGAATCCGGCCACCCTTGACGGCGCGAGCGAAGCCTGGGTGCAGCGCTTTTTCGAGCCGCCCTGGCCCGAAGGCGAGCCGCATCCGCTTGCCGATCTCGGGCCGCCCGAAACCTGACTGCCTCGGCCCCGCGCCCGGTTCAGGCGCCCGGCCGGGCATTACCGTTGCCATCAATAAAAACCAAGGAGACCCAACATGAGCAGTATCGCGTTCATCGGCCTGGGCAACATGGGCGCGCCCATGGCGCACAACCTGATCAAGGCCGGCCATCAACTCACCGTATTCGATCTGGTGCCGCAGGCCGTGCAGGGCCTGGTGGCGGCGGGCGCGCGCGCCGCAGCCGACGCAACCGAGGCCGTCAAGGGCGCCGAAGTCGTGGTAACCATGCTGCCGGCCAGCAAGCATGTCGAAGCGCTCTATCTTGCCGACGACCTGCTTGCCGCCATCGATGCCGCCGCGCTCGTCATCGACTGCAGCACCATCGCGCCAGATTCCGCCCGCAAGGTGGCGGCGGCCGCCAAGGCCCGCGGGCTGGCCATGATAGACGCGCCGGTGTCCGGCGGAACGGGCGGCGCAGTGGCCGGCACGCTGACCTTCATCGTCGGCGGCGAAGCCGACGCGCTGCAACGCGCAATGCCCGTGTTGCAATGCATGGGCAAGAACATCTTCCATGCGGGGGCGGCCGGGGCAGGGCAGGTTGCCAAGATCTGCAACAACATGCTGCTCGGCATCCTGATGGCAGGCACGTCCGAGGCCCTGGCGCTGGGTGTGGCCAATGGCCTGGATCCCAAAGTGTTGTCCGACATCATTGCAAAAAGCTCGGGGCGCAACTGGGCCACCGAACTCTACAATCCGTGGCCGGGCGTCATGGATCATGCGCCGGCATCCAAGGGCTATGCGGGTGGGTTTGGCGTGGATCTCATGCTCAAGGACCTGGGCCTGGCGGCAGAATCCGCCCTGTCCACGCGCTCGTCTATTCCGCTGGGCGAACTGGCGCGCAACCTGTATTCATTGCATAGCGCGGCCGGCACTGGCAAGCTCGATTTCTCCAGTATCGTCAAGCTCTACACGGACAAGGCCGCATGAACGCCGCCGCAGCTGCCGAGGCGGCCCAACGGGTGCGCAGCAGTTTCGCCCGCCAGACCGTCATGTCCGCATTCGGCGCAACGCTGGCCCGCGTCGAGCCGGGGCAGGTGGATATCGAACTTGCCTACCAGCCCCAGCTTTGCCAGCAGAACGGCTACCTGCATGCCGGCATTTCCACCACCATCGCCGACACCGCGGGCGGGTACGCGGCACTGACCCTGTTCGAACCGGGCGAAGACGTACTGACCTCGGAATTCAAGATGAACTTCCTGGCCCCCGCCGACGGCGAACGTTTCGTGGCCAGCGGCCGCGTTGTCAAGCCCGGCAGACGCCTCAGCATTTGCCAGGTCGAGGTGCGCGCTTATCGAGACGACGAGCCCACGCTGTGCCTGATCGGGTTGATGACGGCCGTGCGTGTGGCGCCGCGTTAAGATTGCGGCTCGCCCACTCTGTTTCTTTCGCCGCACATGCCCGCCAAAGAGCATCACCGCATTTTCCGCTCAGGATGGCTGCGCGCGGCCGTGCTGGGCGCCAACGACGGCATCGTGTCCACGGCCAGCCTTATTGCGGGCGTGGCGGCGGCGGGCGCTTCTCACCAGGCTGTGCTGACCTCCGGGTTGGCCGGGCTGGTGGCGGGCGCGCTTTCCATGGCGGCGGGCGAATACGTATCCGTGCGAACGCAAGCCGACACCGAGGCCGCCGACCTGCGGCTGGAACAACGCGCGCTTACGGGCAATTCGGCCCAGGAACTGCAAGAACTCGCCGATATCTATGTCGGCCGCGGCGTGGCGCCCGCGCTTGCCCGGCAGGTGGCCGAACAGCTTACCCGTCACGATGCGCTTGACGCCCACGCCCGCGACGAACTCGGCATCCTGATGCATAACCGGGCGCGCCCGGTGCAGGCGGCTCTGGCGTCTGCCATATCGTTTGCCAGCGGCGCGGCGCTGCCTCTGGTCACGGCGGTTTTTACACCCGTGGAGCAGGCCGTCGGGGTGGTCACCGCGACGTCGGTGGCGTCGCTGGCGCTGCTGGGCGCAATGGCAGCGCATGCAGGCGGCGCCCCCGTGCTGCCCGCCGCGCTGCGCGTCACGCTACTGGGCGCGGCCGCCATGCTGCTGACCGCCGGTATCGGCGCATTGTTCGGCGTGGCGGTATAGCGCGCCGCCGGCGTTCAGTCGCCTGGCCCTTCCATCAAGGCGTACGGCAACGGCGCTACGGCGATATGCGGGCCGTCGGGGCTGCCGATGCGCAGTTCGCCCGCGGCAAGCGCCGACAGGGCAATTTCGAACAACACGCCGTCGCGCGATGCATCGATGACTCGCCCGCAAGGCTCTTGCGGCTGGCCTGCGTCGTAGATGTCTGTGCCGGGCGCAGGGGCATCCCCCTGGCTGGCCAGGCGGCCATAGGCGGCCCGACGCTTCACCGTGCCCCGGTAATGGCTGCGCGCCACCACCTCTTGGCCGGGATAGCAGCCCTTGGTAAAGTTCACCCCCCCGATGAGGTCGAGGTTCAGCGTCTGGGGAATGAACAGGTCTTGCGTAGCCGCGCTGATCCAGGGCAGGCCGGCAGCCAGGTCGGCGCTGCGCCACTGGTCCGGGTCGCACGCGGCGAATTCGTTTGCCAGGCCGGCAGCCTGCGCCCGCGCGAGTTGCTCGTCGCTCGCGATCCACCACCAGCGCGGGGCCGCGCCCGCAGACGGCGCCGCGATCCAGGTGCCGCTGGGCAGTTCGACGCGCTGCCAGGGTGTAACGGGCAGATCGCCGCCCAGGGCGGCCTGCAGGGTGGGCAGGGCTGCCGGTTCGCACCGTACGCCCGCGGCATGCAGCGGGGCGATGGCCAGCTTGGCCTTGGCCCGCAGCACAAACATCGACAGGCGCTTGACCAGGGCATTGGCCAGATCGCGTCGCACCAGGGCGTACGCGCGGCTGGCATCGGGTGCGGCGGTTGCATCCGCGGCGGGCGGGGCAAGCCAGAGCACCATCGTGGCCAACAGCCGTCCCTTGGCGGTGCAATAGCCTGCCAGCCGCGCGGTGTCGGGCGGCAGGCTGGCGACGTCCTGGGTCAGTTGGCCGTGCAGGAACGGCAGGGCGTCTTCGCCCGATGCAGACACGACGGCATAGTCGGGCAAGGGGGCGCACAGGGCCGAACCATCGGACTGAGTAGCGATCAAACTGAAAAATGCATGCATGGCAGGAATTTGGCAGCGAAGGCGGGGCGCCGACAGGGTGCCCGCAGATATGTCGATGATACCCGCGGCGGCCGGCCTTCGGGCGCAATTCCGGGTGCGCGACAGGGCCGGCAAGGCCTGCCGACTCCGCCATATCCATTAAACTGCGCACACTTATGAAAAAGCTCTACGTCTATTTTCTGGTTGCCTGCCTGGCCGTGACGCTGCTGGCCGCCGCCGCGGCCGCCGGCGCGTGGTTCTGGGTAAAGCGGCCGCTGGACCTGCCAGCCGAACGGATCGAGTTCATCGTGCCTGCCGGCAGTACGCCGCGCGCCGTCGCGCGCGCCATGAACGACGCCGGCATTCCGGTGTGGCAAGATGGCTTTGCATGGCTGGCACGACTTTCCGAACGAGACAAGCTGATCCAGGCGGGCGGATACGAGGCGCGCGCCGGCGACAGCCCCTGGACGCTGCTCGATCGGCTGGCGCGCGGCGACATGGTGCAGCGCCAGCTTACGTTCGTGGAAGGGTGGACATTCGCGCAGTTCCGCCAGGCGCTGCGCGCCCATCCCGATGTGAAGCAGACCCTGGGCGATATCAGCGACGCCGAACTGATGGCCAGGCTGGGATCGCCGTACAAGGCGCCCGAAGGGCTGTTTTTCCCCGATACATATGTGTTTACGCCCGGCACGACCGACCTGGATCTTCTGCGCCGCGCCTACCAATTGCAGCAGCAGGTGCTGGGCGAAGTCTGGGCGCAGCGCCAGCCCGGCCTGCCGCTCGACACGCCATACCAGGCGCTGATCCTGGCCTCTATCATTGAAAAAGAAACCGGGCATGGGCCTGAACGCACGCGTGTTGCCGGTGTGTTCGTGAACCGGCTCAGGCTGGGCATGATGCTGCAGACCGACCCGACAGTGATCTACGGCATGGGCGAACGCTACCAGGGGCGGATAAGGCGGGCCGACCTGCAGACCGACACCCCGTGGAACACCTATACGCGCGCAGGCCTTCCCCCCACGCCGATTGCGGCGGCAGGGCGTGCGGCGTTGCTCGCGGCGGTGCAGCCCGAACGGCACAAGTACCTGTATTTCGTATCGCGCGGCAACGGCACCAGCGAGTTTTCAGCCAACCTGGCCGAACATAACCGCAACGTGGCGCGCTACATCCTGGGGCGTAACTGATGAACCCACGCGGACGTTTCATTACGCTGGAAGGCGTGGACGGCGCCGGCAAGAGCACACATGCCGCCTGGCTGGCCGACACACTGCGCGCCTGGGGCTACACCGTGGTCGCCACGCGCGAACCGGGCGGCACCCCGCTGGGCGAGACGCTGCGCGGGCTGGTGCTGTCCGAATCCATGAGCCTGGACACCGAGACGCTTCTGATGTTCGCGGCGCGCTGCGAGCACCTGGCCCAAGTGATCGAGCCTGCCCTGGCGCGGGGCGACTGGGTGGTATGCGACCGCTATACCGACGCCACCTATGCCTACCAGGGCGGCGGCCGGCAGCTGGGCGCGGAACGCGTGGCCGTGCTCGAACAATGGATGCGCCCGGCGCTGCAGCCGGACCGCACCTGGTTGTTCGACGTACCCCTTGAGCTCGCGCGCGCGCGCCTGGCCGATGCGCGCCAGCCAGATCGTTTCGAGCGCGAAGCCGCCGAGTTCTTCGAACGCACCCGCGCCGCCTACCATGCCCGCGCGGCGGCGCATCCCGGGCGCATACGGATAGTGGATTCCAGCCGGCCGGTGGAACAGGTGCGTGCCCAACTGCACGCAGAGCTGCGCGCCCTGACCGAGGCCGCATGAGCACCGCCGCCTTTCTGCCCTGGCAGCACGACATTGCCCGTTCCTGGCTGGCCGGACGCGAGCGCTTCGCCCACGCCTGGCTCATTCACGGCATGGGCGGCATCGGCAAGCTCGATTTTGCGCTTGCGGCGGCCGCCAGCCTGCTGTGCGAATCGCCGCGCGACCTCCTGGCCTGCGGCGCCTGTCCCGCCTGCAGGTGGGTGGCCGGCGGCAACCATCCCGACTTGCGTCGCATCCGCCCCGAGGCGATCGCCTTGCAAGAGGGCGCCGAGGCCGCGGAAAGCGGCGACGAAACCGAGCCGGCCACCGGCACGGCCGCTAAAAGGCAGCCTTCCCGGGAAATCCGAATCGACCAGATCCGCGCACTGGAATCGTGGTTCAACACGGCCACGCACCGCGGCGGCTGGCGCGTGGCGCTGCTTTATCCGGCGCACGCCCTGAACGTCATTTCGGCCAATGCCTTGCTGAAGGTGCTGGAAGAACCGCCGCCGCACACGGTATTCCTGCTGGTCGCCGATGCGCCCGACCGCCTGCTGCCCACGCTGGTGTCACGCTGCCGCCGCCTGCCTCTGCCGGCGCCCGGGCCGCAAGAATCGCTGCAATGGCTGCAGGAACAAGGCGTCGAACCGGCCGCCGACTGGCTCGCCGCCGCCGGTGGCGCTCCGCTGGCCGCACTGCGGCGAGCTCGCGCAAGCGAACAGGCCTGTCCCGATTGGCTTGCCCAGCTGATCAAGCCGCTGGCGCAAGGCCAGGCGCCCGATATAGGGGCGCTGTCCGAGTCGCTGGAGAAGGTGGCCGCGCCTGATTGGCTGGATGCGCTGCAGCGCCTGTACACCGACCTGGTGCTGGCACAGGCCAAGGCGCCCGTGCGGTATTTTCCATCCCTGGCCGCGCCGGTGGCGAAAGTCTCCGCCAGCGCCGACGCGGTGCGGCTGGCCGACACCGCGCGCTGGCTCACGCAGCAGCGCCGGCTGGCCACGCACCCGCTCAATGCCAAGCTGCTCGCACATGCGACGCTGCAGCGCGTGGTGCTATCCTGCCAAGGATAGGCGCGCGGCTGGCCCACGCCGGGCTCCTGAAAACTGAGTAACTGCCACTCCATGTACGTCGATTCACACTGCCATCTGAACTTTCCCGAGCTCGCGCAGGAATTGCCCGATATTCTTCAGCGCATGGCGGACAACCAGGTCACCCACGCGTTGGTCGTCAGCGTTGATCTGCCCGACTGGCCCGGCCTGATCGAACTGGTGCAGCCTCACCGGAACCTGTGGGCCTCGGTGGGGGTGCATCCGGACTACGAAGCGACTTCCGATCCCACCGAAGCCGAACTGCTGCAGTTGTCGCATCATCCCAAGGTGGTGGCCATCGGTGAAACCGGACTGGATTATTACCGCCTGAGCGAGCCGCTGGATTGGCAGCGCGAGCGCTTCCGCCGCCATATCCGCGTGGCGCGGCAGGCGAACCTGCCGCTCATCATTCACACCCGGGACTCGGTGGCCGACACATTGCAGATCCTGCGGGAAGAGAATGCCGCGCAAGTAGGGGGCGTGATGCATTGCTTTACCGAATCGTGGGAAATGGCGCAGGCTGCCATGGATCTGAACTTTCACATATCGCTGTCGGGCATCGTCACCTTCAAGAACGCGGCGGTCGTGCACGAGGTGGCCGCCAAGATGCCGCTGGATCGGCTGTTGATCGAGACCGATTCTCCGTACCTGGCGCCGGTGCCATTTCGCGGCAAGCGCAATGACCCATCAAAAGTCATCCACGTCGCGCAGAAGATCGCCGACCTGCAGGGCCGGGATGTATCGGAAGTGGCGCACGCGTCTACTGAAAATTTCTTTAAATTATTCAATAAGATAGACCGGTAATCTAAAGTTATTTATTTAAAGTTGAATGTCTGAAGTGATTTATTTAAAGTAATTTCTCAAGAATGGTCGCCATGCCTGTGTCCCACATAAAAAATTCCTGGTTTCGCCCGCTGGCTGCCGTGTGCCTGGCCGCGGGCCTGGCATGGGGTGCGGCCGCCCCTGTGGCGGCCGCCGAGGCGCCGCCCAACTTCTGGGTGTATGTACACAACGACAAAGCGGCCGACCTGCGCGAGCTGCTGGCCCAGGGGGCAGACCCCAACGTGCGCTACAAAAATGGCCAGCCCGCGCTGATGCGCGCCGTGGTAGACGGCGCCTGGCAGGTGTTCGACCTGTTGGCGGCAGACCCCCGCACCGACCTCGAGGCGGTGAACCCGGCCAACGAAACGGCCCTGATGTACCTGGCCGTGGCGGGGCAGACGGATCGGGCGCGCGCGCTTATTGCGCGCGGCGCGCAGGTGAACCGGCTGGGCTGGACGCCGCTGCACTATGCGGCCTCCAAGGGGCATGTGGATACCGCCAGACTGCTGTTGCAGCACAAGGCCATGGTCAATGCGCCTTCGCCCGACGGAACGACGCCGCTTATGATGGCAGCGCTATCGGGCAGCCGCGAGATGGTGCAGGTACTGCTGGATGCGGGTGGCGACGTGACGACGCGCAATCTGAAGGGCCAGAACGCCGCCGACTGGGCGCGTCAGGGCAAGGCAGGCAAGCTGGCCGACGAACTCACGGAACTGATCGCTGCCGCGCAGGCGCGCCGGGAAGCGCTGCGGTCCGGCGAGAACCCGTCTTCGGCGCCCGCGGCGCCTGCCGCGCAACCCGCGCAGCCCGCCCAGGCCCCGCGCCCGGCGGCGCAAGCATCCGACGATGACGCGCCGTCGCTGTCGGGCGTGTCGGGGGTTCGTTTGAACAAATACTGAGCCACGCCGCCCCGGCCGGCGGCCGGGCTCGTGGGGCGCATGCAGGTGCGGGGCGCGCGTCAGCCCAGCAACAGGGGAAATTCCCGTTCGGCCGTCGCGGGCAGGGGGGTCATCGGCCCGTTTGCGGTTTCCAGCACATAGCCCGCGCTGATCACCAGCGCCGCAGACTGGCCGTGACGCACGTCGGGCAGTTGCCAACTCGCGCTGCCCAGGGGCGTGGTCGCATCGGCAGAGGGGGCGAGCGTTGTGTCCTGAGCTAAAGGCTGGATGTCGCCGCACTCGCCGTCGATCTTGAGCCGTGCGGTGGCAAAGAAGCGCGGCGAGCCCGCCAGCGCGGCCGAATGCCGCCCGGCAGCCGACACCGAAATCGTGCGGCCCCGTACGGCATATTCGCCCGTCAGGAAATAAGAACCGACCACCGGCCCGTTACGGGTAGACAGATAGGCCAGCTGGCGCAGGTTGAAGGGGTATGCGCCTTCGACAAATCCGGCGGGTTCTCCCAGGCGTGCAGCCAGCACCTTGCCCGAGGCGATCAGGCCGGCGACGTGGCGGGCCGCGTCGTCCAGGCTGCGGGGCTGCGCAGCCGAATACTCCGGCTCGACGGCATGGCACAGCTTCATGAGGGCCAGGCGATTGCCATCATCGCTCAGGAAGTCGCGCAGCATTGATTCGGTGCCGGCCCGGTCGGCGGCGCGCCCGGGGGCGCGGCCGCCTTGGGGATACCGGGGCGTCAGCATCAGAACTTCGCTCGAGTGCCGCAATACGACGGATGGGGAATGCAAGCCAATCGACATAAAAGCCTCGCGCAAAAACAGGGCGCCCGCAACGGCGCAGAAAGCCGGTTCATTCTATCGATGTGACTATTGCAGGATCGGCTCCGTCGGCAACACTATGTAAAGCATTGCGGTGGCCCGCGGGCGGTAAGTTAGCCTAAGGTGTCGAGGCGGCGCGCAAGGTTTTGAGCCCGCAGCGGCTTCTGCCGCTGTGACGTGTTGCAACGACTGTATTGCAGCCCCACGTCGTCATGGCTTGCGCCGGCGATCCGCACGGTATGAGCGGGCGCACTATCATTCGTCCCCATTATATTTTTTTGTTATTTAATGGGGACAGCGATGGTTTTGGTGGCTACAATTAAATCAGTCCTAGCCTGGAGACTCTGCTCATGTCCGATAAGCCCACCCATGCATTGCCGTCGTATCTGGATGCCGCACATGTAGGCCCTTGGGGGATCTACCTTCAACAAGTCGACCGCGTCACCCCCTACCTGGGGTCGCTCGCACGTTGGGTAGAAACCTTGAAGCGGCCCAAGCGCGCCCTGATCGTCGATGTGCCTATCGAACTGGACAACGGCAGCGTTGCCCACTTTGAAGGGTACCGGGTGCAGCACAACACGTCGCGCGGGCCGGGCAAGGGAGGGGTGCGGTTTCACCAGGACGTCACGCTGTCCGAGGTCATGGCCCTGGCCGCCTGGATGTCGATCAAGAATGCCGCGGTGAACCTGCCCTATGGCGGCGCCAAGGGGGGTATCCGGGTCGACCCGCGCCAGCTCTCGATGGCCGAGCTTGAACGCATGACGCGCCGCTATACCTCGGAAATCGGCGTCATCATCGGCCCCACCAAGGATATTCCCGCGCCCGACGTGAACACCAACGCGCAGACGATGGCGTGGATGATGGACACGTACTCGATGAACGAAGGCTCCACTTCCACCGGCGTGGTCACCGGCAAGCCGATATCGCTGGGCGGAAGCCTGGGCCGGGTCGAGGCCACCGGACGCGGCGTGTACGTCACCGCTTGCGAAGCGGCACGGGACCGCAACATCGACGTTTCGCAAGCTACTGTCATCGTGCAGGGCTTCGGTAACGTGGGTGGCACGGCGGCCCGCCTGTTCCATGAAACCGGGGCCAAGGTCATTGCGGTGCAAGACCATACGGGCACGGTATACAACGCCGCGGGCCTGGACGTGCACAAGCTGTTGTCGCATGTGTCGCAAAAGGGCGGTGTGGCCGGTTTCAGCGGCGGCGAGGCCCTGGACAACGCGCAGTTCTGGGAACTGGAAACCGATTTCCTCATTCCCGCCGCGCTGGAAGGGCAGATCAACGAGTCCAACGCGCACAAGGTGCGCGCCAAGATCGTGGTCGAAGGCGCCAACGGCCCCACCACGCCCGAGGCCGACGATATTCTCAACGACAACGGCGTATATGTGGTGCCCGATGTGCTGGCCAACGCCGGCGGCGTGACGGTCAGCTATTTCGAGTGGGTGCAGGACTTCTCGAGCTTTTTCTGGAGCGAAGAGGAAATCAACCACCGCCTCGAGCGCCTGATGCGCGAAGCCTATTCGGCCGTATCGCAGATGGCCAAGGAACACAAGGTGACGCTGCGCACCGCGGCGTTCATCGTGGCTTGCACGCGCATTCTGCAGGCGCGTCAGGTACGCGGGCTGTACCCCTGAGGCCGCCGCCAAGGCCGTGGGGGTTCGGGCCGGCGCCTTCGGGCGCCGGTTTTTTTATGCCGCGGGCATGAATTCGGGCCGCAGCACGCCGTGCAGTTCATTGTAGGGGATCAGCAATTCGGGCTGGCCATGCGAATACGGCGCGATGGAATAGGCGTCGTACTTGATGACCATGCCTTCGGGGGTAAGCGCGAAATTGTCGCTTTCCTGGAACGGCCACATGCGGTTGTAGGTTTGCGGATCGCGCTGCGCGTCTTCGTTGCGCGTGAGCCAGGCGGCGTGAGCCCTGCGCAAGGCCTCGACGTATGCGGTCCGGCCGCCGGGCAGCAGGGCTTCGTCCAGCGCCAGCACGCGGTTCTGGTCGCGCTGCCAGTTCAGGTATTGCGTGGCAGGTATCCCGTGCGCCGCGCCCGTCAAATATTGGCCGGTGTGCAATTCGAGCGCGATGATGTTGCCGCTGACGGCCTTGACGCTTGCCTTGAAGATTGTGCTGTCGCGCGACTGGGCGGTTTGCCAGAAGTACTGCGCATACTCTGCCAGGGTGCCGTAGGGCCGCGGCCGGTCGGGATCCACACCCGTCATGTAGGCCAGCACGTGGTCGACCAGTTCGGTCAGCCTGGGAATGTCCGGAAAGGCGACGCTGTCGATCTCGATACGCGGACACTGGCCTTCGCAGCCGGGCCTGGTGCCCTGCCATTGGATCTTCTCGACAGCAAGCCCGGCGACTTGCGCTTCGGTCTTGGTGGGTTGCGGCGTGGCGGACGGCAGGCTGATTGTGTCGGCCGGCGCGCTGGCGCAGCCTGCCAGCACTGCGAGCGCGGCGCCGGCCAGAACGGTGCGGGCGTGCGTCAGGGCGCGGAATAATGGGAAATGGCGGTGCATCAAGGTACCAGGGCTGTCCATTCGGGGGTCGAGAATTTTTCGCGGGCCTGCAGGCGCGCTTGTTCCAGCGTGCTTTCGCCCAACTGCACGGGTTGCAGCGTCGCCAGGCTGCCGAATGTCTGCAGCATGCGTTCGATGATGGCATCGCGCGCCAGGCCGGTCTGGGTGCGCAGGGGGTCGACCCGCTTCTTGGCGCTGGTGGTGCCCTTGTCTGACAGCTTTTCGCGCCCGATGCGCAGCACCTGCACCATTTTATCGGCGTCGATGTCGTACGACATGGTGACATGGTGCAGCACCGCGCCGCTACGGCGAGCCTGGGCCGCGCCGCCGATCTTGCCGCCTTCGGATGTTATGTCGTTCAGCGGCTGGTACCAGGCCTTGATGCCCAGAGCATGCAGCGCACGTATTACCCAGCCGTCGAGGAATTCATACGACTGCTGGAATGTCAGGCCCTGCACCAGCGCCTGGGGCACGCTGAGCGAATAGGTGATGGTGTTGCCGGGTTCCACGAACATCGCGCCGCCGCCGCTGACCCGGCGCACCACGTTGACGCCGTGTCGCCTTGCGCCGTCGGGGTCGACCTCGTTTTTCAGCGACTGGAAGCGCCCGATAATCACGGCCGGCTCGGACCATTCCCAGATGCGCAGCGTGGGCGGGCGCAGGCCCGCGCCCACCTCGTCGGTTATGACGGCGTCCAGTGCCATGTGCAGCGCGGGGGGCTGCGGGCCTTCGTGGACCAGCTGCCATGAATAGTCGTTCCAGTGGGTACGGGTGCTCATGCAAGGGCTCTGCGGATGGTGACGGCCACGGCCTGGGGCGTGAAGCCGAAAAGTTCGGCCTCGGCAGGCAGGCCATCTTGCACGGCCCGTGCAAGGCGGGCTTCGTCGGCGTCGGCGGGCAGGCCTTCCAGCGCCTGGTTGATGAGATCGAGCGCGTCGGGGGGCTCGAGGAAAAAATCGCCGCTCAGGCGTACGTTGGCCAGCTTGCCGTTCTGGACATCAAGATCGACGACCACCAGCTTGCCGCCAGGAACTTTGTATTCTCCGTGCATTGACGTAAGACTCCGGATCAACCCGCCAGTTCCAGCTTCATGCCTTCATGGGTGGCGGCAAAGCCAAGTGATTCGTAGAAGCGCCGCGCCTCGGCGCGCTTTTTGTCGGTAGTGAGCTGGACCAGGCCGCAACCGCGGTCGCGGCACACTTGGATGGCCCACTGGAACATCGCGCGGCCGGTGCCGGCGCCACGTTCGGCCGCCGCCACGCGCACGCTTTCGATCTGCCCGCGCCACATGCCGCGCCGCGACAAGCCCGGTATGAAGCTGAGCTGCAGGCAGCCCACCACGCGGCCGTCGCGTTCGGCAACCGCCAGCAGCTGGTTGGCGTCGCGCTCGATGGCCGCGTAGGCTTGCACATAGCAGTCGCTGGCCGGCAAGGCGGGGTCTTCGCGCCGGTTTCCCAGCACGTCGTCGGCCAGCAGCGCGACGATGGCGTCCAGATCGGCGGGGCGTGCGGGCCGGAATTGCAAGCCAGTATCGGTACTCATGCAGGAACGACGGGTTATTGCAGACAGGCAAGCTTAGCGCACTTGCTGCGATGTCTGGCCGAACAGGATGCGGCGCGATTCTTCGGTGTGTACCGAAGGCGCGGTGTTGATTTCCGCGGCCTTTTCATACGCGCGCCTGGTGGCCGGCCGGGCTTCGATGGCGTGAAACCAGCGTTTGAGATGCGGAAAATCATCCAGGTTCTGCCCCTGGCGCTCGTGCGGGACGATCCACGGGTAAGCCGCCATGTCCGCGATCGAATAATCGCCCGCCACGAACTCGCGATCGGCCAGGCGCTTGTTCAGCACGCCATACAGACGGTTGGTTTCATTGACGTAGCGATCGATGGCGTAGGGAATGCGTTCGGGCGCGTACACCGAGAAATGGTGGTTCTGGCCCGCCATCGGCCCCAGGCCGCCCATCTGCCAGAACAGCCATTGCAAGGTGTCGGCCCGGCCGCGCATATCCCGCGCAATGAATTGGCCTGTTTTGTCTGCCAGATAGAGCAGGATGGCGCCCGACTCGAACAGCGACACCGGTTCGCCGCCATCGGCCGGCTGCCGGTCCACAATGGCGGGTATGCGATTGTTGGGCGCAATGGCCAGGAAATGCGGCTGGAATTGTTCGCCTTTGCTGATGTTGACGGGGTGGATCCGGTACGGCAGGCCGGTTTCCTCCAGAAACATGGTGATCTTGTGACCGTTGGGCGTAGTCCAGTAATAGAGATCGATCATTGAGCGGTTCCTTGCTATGCCGTCGCGGTTGGCGGCTTCAGGTGGGCTGTCCATGATAGCGGGCCGGGGTTGCGGCATGCCGCAAGCCCCGGCCGGCAACGGGGGTATGCGGGGGCGCCCTCAGGCCGCGTCCGCCGGGCGCGCGCAGGCGGACCGGCCTGGCGCCGCCGGGCCCCAGTTCATGCTGACGCCGGCCGCGGCCACCAGTATCAAGCCCACGCCGGCCATCTGCAGCCAGGCCATGCGCTGGCCGTAGAGCGCGTAATCCAGGATGATGGCCGTCGCCGGGTAGATAAAGGCCAGCGCCGCGACCGAGGTGGTCGGCAATTTCTGGATGGCCGAGTACAGCAGAATGTAGGTCAGGGTGGTGTGCACCAGCCCGATGGCTACCAGTGCTCCCCATTCGGCCGGTTCCCCAGGCAGCGCGCTCCAGTCTGCCATAGGCAGCAACAGCAGCGCGCCCAGGCTGACCTGCACCAGCGCCAGCACGTGGGGAGCAATATGCCTGAGCCGCTTCACAATGATGGACGTCACCGCGTACAGCGCTCCGGCGCCCAGCGCGAGCCCCAGTCCGGTCAGGTAGCTGCCGGCCTGGGCAAGGTCTGCGGACTCGATGCGCAGCACCAGCACCAGCCCGCCGAACGCGACCGCCGACCAGCTGAGCTTGCCCAGGCCGGGGCGTTCGCCCAGGAAGATCGCGCCAAGCGCGATCAGGAAAAACGGCTGGAAGTTGTACACCGCGGTGGCCAGAGATATCGAGGCGAGCGGGTACGCCGCGAACAGCAACACCCAGTTCAAGACGATTGCCACGCCGGCCAGCAGGGTCCAGCCCAAAGTGGCCGGCGTAAAAATGCCCGGACGCAGCAGGCCGCGCGCCAGGCAGTACACCAACAGCCCTACGGCGCCGAACACGCAACGCAGGAACACCACGTTCCAGGCGCTTTGCCCCGACTCCAGCACAAAGACTCCCACGGTGCCCGATATTCCCATGGCAGCGGCCATCTGGACCAGGCCGCCGCGTTCACTGTTTGGCTTCATTGCAGTTCTCCCGCTGGGGCATCGATGAGCGATGCCGGCAGGAAAAATTATCCCAGGCCAATACGCGGCGTAATATAACTATCGTATTGAATGTTCGCCGAGAAACCTTTTTTTATTAGGGAAATAATCGCATGAACCTAACAAGCGAAAATGGCGTCCTGGATGGCATCGATCGCCGCCTGCTCGAGATGCTGGCGGCCAATGCACGCGTCACCACCGCGCAGCTGGCGCGGCAGGTAGGCATGTCGCCGCCCAGTGTGGCCGACCGCGTGCGCAGGCTCGAAGAGGCCGGCATCCTGCGCGGATATACGGTAGACGTAGACCCTGTCGCGTTGGGCTATACGCTGACGGCCATTGTGCGCATACGCCCGCTGCCCGGGCAGTTGCGCAAGGTAGAAAAGCTGATCGCGGGCATCGGCCAGTTTGTCGAATGCGACAAGGTGACGGGCGACGACTGTTTCATTGCCCGGTTGCTGCTGCAGTCGATTTCGCAACTCGACGCGGTGCTGGACCGCATCAACGAATGTGCGCAGACCAATACCGCCATCGTCAAGGCCACCACGGTGCGGCGGCGTTTGCCGCCGCTGCAGGGGCAGCGCGCATAGCGCCCGCGAAGGGCTCAGGTGGAAGCGTCGCAGGCCCGCACGATGTCGTCCTTCAGAGCCGCCGGTTTGTCAGTGGGCGCATAGCGCCTGATGACACGCCCGTCGCGCCCCACCAGGAACTTGGTGAAGTTCCACTTGATGGCTTCCGTGCCCAGCACGCCCGGCTTTTCCCCCTTGAGCCAGCGGAACAGCGGGTGGGCATGGGCGCCATTGACCTCGACCTTGGCGAACATCGGAAACGTCACGCCGTACTCGCGGCTGCAGAATTCGCCGATGGTCGCCTCGTCGCCGGGCTCCTGGTTGCCGAACTGGTTGCAGGGAAAGCCCAGCACGGTGAGGCCCGACGCGCGATAGTCCCGGTACAGTGCCTCGAGGCCGGCGTATTGCGGCGTAAAGCCGCATTTCGACGCCACGTTCACCACCAGCAGCACCTGTCCGCGATAGATCTCCAGGGGCTGCTCGTTGCCGCCCAGGTCGGTGGCCGAAAATTCGTAGATAGTGCTCATGGGCGTACCTCTGTTATAGGAAAGCCGCTGTTGCGGTGGGCGCTGCGCCAGTGTAATGCGCGAGTAGGGCCGCTTAAACCAATTGCAGGTCTTGTGGTTCGACACCCGGAAAGACTTCTTGCAGGCGGCGGCCGTCCAGGCCATACAGGCGCGCGAACAGGCCGGCGAACACGGCGCGATAGTCGTTCAGGACGGGGTAGTCACGGTCCTGGTGCAGCGTGTCGGGGCGTACTTCTACCTGGTTTCCGGCCACGCGGCCGCCGCGCACGCCGCCGCCCAGTACCCAATACACGGTTCCATGCCCATGGTCGGTGCCCTTGCTGCCATTTTCGCGGAACGTGCGACCGAACTCGCTGATGACCACCACCGTGGTGTCGCGCCAGGCAGGGCCCATCGCGGCCTTGTAAGAAACCAGGGCGCGGCCGAGCTGCCCCAGCTTGCTGGCGAGCGTGCCCTGTATGCCGCCTTGGGCCACGTGAGTATCCCATCCCCCAACGTCCAGAAAGCCCAGGTTGTAGCGCTCGGCCATCAGGCGGCCCACGCGCGTCGCCTCGCGTTCAAGCTGGCTGCCCGGAATGGCTTTGCCATTGGCCTGTTGCATTTCTTGTTCGAGTTCGCGGCGCGCGATGGCGCTCAGTTCGATGCCTTCATTCACCGCTGCGCTGAACTCGGTATCGCGGTACATCTGGCCGATGGCCTCGGTGCGGCTTGCACCCAATATCTGACGGCCCGTCCGGCCTGCCAGATCGATGTTCGGCACTGGAAGCGCACCACGCCAGATCTGCGGCACGTCCGTCGTAAATGACACAGGGCGCGTCGTATCCCTGCCCAGCGTCTCTGCCAGGCGATTCAGAAATCCATTGCGGTAGCGGTTGCGGGGGGCAGCGGGTTGGCCCAGCTCAATGGCGTTCTGTGTGGCGAAATGGCTGCGACTGAGGTCGCCGGTGCCGGCGAAAGGAATGAAGGCCAGCTCGCGCGCCTTGTACAACGGCGCCAGCGTGGCTTGCATGGCAGGATGCAGGCCCCAGCCGTCGGTCAGCGCCAGCGCGGCGACGGCGTCATCGCCCGGTCGCGGGATGGCGATAGTGGGCCGGGCTTCATAGTAAAAGTCGCTGGAAACCGGTATGAGCAGGCTGCTGCTGTCGTACGCGCCGCGCATGAACACGACCAGCAGCCGGGGCGCGCCTTGCGGCGCGGCGAACAGATGGGTGCCAAGCAAAGCCAGAGGGGCGCTTGCTGCGAATTTGAGCAGGTCTCGTCGTTGCATCATCGTATCCGGCGCAGGCCTACCTGCGCATGAATTCAGGGGAAGCCAGCAGGTAAGTGTTGGCGTCTTGTATCGTCCGAGCTGACTCGATGGCCTGCCGCGTGGCGGGCGATAGTGCTTCGTAGCGCTGTGTGCGTTTATAGATGTCGGGCAGGCTCGGAACAGGAGGCAACTGCACAGGGGGCTTTTGGCCGGCTGCCTGGTAGAAGCGCCCTGGCGCCACGATCACGCGCCGCGCCCAGTCAAAACGGCTTGTAAGTTGGCCCGATCCCGACCATTCGGACTGGGTCAACGGGTAACCGTCAGGCGTAATGCGCCTGTATAGCGGCTGGCCAAGCCGGTTGAGCCATTGATTGGCTGTATCCACGCGCGCCACCGGAGGAAATTCGGCATACGCCAGGCGCAGCGACGAATAGACGTAATGCATCGGGTCTTTGAATTTTCCGGCATCCAATGACGCAATGAACGGCTGCGATGCAAACAGGGTGCGCAAGGTGGCCGCGATATCTCCGTCGCTGGACTGGAATGTCTTGGCCATCGCGGCCACCAGATCGTCGGGAGGGCGGTCAGCCACGAAAAACTGGGCCAGCTTTCGGCTGATGTGGCGCGCCGTTGCCGGATGACGCGCCAGGATATCTATCGCTTCGTCTACTTCGGCAAGACCGGTCCCCGCGATCTTCCGCTGTAGAAACAGCTTGTCTCCGTAGTCGTGAAAGCGTGGGTTGAACAGGAAATTGCCTTCCTGCACGACTTGGCTGCGGAGTTCGGCCGGCACTTTGGGAGGGGTACTGCGATAGTTGACCCCCAGGCCGGTCAGGATACGCGCCAGTTCCTGCACGTCTTTTTGTGAGTAGCCGCCGTCCACGCCCAGCGTGTGCAGTTCCATCAGCTCGCGCGCATAGTTTTCGTTGATACGGCCGGCGCGGTTGTAATGGTTATCCAGATACAACAGCATGGACGGAGAGCGGACGGTCGCAGCCAGCAGGTCGTGAAACCTGCCCAGGGCGTGTGGCCGTACCGCGCGGTCTTCATAGTCGGCCAGCGCAACCCCGACGTGGCCCTTGGGGGCGTACATGTTGAAGTGGTTCATCCAGAACCAGGTCATTTGCTCGTGCAGCTGGTTCGACGAATACAGAGCGCGCCAGGTGGTGCGCCGTGCGGTGTCTGCAGCGCGAGTGCTGGCGATCGCCTGTATCCGCCGGCGCATCGCCGTCTTTTCGGGGCCATCAGGCATATCTCGCAGCAACTGCCGGTATTCGCTGATCTTGGCGAATGCCGCCGACGCGCTCTGTTGCGAAATCGTCAGGCGGTCGATGTGACCTTGTATGGCCCGGGGCAGCTGTGGCGTGGCCGGGGCCGAAAGCTGCGCATCGATATAGCCCTGCGTTCCCAATTTGCGGGCGCGTTCGAACTCAGCTGGCGTAAATCCCCAGGTCAGGCGGTCGACCAGGGCGGGCAGCGCCGCAGGGTCGATGGCGGGCGGGGCCGCCGCGGCGGGCGCTGCCGCCCATGCGGCACACCAGGCCAACCCCGCAGCCCAGTAGATCAGGCGACGAACCGATATCACCGTGTTCCCTCGTAGAAAGCTCTGCTGCGCACATGCCGCAGCAGCATTGCTGTTCAGACTATCATGGGCCAGGCAATGGCCTATCGGCCTTGATACGCCCTGACACAGTTGGTTCAGTCTTGCTGTGAGGCGGGGCAGGAGAGGAAACATGCTTGATTTGGTAGATCGGCTGCAGGCCATGCTGGCCAAAGGCCAGGACAACTTGCTTTTGCGTTTCTCGCTGGGCAAAGCTTATGCCGAGCGGGAAGAGTTCGACACCGCGGCCATGCATCTGCGCGCTGCGCTCGAGTTCGATCCGGGCTACTCCGTGGCCTGGAAATGGCTGGGCAAGGCCTTGCAGGGGCAGGGCGATGTCGATGGCGCCCGCGCAGCGTGGCAATCGGGCATTGACGCGGCCAGCGCGCGCGGCGACCAGCAGGTGGTGAAAGAGCTGCAGGTGTTTCTCAAGCGGCTGGACAAGGCGGCAAACCGGTGAACCCGCCCGGATGGAGACCCGGGCCGGCGCCGGCGGTTCGTTGTTGACGCGCGGGTCGGCCGGTTATGTAATCGTCGGGAGTCAGGCGCAGCGAGATGGAAGACCGATGGACGATGCACCGCAGTACACCGACGGCCAGGCGTGGCACGGCAAGACCGGCCGGGATGCCCTGCAGGGGCTTTGGCGCCTGCTGGATATGCCCGACGAAGCGATGGACTACATCGATCTTTCCGGTGGCGAGCCGGCGCTGCCGTCGTCGTTCGCAGTGGGCGTGGCCGCGCAGGCCAGCATGGCGGCCGCCGCGCTGGCCGCGGCAGAGCTGTGGCATTTGCGGGGTGGCAGGCGGCAGCGGGTGGCCGTGGACATGTTGCATGCCGCGCATGAATGCCGCAGCTATTTCACACTGGATGGCGTGGCGCCCGATGTGCACGACAAGCTTACCGGTGTGTATCGGTGCGGCGACGGCGGATGGGTGCGCATCCATGCCAACTTCGCGCATCACCGGGACGGGGCGCTGGCCTTGCTTGGCCTGCCCGCCGGGGCGGCCACCGGGCGCGAGCAGGTCGAGCAGGCATTGTCAAAGTGGCGGGCGCTCGATTTCGAGGACCGCGCCGCCGAGGCCGGCCTGGTGGTCTCTGCCATGCGCACCTTCGAACAATGGGACCGTCACCCGCAGGGGCTGGCCCTGGCCGGACAGCCGCCCGTCACTATCGAGCGCATCGGGCACGCCGACCCGCGCCCCTTGCCCCGCTACGGGCACGACGCCCGTCCGCTCAAAGACATACGGGTGCTCGACCTGACGCGCATCATCGCAGGTCCGGTGTGCGGGCGGGCCCTGGCCGCATATGGCGCGGACGTCATGCTGATCAACTCGCCCCGCCTGCCCAATATCGACACCATTGCCGAGACCAGCCGGGGCAAGCTGTCGGTGCACGCCGATCTCGAAACCGCCGATGGCCGCATCGCGCTGGCCAACCTGCTGCGCAGCGCGCATATTTTCGTGCAAGGGTATCGGCCCGGCGCCATGCCATCGCTGGGCTTTGGCCCGGAAGAAGCGGCGCGCATGCGGCCGGGCATCGTATATGTGTCGCTGTCCGCCTACGGCAATAGCGGCCCGTGGGCGGGGCGGCGCGGCTTCGATTCGCTGGTGCAGACCGCCACCGGTTTCAACCATGCCGAAGGCCTGGCGGCCGGTGTTTGCGCGCCCCGGCCCATGCCTGTGCAGATCCTGGACCACGCATCCGGTTACCTGATGGCCTACGGCGCCCAGGCGGCGCTGGCGCGCCAGGCAACGGAAGGAGGCTCGTGGCACGTGCGGGTATCGCTGGCACAGACGGCGGGGTGGCTGCGCTCGCTGGGCCGCGTACCGGGCGGCCTGCAGATCGCCACGCCTCCCATCGACGGCTTCCTGGAGCAGGAAACGTCCGGCTTCGGCCAATTGGCTGCGGTGCGGCATGCCGCGCAGTTTTCCCTGACGCCGGCGCGCTGGGCGCGGCCGTCGATGCCGCCCGGATCGCACCCCACGGTGTGGCCCTTCAGCTAGGGTTCGCCGCCTGCCTGCGGGCCGCTGAATTGGGTAGACTGTTGGTTTGGCATAGGAGCTCGTATGTCTGCGACCATTTATCACAATCCCAGGTGCAGCACGTCGCGCAACGTGTTGCAAATGATCCGCGATGCCGGCATCGAACCCACTGTTATCGAATACCTGAAATCGCCGCCGTCGCGCCAGACTCTGGCTGGCCTTATCCAGCAGTCGGGGCTGACAGTGCGCGAAGCGGTGCGCACCAAAGAATCGCTTTACCAGGAACTGGGGCTGGACGCCGAAGGGGTATCCGACAGCGATTTGCTGGACGCCATGGCCGACAACCCCATTCTCATCAACCGGCCGTTCGTGGTCACCGAACAGGGCGCACGCCTGTGCCGCCCCGCCGAGCGCGTGCTCGAAATCCTGCCTGGCGCAACGCGCTGATTGCGCTGGCCCAGCCGCCCTAGCGGCGGCTGGCGGGGTGGGCTGCGCGCCAGTCGCGCAGCGCCTGCAGCGTATTGCCTACATGGCGGTCGGGGCTCATGTCTGTGTAGGCGTAAAGAATCCTGCTGTCCGGCGTGATCACGTACGACACCCGCTTGGCATATTCCGGCCGCCTGTCGTGTACGGCGTCATAAGCCTTCATGACCGTCCGGTCTTCGTCGGCAGCTACCGCGAATTTGCCGCGGCATTCGCTTACCGAGAACTTCTTCAGAGTGTCGATATCGTCGGCCGACACGCCGATGACGGTTGCCCCCAGCGACTTGTACTCGTCTACGGCTTCGGCAAAATTGCGCGCCTCGATTGTGCAGCCCTGCGTGAATGCCGCCGGATAGAAATACAGCACCACCGGTCCGCGGGCCAGCGCCTGGCTGAGCGTAAAGGTGTAGGCTTGCCCGCCCAGCGAGGCCGGGACGGTAAAGTCGGGGGCCGGGGCGCCCGCCGGCAATTCGGCGTGCGCGGCGCTGGCGACGGACAGGCCCAGCGTCAGCGCCAGCAAGGCAATAACAGGCTTCATGGTGGTTTCCCGGGTACGTGGCCGCGGCGCCGCTCATTGGCAGCGGCGCTCATGTTCCTCATGCTAGCACCGCCTGGCCGGCTGCGAACCAAGAAAAAGGGCCCGTCTGTGCGGGCCCATGCTTGCGGATGCCGATGCGCGGCGTCAGTTCCAGCGGCCGCCCGGGCTCGCGAGGCTGAAGCGCCCGGCGCCCATGAAGGCCACCGCCAGCCCGCTGAACAGGAACATGCCTTGCAGTTCCAGGGCCCAGCCGCCTTGCGGGGTCATGCTGAACAACTGCCCCATGTGCGCCAGGAAGATCGCAAATACCATGTTGATGGCGATCAGCAGGCCGCCAATGCGGCTATAGATGCCCAGTATCACCAGCAGCGGCGCGATAACCTCGCCGATATAGGCGCCATAGGCCACGAAGCCCGGCAACCCGTGCGACGACAGCATGCCGGATATGCCACCCACGCCCCCCGACAATTTCGCCAGGCCGTGCAACAGCACCAGGATGCCCACGCTCAGGCGCAGGATGAGCTTGCCGGTATCGTCAGATTTCATCATGGAAAATTCTCTTGTGTTTGTTGATGGGCCGCGGCAGCTGGCCGCAGTGGCGCAGGGGCTTATTCGCGGGCGCAGTCATTATTGCAAATCTTCCATGAATGGCAATAGGCGGGGCAGGACAGCGTCGAGCCGCCCGGGACCCGTCGTGCGTCTTTTCTGCTAAGGTCGTAGCAAGGCCGGTGGGCCGGCCTGAAGGAGGCCTGTTCATGTCCAAAGTCATGTCCGACCCCTGGTGCTCCGGCGTGATTCCGCCTTATATGCTGGATCGCCTGGCGCGGCACGCCAGTCCGCGGGTGCGCCAACGCGCGCTGGCCACGCTGCACATCGACCGGCAGGAGCGCAGCTTGCGCCCCACGCGGGCAACGCTGCTGGCCCAGCGTCAGGCGCCGGGCGCCGCGTTGCACCCGCCAGGCCAGGTCCAGCGCGCCGTCTACAGCGCAGCCCACGGTACCGCGCTGCCAGGCCAGCTGGTGCGAACAGAAGGGCAGCCGCCCAGCGGCGACCTTGCGGCAGACGAGGCATACGCGCACCTGGGCGCTACGTACGAGTTCTTCTGGAAGGTATACCGGCGCCACTCCATCGACAACGCGGGCCTGCCTCTGGTGGGCACCGTGCATTACGGCGAAGACTACGACAATGCGTTCTGGAACGGCACCCAGATGGTGTTTGGCGACGGCGACGGCGAAATATTCAACCGCTTTACGGTGGCCGTGGACATCGTGGGCCACGAGCTCGCCCATGGCGTGATCGACCACGAGGCCGCCCTGCAATATCAGGGCCAGTCGGGGGCGCTGAATGAATCCCTGTCGGATGTGTTCGGCGTGCTGGTCAAGCAATACCAGGCCGGTCAGCGTGCGGACCAGGCCGACTGGCTGGTCGGCGCCGGCCTGTTCACGCAGGCGGTCAACGCCAAGGCGTTGCGCTCGATGGCCCAACCCGGCTCGGCCTACGATGACCCGGCGCTGGGCAAGGACCCGCAACCCGCACATATGCGCGACTATGTACATACGTCCGACGACAACGGCGGCGTGCATATCAATTCGGGCATTCCCAACCGGGCGTTCTACCTGGCGGCCACAGCCCTGGGCGGCCCGGCCTGGGAACGCGCGGGCCGCGTCTGGTATGACGTCCTGCGCGACAGGCGCCTGGGCGCGCAGGCCGACTTCGCCACCTTTGCCCGGTTGACGGTGGATGCCGCGAGCGCCGACCCCGCAACCCGCCAGGCTGTCAGCGACGCCTGGAGCCAGGTAGGGGTGCTGCCGTGATCGAACTGCCGCCGCTGTCAGAGGCGACCTGGGTGCGTGTGTCGCGGCAGGGCGGCATCGCCTATGTACCCGCACGCGCCGCGCCGCGCGATTTCGATTTGCGGCAATGCCCGGAAGCCTTGCGGCGCGAAGTGTGCCAGGCGCTGCAGCAGGCCGCGCCGCTGGCAGGCCCGGAAGATGCGCCGGGGGGCGACCAGCGCTATTTCCGCATAGAGATCGAGTTTGTCGGCCGCGCGCCCGGCGTGCAGTTTCAGGTGCCCGAGGCCCTGGCGCCTGAAGGGTTGGTGCGGCTGTGGAAGCGCGGCTAGCTCGCAGGCAAGGCGCGGCTATTTCACCAAGGTGACCGGCACGGGGGCCAGCGCGATGACTTTGTGGGCCACGGAACCCAGCAGCAGCCCGGGCAGGGCGCTGAGTCCGCGCGTGCCCATGACGATATGGTCGCAGGCGTGCGACCGGGCATAGTCGGCAATGACCTGCGCCGACTGGCCCGCCTGTACGGCCACATGCAGGGCCAGGCCGGATTGTTCGGCGATTTTTCGTGCTTCGTCCAGCGCCTTGGCGCCTTCTTCGTTGTAGTAGTCGTGGACTTCCTGCTTGCTCAGGAACATGCGTGCGTGGCCCGACAGGATGGGCAGCGGGGCGTTGAGCAAATGCAGTTCGGCTTCGGCGTGCTGGCCAGTCATCGTGATTGCGGTATTCAGTGCGCGCAGGGCGCAATCGGAACCATCGATGGGGACCAGGATCTTGAACATGGCAGCTCCGGAAAGGTAAATGCAATCGTGAATTAATAACCCAGCATAGCGGATCGTCTCGATGGAAACTTGATATAAGTCAAACGTTAGGCGGCCTGCCGTATGCGGGAATGCACGCGCGCGGGCGCGGCGGCGCCTGCACCGCCATGTCGTTTTAAGCCGACGGACCGGCTTCGATGTGTGGACTGTCGCCGGACAGCGTGCCGGTATCCAGGTAGGACGATGCCTGCGCGGTGCCGAGCGAATTGCGTACCCATACCAGCTCAGCGGCCACGGCGACGGCAATTTCGGCCGGCGTGCGGCTGGCGATGCGCAGGCCCACCGGCCCGTGCAGGCGCGCAATGTGCGCATCGTCGAGGTCGAACTGACGCAGGCGTTCGCGGCGCTTGGCCTGGTTGGCGCGCGAACCCAGGGCGCCAACATAGAAAGCGGGGGACTTCAGGGCCTCGAGCAGGGCCATGTCGTCAAGCTTGGGGTCGTGGGTCAGGGCGACGATGGCGGTGCGTGCGTCCACCCCGATCTCGAGTACCGCATCATCGGGCATGCTGGTCAGCAGGGCGCAGTGCGGCACATCCCAGTCTGCATACACCTCTTCGCGCGGATCGCATACCAGCACGCGGAAGTCGAGCATCGTGGCGATGCCGCCGAGCGCGCGCGCGGTCTGGTTGGCGCCTATGATCAGCAGCCGCCATTGCGGCCCGTAGACAGCGCGCAAGATCCGGCCATCGAAGTCCGGACCGTCGGCCGGGTCGGCCGCCGTCACCGCGCAGCTGCCCGTTTGCAGGTCCAGGGTGCGGGCGACCAGTTGCTGCGCGTCGATGGCGGCCAGCACAGGGGCCAGCCATTGCGCGCCCGCCAGCGGCTCGATGACCAGGCGCAGCGTGCCGCCGCAAGGCAGGCCAAAGCGCGCCGCCTCGTCGCTGGTGACGCCGTAGCTGACGCGTTCGGGCTTGTCGGGAAGCCGGCCGGCCCGGGCGCGGCTGACCAGATCGTCTTCAACACAGCCGCCGGATACCGAACCGGCGATGCGCCCGTCAGCGCGCAGCGCCATCAGGGCGCCCGCCTGGCGCGGGGCGGAGCCCCAGGTCTGGGCCACGGTTGCCAGGTGCACCGTGTGGCCCTGGGCAAGCCAGTCGCGCGCCTGGCGCAGTACGTCCATATCCAGCGGGTTCATAAATTAGCGTTTCCTGTGAGCAGGTCTTGGGGGACATCGATATCGATCAGGATGCCGGGATCATTGCATTCGATTTCACGCGCGCCGTGGCGCGCCAACACGGTCCGGGCGCCCGAATCCCCTTCGAGCCCGGCCAGTTCGGGCAGGAAGGCTGCGCCGAACACCACCGGGTGGCCGCGCCTGCCCTGGTAAACGGGCGCCACGATGCAGTCCGGGCTGGCCTGTTGCAGCAGCAGGCGCAAAGTGGCGGGGCTCAGCCAGGGCATGTCGGCCAGCGCAACGACGCATCCTGGCGGTTGCCCGCCAGCGGCCGGTCGAGACAGCAGATGGCGGGCGGCGGCGGCCAGAGAGATGCCCATGCCGCGCGGTGGGGGCGGCGCCTGCAGGATGGAGCACCCCAGCCGGGACAGCGTGGTGGCGAGTTCCGGCGGTTGACCGGCTACCACCGCGACGGTATCGGGCAAGACCGAAAGCAAGGTGGCGGCGCTGGCCTGGGCCACCAGGCGACCATCGGGAAGGGCAGCGAGAAGCTTGTGGGCGCCGTCGCCCTGGCCGAGGCGCGCAGCCCGGAATCGCGAGCCTTCACCGGCCGCGAGCAATACCCCCACGCAATGATGTCCTGCCACCGTCACCGGCCCTGTTCCTTCCGCACCCGGGATATCTGAGATTAGGCCCCGTTCAGGGCATCGTCAAGCCGCCCGGCGCGGCGCACGGGCAGATGCGTCCGGCAGCCGCCTGACTCTGTCGGCGCATTGGGTAACCTGGGGCGTACGGGCGTGTACAAAAAGGAATGGCGGAACCCGTGGCACAGGTTCCGCCGTGGCCGCGTTCGCGGACTGGCTTTCAGGCCAGCTTCATGTCTGCATACATGTCGTCGGTCAGGCTGGCCAGGGCCATGTCCGCGCGAGGCGTATCGTTCGACACGCCGGCCAGCGCCGAATTGGCTTTCGGCATGCCGGTCGTCCCGGCCAGGCGCATGGTAGCGCGGGGCATGTTGTATGCCAGGGCCATGCTTGCGCGAGGCATGTTGTACGAAAGGTCGTCAGACAGGCTGGCCTTGGTCATGTAGGGCTTGCTCACGTCCCCGGTGGCGGCCAGGCGGGCTTTTTTGCCCGCCGGCCCGGCGATATCGTTACGGTCCAGGGCCGCCCGGGTCATGTTGGCGCCGGGGATGGCCGCGTTGGAAATCGCGGCCTTCTTCATGTCGTGCTTGTGGATAGTGTTGGCGGCGGAAGCGGCGCCGGCCATCAGGGCCAGGGTCATGGAAACAGCGCAGATTACGGTCTTTTTCATGATGAAGTTCTCCAGTAGGTAGCGGCGGTGCCGCGGGTTGAAAGCACTTTCGGAGGCGTTTCCGTTAGTGCATGACTGGCATGTTAGGGGCCGGGTATTGACTGTCCGTTGAAGGGCACGAAGGTGTGCGCGGAGTCCTGTCAGAGGAAGTTCAACGTTTCTTCAACGCAGGGGCGGGACGGGGCCGCTCTGGGGCGGTGCGGTGGCGGGGGCGCTTTGACGCGACGGGCGTGTGTGGGCGGCATCCTGAGGGTGCAGGACAACGATGTGCGGCGCCGTAGCCGCCCGACGGCGCGCGAGGCGGCTGACCGCAAGCGCACGCGGCTATTGCGGTGGTTCGACGGGCGCCAGGGGCAGGTCCAGCAGGCGTGCGAGGGTGCGCGCATCCCCGGGCGCCTTGACCTTGATGTCGTTGTCGAAATAGCAATAGACGTCGCGCGCGCCGTAAGCGCGCCCGGGGCGCGGACCGGCGCGCCGCGCATCACGCGGCTCTTTGCCGCGCGACCAGGCGCGGATACGGCTGGCCCAGCGCCTCAATGCGTCATCGGTGTAGCCGCTGGCGTACAGTTCCTTGTCGCCGTGCAGCCGCAGATACGCGAAGTCGGCGGTGGCGTCTTCGAGCAGCGGCCATTTTCCGGCGGTGTCGGCGGTGACCAGGGCGACGTTATGGGCGCGTAGCATTTGCACAAATTCGGCGCAGGCAAAACTGTCGTGGCGGATTTCGACGGCATGGCGCACGGGGCGGCGCGGGCCCGGATCCAGCGCGGCGCGCCCAGCCATGCGCTGGTCGTGCCGCGCGGCCAGCCGGGCCGCGGCGTGAGTGTCGCCTGGCAGTAACGACAGGAAGCGCTCGAAACGTTCCGGGTCAAACCGCATCGAAGGCGGAAATTGCCACAGGATGGGGCCCAGCTTTTCTTGCAGTTCGAACAGTCCCGAGGCCAGGAAGTTCGCCAGGGGCGTCTCGATATCGCGCAGCCGCAGACGGTGGGTAATGAAGCGCGTGCCCTTGACGCTGAACATAAACCCGGGCGGCGTGGCGTCGCGCCAGCGGGCGAACCATTCCGGCCGCTGCAGCGAATAGAACGTGCCGTTGATTTCGATCGTGGGCACCTGGTGCGAAGCGTAGGTGAGTTCCTGCGCTTGCGGCAGGTCGTCGGGATAAAACGTGCCGCGCCAGGGAACATAGCGCCAGCCGGAAATGCCTATCCGGATGGCGCTTGGATGTGTGGCCGGTGGAGTCATGGCATGACAGGCAGACGAGACGCCGCCAGCCAGCAAGAAACGGGCCGCGCCCGGCGGCGCGCGCTTAAAGCTCGAGCACGATCTTCTTGCCCGCCGCCCGCGAACAGCACGACATCATCTTCGAGTTGGACGCCCGTTCGCCGCGGGTCAGCACCACATCGCGATGATCGACGTCACCGGCCAGCACGCGGACCTCGCACGAGCCGCACAACCCCTCTTCGCAATCACTCTGGACATCGATATTGGCCGCGCGCAGCGCCGCCAGCAGCGTCTGGTCCGCCGCCACGTGGACGACCAGACCCGAATCTTTGAGCTCCGCTTCGAATGCGTGTTCGCGGGATGGATCCAGCTTGCCGGCCGCGGAATGAAAATGCTCGACGCGCAGCGCGTCTTCCGGCAGGCCGCGATCGGCACAAGCGGCGGCCAGCGCATCCAGCATGCGCTGCGGCCCGCATGCGTAGATCTGGGTATGGGCGGGAGTGCGTTCCAACAGGGCAGGGAAGTCGTTGCGCCGCTGCTCGTCCGATACATAGACATGCAGACGGTCGCCGTGCAGGCCGGCCAGTTCGTCCAGCATCGCCATGCCGGCGCGTGTACGGCCGCTGTAGTGCAGCTGGTAGTCGATGCCTTGTTCGCGGGCTGCGCGCGCCATGGCGCTGATAGGCGTAATGCCGATGCCGCCCGCCACCAACAGCACATGCCGGGCGTCGGGGTCGAGCCGGAAATGGTTGCGGGGGCCGCGGATGCGCAGCCTGTCGCCAGGCCGGACATGGCTGTGCACCCATTGCGAACCGCCGCGTCCCGCCGGTTCGCGCAGCACGGCAATTTCAAAACTGGTGCTGTCGGCAGGATCTCCGCACAGGGAATACTGCCGTGACATGCCGGTGTCGCCGCATTCGATGTCGATATGCGCGCCGGGCGCCCAGCGCGGCAGGGGGGCGCCATCCTGGCTGGCCAGGCGCAACCGCACGATGCCGCGGCAGGCGGGTTCTGCGCTTTGCACCACCACCGTACGGGTAATGGCATGGACGGTCGGCTCGCCGATGCGCGCCGGGTGCTGTACGCGCAGCAATTCCGGGCGTTGACGTTCCGGATTGAGGGCCGGGTCCCATTCCACCCACAGGTGCTCCGGACCACGGAACGAGGTATTGGGCAGGTAGGTGAACTTCTGTTCGGCCAGTTGCATGTGCGGTAGCCGCCGCGTGAATTCCTGCAGGAAGATCTGCATTTCCATGCGGGCCAGGTTCTTGCCCATGCATTGGTGCGCGCCGTAGCCAAAGGTGAGCTGGTCAGTGGCGTTCTCGCGCCGGATGTCGAACAGGTCGGCATCGGCGAAATGCCGTTCATCGTGGTTGGCCGACGACGACACGATAAGCAGCTTGGCACCGGCCGGAATCTTCACGCCGGAGATTTCCACATCTTTGGTGGCCAGCCGCCGCCATGCCGCCACTGAGCCATTGTGGCGCAGGCATTCCTCCACGGCATTGGGAATCAGGCCCGGGTCTTCGCAGATGTCGCGCCAGGCCTGTGGATGCTGCAGCAGCAGCTTCATGGCATTGGCCGACGCGTTAGCGGTGGTTTCGTGGGCGGCCACGATGCCGGCCATCATCATCGAATGCAGATATGAGTCCGTGACGATATCCGGATATTCTTTCTGCTTGCGTATGCCGTACTGCATCCAACCGGGGCCCGACGGATCGCGCCGCATTTTTTCCAACACCTTGCCGGCGAACTGCCAGAAGTTGCCCACGGCGTGCGCCACCGCCACCTGTTCCTCCGGCCTGGGGCGGCCCCACGTATTCACCGTGTGCGCAATGGAATACTTGCGCAGCATATCCATGTCTTCTTCGGGCACGCCCAGGAAGTGCAGGGCCACGGTCAGGGGCACCTCCCACAGCATCTGGTCGACCAGGTCGGCGCGCCCATCATCGATAAAGCGGTCGACATACTCGCGCGTCAGGCGCCGCACCAGCGGTTCGTGATGCTTGAGCGCGGCGGGCGTAAAGGGTTCCATCAGCACGCGCCGCCGGGGCATATGCGCGGGCTCGTCTTCGTTGACCAGCGTGCGGTTCATCGCATAGCCGTACGATTCCAGCACGGCATTCGCCTCGGGGCCGGTCGGGGTGATTTTCTCCAGGGCGATCGACGGGCTGAAGGTCAGGTTGTCGCGGAAGATCGCCTTAATGTCGTCGTAGCGCGTCACGACCCAGTAGCCCAGCTTGGGGCTGTAGAACACCGGCTCTTGTTCCCGCGCCCAGCGCAGGTACTCGGGCGGGTCCTGCTGATAGGCATCGCCAAAGGGGTCGAACTCCGCGGCGCGCGGGCTGACGGGGCAGCCCGCGCCGGACGCGGTGTGGTCGATGGGGCAGCCCGACGGGCGGGCCGTTTCGATCGGGGTCATGACGGGCGAACCTCAGTCCAGCTTGATGTTCAGGTCCTGGATCAGTTTGTGCCAGCGGGCGCGTTCGCGCTGCAGCAGGGCGTTGAACTCCGCGGGGGTGTCGCCCACCGGCTCTACGCCGAAATCGACCAGGCGCTTATTGACGGCGGGATCATTGATGGCCGCCACCAATCGTTTGTTCAGGGCGTCGACGACCGCGGGCGACGTCTTGGCGGGCACCACCAGCCCCACCAGGGCGGCGGCCTCGACATTCTTGTAGCCCAGCTCGGCAAAGGTGGGCACATCGGGCAGCTGGGGCAGGCGGGTGGGGTTGGCCACCGCCAGGGGCCGCACCTTGCCTGCCTTGATAAAGCCGGCCCCTGCGGCCATGTCCACCATCATTGCGGGTACCTGCCCCGCGGCCAGGTCGGCCAGCGCCGGCGCGGCGCCGCGATACGGGACGTGCACCATGTTATTCAGGCCGGTCTCGACCTTGAACAGCTCCATGGCCAGGTGGTGCGGGCTGCCAGCCCCGGCCGAAGCGAAGTTCATGCCGCTTTGCTGGCCGCGCGCCTCGTCGATGAACGTCTTGACATCGGTGGCCTTGCTGCCCGGGCCGACCACCAGGATCATGGGGAACTTGCCCATCAGGGATACGGGCGCCAGGTCTTTGCCCGGGTCGTACGACAGCTGCTTGTAGAGCACCGGGTTGAAGACCAGTGTGCCGTTGTCGGCCGACAGCATGGTGTAGCCATCGGGCGCCGAGCGCGCGGTCTCGGACGCGCCGATGGCCGTGTTGCCGCCCGGCTTGTTGTCCACCACGACGGGTTGGCCGATGCGCTCGGACAGCGCCTGCCCGATGGTGCGGGCCAGGAAGTCGGACCCGCCGCCGGCGGCGTAGGGCACGATCCAACGCAGCGGCTTGCTGGGGTAGTCCTGGGCGGCTGCGCCGGCGGGCGCCAGTATCGGCAGGGCCAGCAGCCCGATAGTCATCAGGGTTTTGCGCAGGGACATGGTCTCTCTCCAAAGGGTGCGCGCATGGCGCGGTTCTTATTCTTGCGTAAATCATATACGCTATGCGTAAATGAATAAACGCGAAACGCCCGAGTGTTTTCCCTAGCCCTGGACTGCGTATATGCCTAGCAAACCCCTGAAGCCGCGCGCGCCCTCAACCGCGGCCAGCCCAGCACCCGACCGCCGCCAGCGCGTACAGGCGGCGGAAACCGGCATGGCGGTGCTCAAGGGTCTGGCGCGCCTGGGCGGGCGCGCCACGTTGACGGCGCTGGCGGCCCACGTACAGGAAAGCCCGGCCAAGGTGCACCGCTACCTGGCGAGCCTGATCGAACAAGAGCTGGTGCAGCAGGATGCCGGCACGCAACAGTACTACCTGGGCCTGCAGACGCTGCTGCTGGGCGTTGCGGCGATGCGCCAGGCCGACCCCATCCGCCTGGCCGAGCCCGCCCTGGCACGCCTGCGCGAATCGCTCGAAGTGACATGTTTTCTTGCCGTCATGGGCAATAAGGGGCCCACCATCGTGCGGTTCGAAGAGCCCGGCCTTCCGGTGACCTTGAACGTGCGGGTAGGGTCGGTGATGCCGTTGCTTTGGTCGGCCACGGGCCGGGTATTTCTGGCGCAACTCGATGAACCGGCGGTTCTGGCGCGCGCCCGGGCGGAACTGGACGCAGCGCAGCCCGACCAGCGCGCGCTGCTCGACAGCGCTGACCCCATCGGCACATTGCGCCGCGCCGTGCGCGCCGCGGGATGCGCCACGGTTCGCGACACCAACCTCAAGGGCATCAGCGCGGTGGCGGCGCCAGTGGCCGATTACACGGGCCGTACATGTGCGGTGCTGACGGCGCTGGGCGCGACGGGTGGTTTCGATGCATCGGCCGACGGGCCCATTGCGGCGGCGGTGCGCCGCGAAGCGCGCGCCATCAGCACGCTGCTGGGCCACCAGGACGATGTGCCTGCATCCGACGGCGCGTGAGCGGGCGGTTTAAAGTTCAATATATGAAACCTCGGTAGATACGCCTCCTTCCTCTGGCTGCACATCAGGCCTAACGTACCTGCAACCCGCATTCGCCCGGCGAACGCGCGGCAGATAACAACAGAGGAGAGAGACATGGTCGTATCCGAAGGTTTCCTGCGGCGCGCAGGAACGGTTTGCCTGGTGGCCTGCATGGCCCTGCTGGCGTATCCGGCCCAGGCGAAAGAGCGCTGGCGCGCATACACCTATAACGCGGTATCCACGGTGACAGCCGCCAAAGGCCTGAAGGGCCTGCTCGACGCCATCCAGGAAGAAACCGGGGGCGAACTGAGCATCCGGCTGAACCTGGGCGGCACCATACCGATAGCGGCGACCAACATCACCCAGGCCGTGTCCGACAACATCGTGCAGATGGGCGACGACGCCTTCTTCCTGGGCAGCGTGCCGGTGGGCGGAATCGTGCGGCTGCCCTTGTTCCTGCCCACGCGCGCGCAGTTCGAGCAGGCCTGGGGCATCGAAGAAAAATACCTGCGCGAGGAGTACGCCAAGAAGAACATTACGCTGCTTGGCCGCTATATCTTCCCTGAGAATGTGTTCTGGTCCAAGAAGAAGCTGACGTCGCTTGCCGACATCGAGGGTCAGAAGATCCGCGTCATTTCGCCGGAACAGGCCGAGTTCATCAAGCTGCTGGGCGGCATCCCGGTAACCCTGGGTACGTCCGAAGTGGCCGCGGCCATCGACCGTGGCGTCATCGACGGCGTGCTGACGGCCAGTTCAGGATACGGCTACGTATGGCGCGACCTGCTGACGCACAGCTACCGCATGAATGTCAGCTTCATCGATTCGCTGATTCTCGTGAATACGGACGCCTGGCAGGCCTTGAGCGCGGACACGCGCGCCAAAGTGCAGGCCCTGGTCGATGAACACACGCGCCGCATCACCGACGCCATGGCGGCCGAAGATGCCGACCTGACCCGTAAGCTGGCGGCAGAAGGGATGGTGATCACGGAGCCCAGCGCGGCCGAACTGGCTGAGGCCGAGCAGCGCATCAAGCCGTACTGGACGCAGTGGGGCCAGGAGCGGCCTGCTGTGCAGGAAGCCTTGCGGGAAGTTCGCCAGGCAGTGGGGCGCTGACCATGACGCCGGGCGATCAACTCATATATGGCGAGCCGCCCCGGGCCTTGCCGGATCCGGCGTGCCCGCAGCCTGACGCCGGGCAACCGCTTGCGGACCCCGCGGCCGGCCCGGACGGGGACGCGTTCAGCCCGCCCGAGGACATCACGGCGCGTTGGGGCCGATGGGCCGCCCAGGTGCTTGTGGTCGGGCTGGTGCTGTTGATGGGCGCGGAGATGGTGGTGCGCTCCGCCTTTGGCTGGTCGATCCAGTTCAGCAACGAGCTGGGCGGCTATGCGCTGGTGGCCATTACCTTTCTGTCGCTTGCCTCGGGCCAGCTGCTGCATGCCTACCACAGCGTGCATTTCGTCGAAAAGCGCCTTGGCCCGCGCGGGCGGGCGCGCCTGCGCCTGTTTTTCGACCTGCTGGCCACGGCGGTCACGCTGGTGCTGTTTGTGGAGCTGGCGCGGTTCGAGTGGCTGAGCTGGAAATCTGGCGACGTGGCGGCCACAACCCTGATGACGCCGCTGTGGATACCCCGGCTGGCCATGCCATTGGGCACGCTGGCCCTGTTGTGGGCGCTGTTGCGCGTGCTGGCGGGCGACGTGCGGCGCCTGCGGGCGCTGCCGCGCTGAACTCGCTTTCTCTCGGTTCTGATAGCGGAGGACGCCATGGGTGGCGAATACCTGATCGTCTTGATTTTTGCGCTTTTCATCGGCCTGCTGGCCACCGGCCTGGCGGTGCCGTATGCCATCCTGCTGCCGGGTGTGCTCTACCTGTACCTGGAAGGCGGCATAGGCGCGCTGCATGGGCTCGGCATAACGACCTGGGGCAGCATGGACGCCTACACACTGACCGCCATCCCGCTATTTGTGCTGATGGCCGAGGTGCTGCAGGGCAGTGGAGTGGGCATGCGCATGTACGGCGGGCTGTCGCGACTGGTGCGCCGCATACCGGGCGGGCTGCTGCAGACCAATATCGCGGGATGCGCCGTGTTCGCTGCCGTGAGCGGCTCCAGCATAGCCACTGCCGCCTCGATCGGGCAGGTGGCGCTGCCCGAACTGAAGGCGCGCAAATACGACGCCCGGCTGGCCACCGGCTCGCTGGCCGCGGGCGGCACGCTGGGCATACTGATACCCCCGTCCATCGCCATGATTGTGTACGCCACTTTTACCGAAACGTCGGTGGCCAAGCTGTTCATGGCGGGAGTCGTGCCCGGTATTGTGCTGACCTTGATGTTCATGTTGTATGTGGCGATCAAGGTAATGGTGCATCCCGAAATCGCGCCTGCCGAGACGGGCAGGCTGACATGGCAGATGGTGCTGCATTCCCTGGTGGACATCGTTCCGGTGCTGTTGCTTATCCTGGGCATCATGGGGGCCATCTATACCGGCATTGCCACGCCAACAGAGGCGGCAGCGGCCGGATGCCTGCTGGCCGTGGCGATCGCTGCCGTCTACGGAGACCTCTCCTGGGCCGAGTTCGCGGCCAGCCTGAAGCGGTCCACGCTGATGGTCAGCAATATCCTGTTCATCACGTACGCGGCTTTTGTTTTTTCGTACGCCATGAGTTATGCGGGGGTGGGCGAGGCGCTGACGGAATTCATCGTCGACATGAACCTGAGCAAGACGGGTTTTTTCATCGCGTTGCTCATCCTGTTCACTGCACTGGGCGCGCTGGTCGAAAGCCTGGGCATGATCGTGATCACGGTGCCGCTCCTGTACCCGCTGCTGGCCACTTATGGCATCGACCCCGTGTGGTTCGGCGTGGTGGTGGTGCTGTTCATTGAAATGGGCCAGATCACGCCGCCTATCGGCATCAACCTGTTCGTCATCCAGAGCATCGCGCGCGGGAATCTGTCGGACGTGGTGGTGGGCACCATCCCGTTTCACCTGCTGATGTTCCTGCTGTTGCTGATGCTGGTGGTCTGGCCCGAACTGGCGCTCTGGCTACCCAACCATATTTCTGGCAATTGACCCTACACAGGAGACACTATGTACGCAGCGCCGGAGCAACTGCAAGCCGAAGTATTCGCACGCATTCCCGAACATTACCTGGTGCGCGGCCGTGCCAGCGACTGGGCGCGCACGCAGCTGCATGGGGCGGCGGCGCCGGTGTTCCTGGAAGGCCCGTCCTTCGACCGCCAGGGCAACCTGTGGGTGGTGGACATTCCGTGGGGCCGGATCTTCCGCATCGATCCGCAGGGCAGGGTAGAGCTGGCGGCCGAATACGATGGCGAACCCAACGGCCTGAAGTTCCATCCGGACGGCCGCGCCTTCATTACCGACTATCGCAACGGGCTGATGGTGATGGATCCGGCCACGGGCCGCGTGGAGCCGTACCTGGAACGGGCGCGGCTGGAGCGTTTCAAGGGGTGCAACGACCTGTTCTTCGCTGCGAACGGCGATCTTTACTTCACCGACCAGGGGCAGTCGGGCCTGCACGATCCCAGCGGGCGGCTATACCGCCTGCGGGCTGGCGGGCAGCTGGACATTGTGCTGCAAGGCATCCCCAGCCCCAATGGACTGGTGATGAATCTGGATGAAACCGCGATCTATCTGGCCGTGACGCGGGCCAACGCCATCTGGCGCGTGCCGCTGATGGAAGATGGCACGGCAACGAAAGTCGGGGTATATATTCAGATGTCCGGCGGAGGCGGGCCGGATGGCATTGCGCTGGACGCCGAAGGCGGCCTGGCGGTGTGCCATGTGGGCTTTGGCGCGGTATGGGTGTTCAGCCCGCGCGGCGAGCCCCGGTATCGCATCGATGCGCCCGAAGGGTTGTACACCACCAACTGCGCCTATGGCGGCCCCGACGGACGCACGCTGTACATGATCGAATCGCGCACCGGCTGCGTGTTTACCGCAAGGCTGCCGGTCAAGGGAAAAACAATGTATTCGCACGTGCCCGCCTGACACAGAAGCGGGCGGCACGCGGAAAGAGGGGAGAGGAACAGCAGCATGGATCTCGAACACCTGGCACTGGAATTGCCTGTCCAGACCGCACCCGATCGCACCGGCACGCAGAGCCTGGGGCGCGGCATCAAGCTGATGCGCATGATCGCCACGCGCCCCGATTTCGGCTGGCGCCTGTCCGACCTGGCGGCCGCCTGTAAGCAGGACAAGGGCACCGTGCATCGCATGCTGGCGTGCCTGGTGGAAGAAAGGCTGGTGGTACAGCGCCCGGTCGACCGGCGTTACTTGCCGGGCCCCCTGATGTACGAGCTGGGCCTGGCGCTGCCTGGGCGCGTGCAGTTCCAGCGCCGCGCCGAATCGCTGCTGCAATCGTTCACGCGGCGCATGGGAGGCATCGCCTTGCTGCTGTTGCGCAGCGGCAGCGAGTACGTATGCAGTGTCAGGGCCGGAACCCTGCAATTGTCGGGGCTGATGGTGCAGGCGGGAACGCGCCGGCCTCTCTTTACGTCGGTGGGCGGGGTGGCCATTATCCAGACCCTGCCGCCCGAGGAAGCCCGCCAGGTGCTGCTGAGCAACGTGGCGCAGGAAATCGCCGGGCACGGCACCATGCGGCTGCACGGGCTGCAGAAAATGCAGGAACGTTCCGACCGGCATGGCTGGGGCGTCAACCTGGGCGATGTCGTGCAGGGCGTGCATGCGTTTGCCGTGCCGGTTCGAGACACAAGCGGCGGCGCCTTCGCGGCTGTCTGCCTGATCGGCACGCCCGAGCAATATGGCCAGGCCCGCCTGCCGGAATTGCACGAAGCGCTGCTCTCGATAGCAGGCGCCCTGGAGTCCGAAGCGCACAAGTTCAGTATATGAAATAGACGCCGAGGCTCCCGGTGGCGGCGCGCAAAAGCTCGCTTAAGGTTACGGCGTCGCCACTTTCACTAGAGCCAGCGCCGTGAACGTTCAATCCGCCATCAATCTGGAAGACATGCGCCGCATGGCGCGCCGCAAGTTGCCGCGCATCGCCTTTGATTTCATCGATGGCGGCGCGGACGGGGAACTGTGCCTGCAGCGCAACCGCGCCGCCTTCGAGCGCTATTGCCTGGTGCCGCGCTATCTGCGCGACGTTTCCCGGCGCGATCAGTCGGTGGAGCTGTTCGGGCGGCGCTACGCGAGCCCGATCGGCATTTCGCCCACGGGGCTGGCCGGGCTGTTTCGCCCTGATGCCGACCTGATGCTGGCGGCGGCCGCGCGCAGCGCCGATGTGCCGTTCCTGCTGTCCAGCGCCAGCAATGCGGCCTGGGAGGACGCCATCGCCATCGCGCCCGACCACGTATGGTTCCAGATGTATTGCACGCGCGACGAGCATATCAACGACGACCTGGTCCGCCGCGCCCGCGAGGCCCGCACCCGGGTGCTGGTGGTGTCGGTGGATGTGCCGGTCAACTCCAACCGCGAACGCAACCGGCGCAATGGCTTTTCGCGGCCATTCCGCATGACGGCCGGCGTGGTGCTGGAAGCGCTGGGGCATCCGGCCTGGGTGCTGCGCTATCTGCGCACGGGCGGGATTCCCATGATGCAGAACTGGAAACCCTACGCGAAAACGGGCGCCGATGCGGCCAGCGTCGCCGATCTCTATGGCACGTTGACGCCAGCGCCCATGATCACCTGGCAGCATATGCAGCGCATCCGCCAGAGCTGGACCGGCCCGCTGGTGATCAAAGGGCTGCTGCATCCTGATGATGCGCGTCAGGCGGCGCGCATGGGTGTGGACGGCATCGTTGTCTCGAACCACGGCGGACGCCAGCTCGACGCCGCGCCCGCGCCGCTGGACATGCTGCCGGCCATCCGCGAGGCCGTGGGCGACCGGATGACGCTGATCCTGGACAGCGGCGTGCGGCGGGGGTCGGATGTGGCCATCGCGCGCGCGCTGGGCGCGTCGTCGACAATTTTCGGCAGGCCGACACTGTATGCGGTAGCCGCGGGCGGCCAGGCCGGCGCCGAGCGGGCACTGCAGATCGTGCGCAACGAGCTGGACATGGTAATGACGCAGATCGGCTGCGAGTCGTACCAGGAGCTGGACGGCAGCTATCTGTGGGCCGCCGGCCACGGCATGAGCCAGCCGCAGGGCGAGTACGCGCGCCGGCTGGCATCCGCCTGAAGCCCTGTCGTCCGTCCGGATGTTGTTCGCATAATGTGTATTATGTAAAGTGACTATGATGCGGGGCTCATCCCGGCGGCATGGTCGTATTGGCTCTGTGGCCTGCTCCCCGCGTTCCAGCGGTGCGCGCCGCGGCGCTAGAACGCATACGACGCCATCAGCCCTGCGCTCCAGTTCCTGCCGGCGGCCGGTTCGAAGTACCGGCCGTTTCCTTCGTTGACGATCACCGAGCCGATGTACTCGCGATCGAACAGGTTGTCCACGCGGGCGTACGCATCCCACGTCCACGCCTCGCGCTGCCAGCGATAGCCGGCGGACACGGCCGCCACGAAGTAGCTGGCCGCCGCGTCGCTGTTGGCGTCGTCCACATATACCTTGCCCATATAGCGGCCTTCCAGCCCGGCCCGCCACCCCTGGGGCGGATTCCATTGCACGGCGCCGTAGAGCATCTGCCGGGCGATGCCGGGAATGCGGTTGCCGGCCCGGATGTCGGAGCCGGCAATGTCATCGCGATACCGCGCATCGATCCAGGTATAGGCAAGACTGCCCTGCCAGTCGCGCGCAAGCTGCCCGCTCCAGCCCAGTTCCAGCCCGTTTCGGCGCGTACGCCCGCCGTTGCGATATGAGGTTCGGCCGTTGATGCTGCCCGCCGAGACAATTTCGTTGCGGGTATCGGTATGGAACAGCGCAGCGGAAAACAGGCCGTCGGCCAGCTCTGTCTTGTAGCCGAGTTCGTAGTTATTGCTGATGGCAGGTTCCAGGCCCAGGTTCAACCCGGCCAGGCCGTCCGGGCGGTACGACACCTCGTTGGTCGTGGGCGTTTCAAACCCCTGGCCATACGACACGTACACCGAGCTCGACGGCGTGGGCGCATAGCGCAGCGATGCCGCCGGCAAGGCGCGGCGATAGCTGGCCCTGCCGCTGTCATCAGCGTTTCCGGGCTGCACGTAGTCATCGTCCGAATCCAGGCGTACGGTGCTGTACCGCAGCCCTGCGTCCGCTGTCCAGCGCGGCGCGAAGTTCCACGAAGCCTGCAGGTAGGGATCCAGGTTATAGACGCGGTTCGTTTCGTCGCGGCGCAGGCGCCCTTTTACGCCCAGCTCGGTGGGCGCGAGCGCCGGGCCGGTGAAGTTCTCGTAGCCTTTGCGATCTTCGTGCAGGCTGTCGTATGCCAGGCCCCCTACCAGCGTCAGCGGCTTGCCGGCCATCGCCAGGCGCGAAGTCCAGCGCAGGTCCACGCCGCCGTACTGGCGTTGCAGGCCTATGACGCCGCCCGCCTGCCCGGGGTTGAGCTGGACAGCAGGCGGTATCGACAGATACTGCGTCATGTCCCGCTGGCCGAAGTACGCCATGGCGCGCAGTTCGTGGTCCGCGCCGACCTGTCTTTCATACAGCAGGCCGCCCTGCGTCTGTCGCACACTCTTGCGGGTGTTGTACTGGCTCGCCTGCGGCGTGGCCTGGCGCGGATCCTGCTCGTACTGGTCGCGCGTCAGGCCCAGCGGATCCTGCGCTTTTACATCGACGCTGTTGACGATGACGGTCAGCCGGCTGTCATCGTCAAGCTGCATGCCGAGCTTGGCGTTGCCCAGGTTCTTGCGTGCGGCGCTGTGGTCGCGATAACCATCGGTGGTAAGCCGGTTGGCGCTGAGCACGTAATCCAGAGCATCGGTCGCCCCGCTGGCCTTGACGCCGTAGTGATACGTGGCATAGCTGCCCGCGGAGACCGCCGCCTGCATGCGGGGCGGCCGTTCGCCGTCTTCGGTGAATACCTGCACGACGCCGCCCGACGAATTGCCGTACAACGCGGAAAACGGGCCGCGCAGCACTTCGACGCGCGCCACCGACGCAATATCGATGTTGGACGTCTGGCCTTGCCCGTCCGGCATCGTGGCGGGTATGCCGTCGACATACAGGCGCACGCCGCGCACGCCGAACGTGGACCGCGCGCCGAATCCACGCATCGACAGCTGCAGATCCTGTGCGTAGTTCTGGCGGTCTTGTATCTGCAGACCGGGCACGCTGCCCAGTCCCTGGGCCAGGCTGATGCCGGGCGAGTTCCAGCGCAGTTCGTCGCCAGGCACCATGTTCACCGACGCAGGTGTGTCCAGCACAGACGTGCTGTAGTGGATGCTGGTGACGATGACCGGCTCAAGCATCGGCGCGGCGTCGGGTGCCGGCGCCGCGCGCGGCCCTGCCAGGGGCGCAATCGCGCCCAGCGTCGACAGCAGGCCAATGACGGCGCAGCGCAAGGCCGGCGCCTACTGGACGCGGGCCGCGGCCGCGTGCCGCGCGCTTGCCGCTGTCGGCCGCTCCGTGGGCGTCACCCGCCATATCGTGTTCGACAAGTCGTCGGCCACGATCAGCGCGCCTTGCGGGTCCACCGTTACGCCCACGGGGCGGCCGCGCGTGGTGCCGTCGCTATCGCGAAAGCCCGCCACGAAGTCTATGGGCGTGCCCGACGGCCGGCCGTCCTGGAACGGTACGAACACGACCTTGTAGCCCACGGGTTCGCTGCGATTCCAGCTGCCATGCTCACCGACGAAAACACCGTCGGTGAACTGGCCGCCCATGGCCTGGTTCGAAAAGGCGACGCCCAGCGCGGCCACGTGCGCGCCCAGCGCGTAGTCCGGCTTGACCGCCGCGGCGACTTTATCGGGATCCTGCGGGCGGACGCGGTCGTCCACATTCTGGCCCCAGTAGCTATACGGCCAGCCGTAGAAGGCGCCTTCCTGGACGGCCGTAAGGTAGTCGGGCACCAGGTCGCCGCCGATCTCGTCGCGTTCGTTCACGACCGCCCACAGCTGGCCCGTGCCCGGCTGTATGGCCAGTGCCGTGGGGTTGCGCAGCCCGGTGGCGTAGGTCTTGTATTCGCCGGTGCGGGCGTTGATGCGCCATATGCGGGCGCGGTCGGCTTCCGCGGTCATGCCGCGTTCGGTGATGTTGCTGTTGGACCCGATGCCGACATACAGATATTGCCCGTCCGCGCTTGCGGCCAGCGCCTTGGTCCAGTGGTGGTTTATCTCGGACGGCAGCGGAGTTACCGTGTCGGGCGGCCCGCTGGCCTTGGTTTGCCCCGGCTGGTAGTCGAACCGCACCAGCGCGTCCTGGTTGGCCACATAAAGATCATTGCCCACCAGCGCCAGCCCGTACGGCGCGTTCAGCCCTTCGGCGAAAGTGGACTGCTCGTACGTGCCGTCGCCGTCGGGGTCGCTGAGCAGGGTGAGCCGGTTGCCGCCCTTTACCGAACTGGTGCCCTTGGCCTTGATAATGCCCGCGATCACGTCTTTGGGCTTGAGTTTGGCGGCATTGCCCCCCCTGCCCTCGGCCACCAGGATGTCGCCGTTGGGAAGCAGCAGCGTCTGGCGCGGAATCTTCAGATCTGTGGCAATGGCGGTAATGGTGTACCCATGCGGCACGGTGGGCTTTTTGCCGTCCCACGGCGCGGGCTCGGCGATCACCATGTCGGGCAGCAGCCCCTGCCGGGGTGCAGGCAGTTCGGGATCCGGCCCCACCTGCGACGGTCCGATCTGCGCGTGGCATAGGCCTGCGGCGGCAATGAGCGGCACGAATGCGAAGATGCGTCGTGTGATCATGCGGCACCTCGGATGTGCGGGGTGCGAAAGCCCAGCCACAGCGCGGCGCAGGCCAGTATGGTGGCAACGGCCGACAGCACCAGGCCGGTCGGCATGCTGCCCCAGGCGTCGCGCGCATGAATCAGCGCGCTGAAAAACCCCACGACCCAGGTCACGACCAGTACCACGGCGTACGGAACGATGCCGCGTGCGCGTTGGCTGGCCATGAACAGCCCGGCAATCGCAAAGGCCAGCGCCACGCCTGCGAACACCAGGGCCCCGGCCAGCAGCCATGAGGCAAAGTTGTTCCACTGGATCTGGAAGGTATTGGCATAGGCAAGATCCGCCAGGGTTGCGCCCAGAAACAAAGGCAGCATGCCGGCCAGGAACAAGGCATGCAGCGGATGCACCGTAAGTACATAGCGTGGTTCGACGATCAGGGGCACGAGGCAGTCTCCTTTCTGGCGGCGCCGGCGGCGGGTCGCCTGCCGGCAGCAAGAACGGTGCCCGCCCATCGTATCGCGCCCTTCGCGGGCCCGTGAATTGCGGGGCTGGCCGCGCACTCCCCCGCCAATCTGCGATCAAGGAGGCCACGATGGCAAAGTGCGATTCCTGCGGAAACGAATACGACAAGAGTTTCGAAATCAGAATATCCGGAAAAACTTACACGTTCGATAGTTTCGAGTGCGCGATCCGCACGGTAGCGCCGGTGTGCGAGCATTGCGACGTGCGCATTATCGGCCATGGCCTGGAGCGTGAAGGACGCATGTTCTGCTGCGCGCATTGCGCCAGCGAGCAAGGCGTGCCCGAACTGCGCGACCGGTCCGGGTGAGCGTTTCGCGGGGCCGGAAAGTCTGCTACAAACACGTCCAGCGGGCGGCGCGCCAAGCTGCGCACGACCCCCCTGCCCCTTTCCCGGAGACCCTGGCCAGATGAAGCTCTATTACTATCCCGGCAACGCCAGCATGGCGCCACACTGTCTGCTTGAAGAAATCGGGCAGCCGTTCGAGCTATCGCTGGTAGACCGGGCGCGCAATGCGCACAAGGCGCCCGATTACCTGGGGCTGAACCCCAATGGGCTGATACCCGTGCTGGCCGATGGCGATCTCGTGCTCTACGAATCGGCCGCAATCTGCCTGCATCTGGCCGACCGCTATCCGGATGCCCGCCTTGCGCCGCCCCTGGGCACGGACGCGCGCGCGCAATGCTACAAATGGCTGATGTGGTGCACGAACACGGTGCAGGCCACTGCCCTGCTCTACTTCTATCCCGAGCGGTGGGTCGAAGCCGGCAACACCGAAGGCGCGGCGCAGGTCAAGGCGCATGCCGAAACGAAAATCAACGGTCTGCTGGACCAGATCGACAACCACCTGGCGGGCGTCGAAGGCCCCTGGTTCCTGGGTGAGCAATACTCCGTGCTGGACCCTTACGTGATGATGCTGTGCCGCTGGACGCGCGGGTTTCCCCGGCCGGCGCGCGACTTGCCGCATATCGGGCCCTACCTGCAGCGCGTGCTGGCCCGGCCCGCCGTACAGCGCGCATTGCAAACCGAAGGCCTGGCGCCGCCCGTGGTGTAGGGCTGCGGCGTACGTGGCGGCCGCCCGCCGGGCAGGCGCGCCACGTTTCACCCGACGGCGATCATCTCCGGCATGAAGACCGCACGCAGGCAGTTATCCTGCTTGTGCTTGAACATGGCATAGCCTTCGGCGCCCTGGTCCAGCGACATGGGGTGCGTCAGCAGGAACGACGGATCGAACCGGCCTTCGCGGATGTGCTCGAATAACTGCGGCACATAGCGCTGCCCAGCCTGCTGGCCGGAACGCACCGTCAACGCCTTGTTCACGATGGCGCCCATGGGGAATTTATCCATGAAGCCGCCGTACACGCCCATGACCGAGACCGTGCCGCCCTTGCGGCAGGCGCGTATGGCCTGACGGAGCGCGACGCCGCGGTCGTTGTGCATGAAGGTTTGCTGCTTGACGTAGTCGTACCAGTACTGGGGGCCGTCGCCATGGGCCTCCATGCCGACACAGTCGATGCAGCGATCGGGCCCGCGGCCGCCGGTCATTTCCAGCAGGGCCTCATGCACGTCGGTTTCATCGTAGTTGATCACTTCGGCCTTGCAGCGGGCGCTGGCCAGTCGCAGCCGTTCGGGCAGGCGATCGATGGCGATCACGCGCTCTGCGCCCATCAGGTAGGCCGAGCAGATGGCCATCAGCCCCACCCCGCCGCAGCCCCATACGGCCACGATGTCGCCTGGTTCGATGGAGGCGAGGTCCGCGCCCATATAGCCCGTGGGCACGGCGTCTGATACGAACACGGCCTGATCGTCGCGCACGCCGTCGGGTATCTTGAAAGCGTTGACCTCGCCGTACGGCACCCGTATGTATTCGGCATGGCTGCCGGCGTAACCGCCGAACGCGTGGCTGTACCCGAGGATGCCGGCGCAGGCATGGCCGTACGCCAGTTCAGTCATGTGGGGTTTGGCGTTGGTGTTGTCGCAGCACGAGAATGCCTGGCGCAGGCAGTGCTCGCATGCGCCGCACGCCAGGATGGATACCACCACCACCCTGTCGCCCTTCTGCAGTGCCGTGACGGCGCTGCCCGTGTCGACGATTTCGCCCAGGAACTCATGGCCCAGCACATCGCCGGGCTTGAGCGCGGGCACGTAGCCGCTGATCAGGTGCAGATCGGAACCGCACACGGAAGACATGCCTACCTTGACCAGAATATCCCTGGGGTTCAGGATCGCCGGGTCGGGGACCCGTTCTATGCCCAGTTCGTTGGTGCCCTGCCAGCAAAGCGCGCGCATCTGAAATCTCCCTATTGTGGGCGCGACTGCGCCACGGTGGTTTCGCCGGTTTCCATCAATTGTTTCAGCCGCCGGAGGTCGTCAGCCATCTGGTTATGCGGCGTCTCGGGCAGCAGCATGCGGCTGGCCAGCCGGCCCGCATGGCCGTATGGGGGCTGATAGGCGATTTCGGCCCGCACTTCGGTGCCGCGGTTGCCCGGCGCATCGCGAAATTCCACCCACCCTGCGTTGGGCACGTCCGCGTCTGCTTCCGATTCCCAGGCGATACGCTCGTTCTCGCGATCGTCGGTCACGTACGAGATCCATTGAACGGTTCGGCCCATGGGGGTCTTCACCGTCCAGCAGGAACGCTGCGGGCTCAGCACGTCAATGTGCCGCACGTGTTTCATGAAGGCCGGCAGGTTGGTGAAGTCGCGCCAGAAGCGGTAGAGCTCATCGCGCGGCCGGCCGATGGTGACGGCGTACTCCGTTACAGTGGCGGCGTGCCATCCCCGCGAGCCGGCCACCTGTTGTTCATAGGGCGAAGACTGCACGGCGCGCTTGACCAGGCTATGTCCCGTGGCGGCGCGGCAGAACAGGCCCAGCGCGGTGGCGGTGGCCAATGTGGCGCCGGCGCCGCGATGCCGCGATCCCCATGCCAACAGAAGCAGGCCTGCCATCCCTGACACGATGCGGCCGCCGGGCGTTACGTTCGCACCTTTTTCGCGCCTGGCGTGGGCCGGCGCATCATTGATCCAGCCGTTGCGTGACGCGACGCCGGATGCGTCTGCGTCAAAAGTGGCGTTGTCCGGCCAGTTGATCTCGCCCATAGCGGCTCCTGTGTGTGAGAGTTCGGCCGCTTGCGCGGGGTCGCCACGCTGCGGCGGATGGCTGCCGCGAACGCAGCAATCGCCATGCCGGCCGCGTCGCGGCGTCGGCATGCGGCAACAAGCTGCGCGCGTACTTTCCCGCGGGCGGCAGGAACGGGGATTGCTTGCCCAGAGGCTTTTCGGGAGGCCACCTATGGGCACTATCAACAACCTTTGGGACAACGCCGGCGTGCCGCTGGACCGCCAGCGCTTTACCTGGCGCGACATGGTCGGCAAGCCGATCAGCAAATTGGACGATGATGCGTTTACCCGTATTCGCATCATTCTGCTCAACGGGCTGGAAACCGATGCGTTGCGGCTCAAACACATTGCCGCGCGCTTCAATGGCCCGCTGCGCGTGCCGCTGGCCCAGCTGCGACGCGTGGAGCAGCACCAGGCCACCATGATCAACTGGCTGCTTTCCGCGGATCATTCGCCCCTGGAAACCACCATTGCGTACGAGCAGGTCGCCATCGAGGTGACGGCGGCCGTCGCCCAGGCCGAGCCCGACCCCTACCAGGCGCAGGGCTATCGCTTCGGGCTGCTTGAAGATTTTGACCACCTGTATCGCTACAGCGCCATGCTGGACCGCCTGGAAGGCAAGGACGCCAACAACATCCTGCAGGGGTACACCGATATCGTGCCGGGCCGCCCCACGGTCGACGAGCACCGCGCGCCGGAAGACGATGTCAGGCGCAGCTATCAGCGCGAGCAGGCCAGCCTGCTGACCAAGATGCACGCCACGCTGATCACCGCGGCCGAATACCAGACTCACGACTACTACATGAACATCGGGCCCCTGTTTGCCGATCCGTTGGCGCGACAGCTGTACGCAGAAATCGCGTCGGTCGAAGAGCAGCATGTGACGCAGTACGGCTCATTGCAAGACCCCGAAGAATCCTTACTGGAAAAGCTGCTGATCCACGAGGCGACCGAGGTCTATACGTACTACAGCTGTGTGGAGCAGGAAACCAACCCCAGGATCAAGGCGATCTGGGAACGTTTCCTGGACTACGAGCTGGGCCACCTGGCGGTGGTGAAATCGCTGTTCAAACAGCATGAACGGCGCGACCCGGAGGAAGTACTGGGCACGGTGATCCCCGCTACGCTGAGTTTCGCGCCGCAGCGCGACTTCATCCGCACCGTGCTGGCCAATGAAGTATCGCTGCGCACCAATGGCACCGCCTACGTGCCGGCGGACCAGGAAAGCGAGGCCTCGATCGAGATGCGCCGCACCCTGAACGCCGCAGGCTCGCCCAGCAGCATCGTATCGGCGGGCTATCAATGGACTCCGGGCACCGAGCTCAATCGCCCCGGCAACCGACCCTGATCGAGGACGTTATGGAAAACACTGTGAAAACTGGCATGAATCGCACCGGCATGCAGATGGCGCCGCTACAGGGGCCGACGCAAGTCAAGTTCGCGGCCCAGCAAGGCCCTGCGCCCGGCGGGCCAGAAGCGGCGCTTGCCGAACGTGTCGCATACGCCCGTGAGGCCGACCGCGTGGGCTCGGTGCCGATTCCGGGAACCGGCAAGGGCCTCGTGACCACGGCCGCCAGCAAAATCACCGGCAACAACCCCGAGGTGCTGATCGACAAGCTGGGCCAGCGCCTGGCGTACGAACGGTCGGGCACCCGCCTGTATGAGGCGGCGTTGGTCAAGGTGCAAGACGACCTGGACGAGCGCATGACGCAATTGCGTGTGGACCTGATGGCGATCCGCAACGAGGAAGAGGCTCACTTCCATATGCTGGCCGAAGTGATTGAAAGCCTGGGCGCCGATCCTACCGCCCAGACCCCGGGGGCAGATGTCAGCGGCGTGGCGGCCATGGGGCTCATCCAGGTGATCACCGACCCGCGCACCTCTGTGCCGCAGTGCCTGGAGGCGCTGCTGACCGCGGAACTCACGGACCATGCGTCGTGGGAATTGCTGGTCGACCTTGCCCAGCAGCAGGGGCACGATGACATGGCGGCGCGATTCACCGATGCCTTGACGGCCGAGGCGCGCCACACGGCCGTCATCCAGCAATGGCTGCGGGATTGCCTGGCCCGCGAAGCCACCTGAGGACGAACGGCCTGGCGGCATTCCCGGGTGGCGGGAATGCCGTCGCGTCTGCCCGAATATGAATTTCCGTGTGCCTTTGCATGAGGAACCCCGCATGAGCCCCACCCGACCCCCAGATCGTCCCGATGCCGCTGATAGCGACCACGGCGTTGAACCATCCACCGAAAGCCAGACCGATATTGCACATCGCGTGCAGCAAGGTATCAGCGATGCCAACAAGCGCGACCACCGCAAGGATGACGCGCCGCCCGACCGTCGCAAATCCGGCGAGTACGACGGCAATCCCAACCCCGAGCCGGCTGCCGAAGACGGGGTGTCCAGGCCTGCCGACGACACGCCGGCCGTGCTGCCGACGCGGTCGGGCCCGCGCGAGCCATGAAAGAGCCAGCCCAGGGCCATGACACCGCCGCGCGGCGCAGCCCCGCCTGGGGCGGTTACCTGTTGGGCTTCGGCATGGGCGGCTTCTTTGATGGCATCCTGCTGCACCAGGTCCTGCAGTGGCACCATCTGCTGTCGGCATACCAGGCCGGCCCTTTGGGGGATCTGCGCGTGCAGGTCATGGCAGACGGCATCTTCCATGTGCTGATGTATGTCGTGGCCATGGCCGGGCTATGGGTGTTGTACCGCGCGCGGCGCGCGGGGCCGCCATCCCGCCGGAGGCTGCTGGCCGCGTTTCTGGTCGGATTCGGCATATGGCATGTCGTGGACGCCGTACTGTCTCACTGGCTTGCCGGCATACACCGGATCCGCATGGACGTTCCAAACCCGCTGCCCTGGGATCTGGGCTGGCTGTTGGTCTTCGGACTGCTCCCGCTGTTTGCCGGGCTGTGGTTGCGGCGCCGCGCCGATCCGCCCGGCGGCGGGCAAGGTGGCGGCCATGGTATGGCCCTGCTGCTTGCCGCGGCCGTAGTGACGGGGGCAGTGTTCAACCTGGTGCCGCTGCGCAAGGCGCCCGCTGATACGACGGTTGTGGTGCTGCGCCCCGGCGCCGCGGCAGCCGGGCTTTTTACGGCGCTTGCCAACACGGGCGCAGCGATAATCTGGGCCGATGCGGGCGGCGGCGTGTGGGTATTGCATGGTGTGCCGCTCGGCCAGCGCCTGTCGCTGTATGGCGCGGGTGCCATGTATGTCAGCGGCGGCGCCGTTCCTGCCGGCTGCGCGGCATGGTTGACGCCACAGGTCGCGCAGGCGCCCACTTAGACGCGCGCCGACGGATCAGGAGCCGGCCGGATGGGAAGTGATAATTGACAACAGCCCGGCGACTACCGATACTCACCGGGACTTTCGCGCGCCAGTCCGCGCATCTTCCGGAGACAACAATGCAGAACAAGAGTATCGGTATGCTGGCGCGGTCCGCGCTATTGGCCGCAACGCTGCTGGGCGGCGCCGCAACCGCCTGGATGCCCGCCGCGACGGCGGCCACGGCCGCCGAGATTTCGCGCGATGCCACACAGGCCTTGAAAGAACTGACCCAGCAAGAACCCAAGGCCCGCACGCTGGCCGAGAAGGCCACGGCCGTACTGGTGTTTCCCAAGATCGTGAAGGCGGGCATGCTGATCGGCGGCGAAGGCGGCGAAGGCGCGCTGATCAAGAATGGCGCCGTACAGGGTTACTACAACCTCGGCGCCGTGTCATTCGGCCTGCAGGCAGGCATCCAGACGTTCGGCTACGCCCTGTTCTTCATGAACGAGCAGGCACTGCAATACCTTGACCGCAGCGATGGCTGGTCCATCGGCGCCGGCCCGTCCGTGGTCGTCGTGGACAAGGGCATTGCCGCCAGCCTGACCAGCACGACGCTCACGCAAGACGTGTATGCCATTCCATTCGGCCAGAAAGGCCTGATGGCGGGCGTGGGGCTGGAAGGCTCGAAAATCACGCGCATCAATCCCAACTGAGTTCCGCACGGCCCGGCGTCCGCGGCGAGGCGTGCGGCTGCCCAAGGGTGTCTGACACCTTCGGAGTCAGACACCGTGCCACCGCCCGGTGCATCAATCCTAACTGAGCTCCGCACGGCCCCGGCGTCCGCGACGGCCTGGGTGTCTGACACCTTCGGAGTCAGACACCGTGCCACCGCCCGGTGCATCAATCCTAACTGAGCTCCGTACGGCCCCGGCGTCCGCTGCGGCCTGGGTGTCTGACACCTTCGGAGTCAGACACCGTGCCACCGCCCGGTGCATCAATCCTACTGAGCTCCGCACGGCCCCGGCGTCCGCGGCGGCCTGGGTGTCTGACTCCGAAGGTGTCAGACACCGCCCTGATGAAGGCACGTCCGATGGTGCGGGATACTCGCCAGGCACCTTGCGCATTTACAAAAACAGCGACTGCAGCGATTGGCGCTGTTGCGGCGTCAGGATGGGCCCGTGGCCCGCGAGCAGGTTGTCGCTTTGCCGATCCGGCCGGCTGGTGGCCGGAATGACTGCGGTGACGGCCGGATGGCTGAGCGCAAACCGCAGGAACGCCTGCGCCCACGACGTGATCCCCGCCTCGGCCGCCCACGGCGGCAGGGGCTTGCCGGCGACCTGCCGGAACAGGCGTCCGTCGTCGAATGCGCGGTTGACCAGCACCGCCACCCCCATCTGCTGGGCCATCGGGAACAAGCGGGATTCGGCTGCCGTGGAAATCACCGAATAATTGATCTGCAGAAAATCGGGCTTGCCCTCTTGCACTGCGGCGGCGAGCTCGTCATGCCCGCCTTCGTGGTAGTGCGTCAGGCCCGAGTAGCGTACCCTGCCCTGCGCCTTGAGTTCGTTGATCAGGGCAAGTTGCGTGCGCCAGTCGATCAGGTTGTGCGCCTGCAGCAGCTCGACGTGTGTGGTTTTCAGGCGCTGCAACGATTGCTCGAACTGCGCCAGCCCGGCATCGCGGCCCGTCGCGCCGATCTTGGTGCAAATGAACGCGCGTTCGCGCAACTCGAGCTCGGTCAGCAGGTCGCCCAGCACTGTTTCCGCCCGCCCGTAGCTGGGGGCGGTATCGATCAGGGTACCGCCGCCGCTGAAGAACCGCTGCAGTACCTCTCGAATCGGCGCCCGCTCCGATGCTTCGCTGCCTACATTGAAGCTGTCGGCGGTGCCCATGCCGATGACGGGTACTTGCTGCCCCGTGGCCGGGATAGCGCGGGTCTGCATGGCGGGGCGCGCGGACGTGGCTGCGCGGGCGCGCGGCAATTGTGTGGCCAGGATCAGGGCGGGCGCCCCGGCAAGAAGGCGGCGGCGGGTCAGCATAACGCGGGCTCGTGTGGCGTATGACTGTTTATTCTTGACCGGATCGCCGCGCGCCGCAACCGTCCGCAAGCCCGGGCCTGGCCCGGGCAATCGCGCATCCACCCTGCCAGCGCGCTCAATCCGCGGGCTCGCGCACGATCGGGCAAGTCATGCAGTGACCGCCGCCCCGCCCTCGTCCGAGCTCGGCGCCCACGAACGTAACCACCTCGATGCCCGCCTTGCGCAACTGCGTATTGGTGTAGACGTTGCGGTCGTACGCCAGTACCACCCCGGGGGCAATGCACACAAGGTTGGCCCCGCTGTCCCACTGCGTGCGCTCGCGCATGTAGGCGTTGCCGCCGGTTTCCACCACGCGCATCCGGGGCACGCCCAGGGCCTGGCCGATCACTTCCGGCAGCGTCCCTTCTTCCTTGCGCAGATCGAGCTGGCCCGGGCGGTCGCCGGGCCGGTATGAAAACGCCTTGATTCCGTTGACGATGTCCGGGTACACCAGCAGGCAGTCGCGGTCCGCGAATGTCAGCACTGTATCCAGATGCATGGCCGCGCGCAGCTTGGGCATGGCGGCCACAATGACACGGTCGGCGGCGTCGCGCTCGAAGAGCGCGGCCGCAAGCTGGCTTATCGCCTGCCGCGAGGTGCGTTCGCTCATGCCGATCAGCACGGTGCGGTTGCCGATGGGCATGACGTCACCGCCTTCCAGGGTGGCCAGGCCGTGATCCCGTGTGGGGTCGCCCCACCATACGTTGACCTTGCCGGCAAAGTCGGGGTGGAACTTGTAGATGGCCGAGGTCAGAATGGTTTCTTCGTGGCGCGCCGGCCAGTACAGCGCGTTGAGCGTGACGCCCCCATAGATCCAGCAGGTGGTGTCGCGCGTATACAGCGTGTTGGGCAGCGGCGGCAGCAGATACTCGGTGACGCCGGCGGCTTCCCTGATCAGTTCCAGCCGCTGCCCGCCGATCGACTCGGGAAACTCTTCGGTAGACAGGCCGCCTATCAGGGTTTCGGCAAGCTGCCGCGGCGGCAGTTCGTCCAGGTAGGCGCGTATTTCATCAAGCAGCTCCAACCCGACCTGGTTGGCCACCACCTGGTTGTCCAGTATCCACTTGCGGGCCTCGGGTAACGCCACCGTTTCGGCCAGCAGATTGTGCATTTCCAGGACTTCGACGCCGCGGTCGCGCATTTTCGTCATGAAGTCGAAATGGTCGCGCTTTGCGTTGTCTACCCACATCACATCGTCGAACAACAGCGCATCACAATTGGAAGGGGTCAGCCGCTGGTGCGCGCGGCCCGGCGCGCACACCATCACCTTGCGCAATTGTCCGACTTCGGAATGAACGCCAAATTCTGAATGGTCTGCCATGATCAGCTCCTGCAGGTTAAATCGCGATCCATCCGCGCACGAGTCCGACAATGGCGGCTATGCAGCCCGCCCATGCCGCAACAAAGACGAGTAGTTCAAAGCGGGTGAACAGACGCCGTCGTTGTTCCCGGCGCGCCCAGTAATACAGCACCGAGCCCGGCGCATACAGCAGCGCCGACAACAACACGAACTTCATGCCGCCCGCGTAAACCATGAAGGCCGTGTAAAGCGCCGCGATAGCGGCAATCACCAGGTCGCGCTGCCGCGCCTTGCCGTCCTCATAGGTCTCGCCCCGCCGGGCCAGCATGAAGCCGTAGCCCGCCACCAGGAAGTACGGAATCAGCGACATGGCGCTGGTCAGGCTCAACATCAGCGCGAAGGCGTCCGTGGACCAGTAGGTGCTGATGACGAACAACTGCACGATGATGTTGGTCAGCCACAAGGCCGCCGACGGCACGCCGTTTTTGTTCTCGCGGGCAAAAATCCGCGGCATGTCATCATTGTTCGACGCCGCATGCAGGACTTCCGCGCAGATCAGCGACCAGGCCAGGTACGCCCCCAGCACTGAAATGAGCAGGCCCGCGCTGATGAACACGGCGCCCCACGGCCCCACCACCGCGGCGAGCACGCCCGCCATGGACGGCTGCCGCAGCGCGGCGATATCGGCCTGTTCCATCACGGCGTAGGGCAATAGCGACACCAGCACCATCAGGAACAGCGCCGACACGAAGCCGATCAGCGTCGCCACCCCTACATGCGAGCGTTGCGAGGCATAGCGGGAATAGACGCTTGCGCCTTCGATGCCAAGGAAGACAAATACCGTCACGAGCATGGTCAGGCGTACCTGCTCGAACAGGCTGGGGCCATCCGGCGCCTGCACGCCCCAGAGGTTGGCGCGGAACAGATCAAGCTTGAATGCAACGAACAGCACGACGATGAACAGCAGAATAGGTATGACCTTGGCCACCGTGACCACTGCGTTGATGAACGCCGCCTGTTGCACGCCCCGCAGGATCAGGAAGTGAAACAGCCAGATTCCCGCGGATGCCGTTGCGATCGCGATCACGGTGTTGCCGTCGCCGAATATCGGAAAAAATGCGCCCAGCGTGGACTTGATCAGCACCCAGTACGACACGTTGCCGATGCAGCTGCCTATCCAGTAGCCGAAGGCGGACAGGAATCCCAGGTAGTCGCCGAAGCCGGCCTTGGCATAGGCGAACACCCCGGCATCCAGGCGGGGCTTGCGTTCGGCGAGCGTCTGGAAGACCCTGGCCAGCGTGTACATTCCTGATCCGGCGATGGCCCAGGCAATGATGGCTCCGATAACGCCCGTCGCCCCGCCGAAGGTGCGCGGCAAGGAAAATATGCCCGCGCCTATCATCGAGCCCACCACCATGGCGGTCAGGGCCATCAGGCCCAGTTTCTTCTCGGTGCTGTGTTCCATTGTTCACCTCGGCTCAAAAGGTTCCCGCAGCGGACCGCGCCCGCCCTGTCCGGCGCACGGACCGCCATGGCGCTTCATCTGGGTATTGCTTGGTCTACTCGCTCCAGCAGATAGCTGTAGAAGGGGTTGGATGTCAGGCGCGCCAGCGTGTCCATGCCGATCACGAACGCGCCCACCTCGCCGCGTATCGACATGGCCCCCAGGCTGACGCCGTATTCTTCAATGTTGTCGGGGTGCTGCCCGTACAGCGTGTCGCTGGTGGGAAACGGCAGCGCCACGTGCGACAGCGAGTAGATCTCGCGCGGATAGTGCAGATCCAGCGGCCGGTCGGTAAAGCCGGCCGCGCCGGCCTGCGTCACCCGCTCGATCATGCGGCTGGACGATTCATTCTCGTTGGTGATCAGGGTCAGCCGGTAATTGCGCTGGCCGCCCGGCAGCGTGCCGGCAATCGCCCATTCCATGCCCCGGCGGAATAATGGCCCCAGCTTGGTGGCGCGGTTCAGGTCGAACAGCACCAGCTCGCTGCCATTGGCGGGCAGGCGCGCGTAAAGCGCATTGATCAACGCGCGCGTGCTCACCGTAAAGTCCAGCACCGAGTGAAAGGTGATGATGGGAGCAAGCCTTTCCAGGCTGCCGTCGCGCTGCCTGGCCGCCAGTTCGCTTTGCAGCTCGCGTGTCAGCTCATAGGATTGCCGCGCCGCATTGATGGGAAACGAGTTGTACTTGAACGGATTGAATTCCGGCACGACGCTCAGCCAGGCGGCCTTGGCAAACGCCGGCAGCAGCGCGGGCAGACCGGCCAGGCCGGCGAACCGCGCAAAGCGGGTGATGCCGATCATGGGAGAAATCAGCACCAGCCTGTCGGGCCGCGCCAGCGCGTCGTCGTCCAGGGCATCCAACGCGTACATCAGCGCCAGCGCGCCGCCATTGGAAAATCCCACGATGTGCAGCGGCCGGGGCGCAGGCGCCTGGCGGCGGGCCTCCCGCACCGCCAGGCGGGTGGCGGCGGCCCAGTCTTCCCAGTGAGTGTCGGTCAGGGATGCGGGAACGGTGCCGTGGCCGGGCAGCCGGATGGCCACCACCACATAGCCCACGGCCCGGTAATGCGCTGCGATATGCCGCAAGCTGTATGGCGAATCCGTCAGGCCATGCAGCATCACCACAGCCCCCGCCGGCTCGCCATCGGGCGTCATGACATACGAACGGTTCCAGTCGCGCGGGAAATGGTTGGGATTGACGCCTGCGCCTTCGAAATAGCGGTTGCTGTCGACCTGGTCGTGCGCGTCGAGCCCGGCGCTGACATGCTGGCGCACCAGCGCGAACAGGCGCTGTTCGTGGGCAAGGTATTGCTGCCAGGACGTCAGGTCCAACTCCGCCGCGCGCAGTTCGTCGGGCACGTAGGTATGCCATGGCGCAAGCGGTGGCCCCTGTTGGATGGCATAAATGCGCAGTCCCAGAAGCAGCACCAGCACGGCTGCCAGTGCGATTGCGGTGATTCTGGCCCAGGCCTTCAGCTTAGCGACCACGCCCCGCCCCCTTCGCGCCGGAGGTTCGGTGGAGCCCTGCCGGCTGCCCCGCGTGGGCGAGGCTGCGCCGGGCAGGTGGCCTACCCCCGGCGCGCCCGCGCCGCCGCAACGCGCCTGGACGGCCCGCCGTGCGGCCGTGCGGCAGACAGCGTCGTGCCGCGTAGCCCAACAGTCGGCGCCATCGGTGCTTGCATGGAAGCGCTCCGGCAAAATGTCGACGCACAGGCCAGCCTGCAACTAGCGCGGGTCTGCCCCCAGTCACTGCCCCGACGACTTACGTCGCAAGACTCAGTGACAGTTACAACGGTTTTAGTATCGTTGTGTGAAATACGCAAGCTTATGGGGGGTTTTATTCAAACAAACGTTACGTTTGCGGGCGGTGTCTCCGCCTGGCCGGCATGTCGCGGCCATGACGCGCCGCTGTACACTAACGCACCTTTTTGTCGATTACAGGAAGCTCGTCCCTATGCGACTGTTGATTGCCCTGCTTCTGCCCTGGCTGGGCTTTTTCACCATTGGCCGGCCCATTGCCGGCATTGTGTGCCTGATTCTGCAGATCACACTGATCGGCTGGATTCCCGCGGCGATATGGGCCGTCTACGCGCTCAGCCAGTACAACACCGACAAGAAAATCAAAGAGGCCATGCAGTCCCGCTAGGCCTGGCGTGGTCTGCGCCCCGCGCTAGTCTTCGGATGCGCGGGGGCGGCCTTCTCCATATAAGTCTTCATCGTCCTGCACGTCACCGAATTTTCCGTGGCGCGCATCCCGGTAGCCGTCGCTGCGATCCTGTCGCGCACCTGGCGCGACGCCATACCCCCGGTTGAAACCCTCGCCTTCATAGTTGCCGCTTTCGGCGCCAGCTTCGTACGGCTCTGCCTCGGCCCCCGTGCCGCTGCCATGCGTGCCCGGATGCGGGGCTTGCGAGGTTGCCAGGCCCGGCGGGCTGCTGGAGCTGTCTTGCCGGCGGCCGGTATCTGCGGGCGCCGGGGAACTCCCCTGCTCTTGGGCGCGCTCACGATCTCCGGAAAGTTCGTGCTCGTTGCGGGCATCGGGCGCGGCCCCCACGCCATTGTTGCCTTCGGCCGGACCCAGGTCGCTATGCGGCACCTGCGCGCCTTCCGAAAGGGGCGAGACGTGGCGCCCGCGGGGGTGGTCGGGGGTGGGGTTATTGCTGTGTGGCATGCGTGTCTCCTTATTGCGCCGCCGGCGCGGGCGCTAGAGGGTTGGTGGACGCAAGGCTTGTGCCGGGGCGGTGTCTGGCACGGCCATCGGCGGGCGTGGGGTGTCTGACACCCTGCGGGAGTCAGACACCGATCAGCGGCGGGCGTGGAACGGGTGTGGGTGTCTGACTCCGAAGTGAAGTGACCCCACAAAGTTGGACGGTTTTGACCGTTATGTGGCCAGGAGCTGAGTTCTGTATTGCACGGGGCTCAGCCCGTTGAGTTTAAGCTTGATGCGCTCGTGATTGTAGTAATGGATATAT
>NZ_NEVI01000021.1:0-719 GCF_002261415.1 Bordetella genomosp. 7 | reverse complement strand
TGACCTGCCCCCAGACTTAGTACGGCACCGACATAGAGTCCAGGGTTAAAAACCGTTGTTGTCGATGCGCCTGAGCAAACTGCTCCGGCGTTAAGTATCCCAGCGCGCTATGCGGGCGTTCGGTGTTGTACTCGACGCGCCAGTCTTCGATCAAGGATTTGGCTTGGCGCAGCGACAGGAACCAATGCTCATTCAGGCATTCATCGCGGAATTTTCCGTTGAAGCTCTCGATGTATGCATTCTCCACGGGTTTGCCTGGTCTGATGAACGACAGCTTCACGCCGACCTGATAGGCCCAAGCGTCCAAGGCCCTGCCGGCAAACTCTGGGCCGTTGTCCACGGTGATGGATTTGGGCAGCCCATGCAGTTCCGCAAGCCGTTGCAGCACCTGCGCCACCCGCAATCCCGGCAGTGATGTATCGACCTCGATGGCAAGACACTCGCGCGTGTAGTCATCGACGATGTTCAAGCACCGGAACCTGCGGCCATAGGCCAGACCGTCGGACACGAAGTCCATCGACCAGCTCTGATTCGGCGCCGTCGCAACGGGACGAACTACCCGCTCTGCGGGAGCGATGCGCTTGCGGCGACGCTTACGAACGCTCAAGCCGGCTTGGCTGTAAAGCCGCCAGACCCGCTTGTGATTCATCTGCCAGCCTTCACGGCGCAGCAGAATATGGATGCGCCGATAACCGTAGCGTCGCTTGAGCGCTGCCATC
>NZ_NEVI01000008.1:0-1715 GCF_002261415.1 Bordetella genomosp. 7 | reverse complement strand
TGAGATGTCGGTGTCTGACTCCCGCAGGGTGTCAGACACCTTGCGCTTACAGCGCGTTGGTCAGTTCGGGCACGACCGTAAACAGGTCGCCGACCAGGCCGTAGTCGGCCACGCCGAAGATGGGCGCTTCGGCATCCTTGTTGATGGCCACGATGACCTTGGAGTCTTTCATGCCCGCCAGGTGCTGGATGGCCCCGGAGATGCCCACGGCCACGTACAGCTGCGGCGCCACGATCTTGCCCGTCTGGCCCACCTGCCAGTCGTTGGGCGCGTAGCCCGCGTCGACCGCCGCGCGCGAGGCGCCCAGCGCCGCGCCCAGCTTGTCGGCCAGCGGATCCAGGATCTTGAAGTTCTCGGCGCTGCCCAGCCCGCGGCCGCCCGAGATCACCACGCGCGCACCGGCCAGCTCGGGACGGTCGCTCTTGGCCACTTCGCGGCCCACGAACGACGACAGCCCCGAATCGGCCACCGCCGCCAGCGCCTCGACCGCCGCCGAACCGCCCGAGGCCGACACCGCGTCAAACGCCGTGGTGCGCACCGTGATCACCTTGACCGCATCGCCCGACTGCACCGTGGCAATGGCGTTGCCCGCGTAGATCGGCCGCTGGAACGTATCGGACGAGTCCACCCCGATGATGTCGGAGATCTGCGCCACATCCAGCTTGGCCGCCACGCGCGGGGCCACGTTCTTGCCCGAGGCCGTGGCCGGAAACACGATGTGGCTGTAGCCCGAGGCCACCGCCAGCACCTGCGCGGCCAGGTTCTCGGCCAGCCCGTCGGCCAGGTGCGGCGCATCGGCCGCAAGCACCTTGGCCACGCCCGCGGCCGCCGCAGCCTGCTCGGCCACCGCCTGGACATTGCTGCCGGCCACCAGCACGTGCACGTCGCCGCCCAGCTGGGCAGCCGCCGCAATGGCGTTCAGCGTCGCGCCCTTCAGGTGGGCATTGTCGTGTTCGGCAATAACAAGCGTCGTCATCTCAGAGCACCTTCGCTTCGTTCTTCAGTTTGTCCACCAGCGCGGCCACGTCGGCCACCTTGATGCCGGCCTTGCGCGCCGGCGGCTCGGTCACCTTCAGCGTCTTGAGCCGCGGCGCCGCGTCCACCCCCAGTTCCTCGGGCGTGACCGTGTCCAGCGGCTTTTTCTTGGCCTTCATGATGTTGGGAAGCGTCACGTAGCGCGGCTCGTTCAGGCGCAGGTCCGTCGTGACAATGGCAGGCAGCTTCAGCTTGATCGTTTCCAGGCCGCCGTCGACCTCGCGCGTGACCGTCACCGAGCCGTCGGCCACTTCGACCTTGCTGGCAAACGTGGCCTGCGGCCAGTCCAGCAGCGCGGCCAGCATCTGCCCGGTCTGGTTGGCGTCGTCGTCAATGGCCTGCTTGCCCAGGATCACCAGCTGCGGCTGCTCTTTGTCCACCAGGCCCTTGAGCAGCTTGGCCACCGCCAGCGGCTGCAGCTCGGCATCGGTCTGCACCAGAATGCCGCGGTCTGCGCCAATGGCCATGGCCGTGCGCAGCGTTTCCTGGCATTGCGCCACCCCGCACGACACCGCCACCACCTCGGTGGCGCCGCCCTTTTCTTTCAGGCGCGTGGCCTCTTCGACGGCGATCTCGTCGAACGGGTTCATGGACATCTTCACGTTCGCGATATCCACGCCCGTTTGATCCGATTTGACGCGCACCTTGACGTTGTAATCAACGACGCGCTTGACTGGTAC